>NZ_JBEXHQ010000011.1:0-18076 GCF_040607915.1 Micromonospora sp. NPDC005215 | reverse complement strand
ACGTCAACTCGATGGCGTCGAACCTGACCAGCCAGGTCCGCAACATCGCCTCGGTGACCACGGCGGTGGCGAAGGGTGACCTGTCGCAGAAGATCACTGTGGATGCGCGGGGTGAGATCCTGGAGCTGAAGTCGACTGTCAACACGATGGTGGACCAGCTCTCGTCGTTCGCCGACGAGGTGACCCGGGTGGCCCGCGAGGTGGGCACCGAGGGCAAGCTCGGCGGTCAGGCCCAGGTGCGCGGTGTCGCCGGCACCTGGCGGGACCTGACCGACAACGTCAACTCGATGGCGTCGAACCTGACCGCCCAGGTCCGCAACATCGCCCAGGTCTCCACGGCGGTGGCGAAGGGTGACCTGTCGCAGAAGATCACTGTGGATGCGCGGGGTGAGATCCTGGAGCTGAAGTCGACTGTCAACACGATGGTGGACCAGCTCTCGTCGTTCGCCGACGAGGTGACCCGGGTGGCCCGCGAGGTGGGCACCGAGGGCAAGCTGGGCGGCCAGGCCCAGGTCAAGGGCGTCAGCGGTACGTGGCGCGACCTCACCGACAACGTCAACTCGATGGCGTCGAACCTGACCAGCCAGGTCCGCAACATCGCCTCGGTGACCACGGCGGTGGCGAAGGGTGACCTGTCGCAGAAGATCACGGTGGACGCCCAGGGCGAGATCCTGGAGCTGAAGTCGACTGTCAACACGATGGTGGACCAGCTCTCGTCGTTCGCCGACGAGGTGACCCGGGTGGCCCGCGAGGTCGGCATCGAGGGCAAGCTGGGCGGTCAGGCGCAGGTGAAGGGCGTGTCCGGCACCTGGCGCGACCTGACCGAGAACGTCAACCAGCTCGCCTCGACGCTGACCACGCAGTTGCGGGCCATCGCCCAGGTGTCCACCTCGGTGA
This sequence comes from Micromonospora sp. NPDC005215, assembly GCF_040607915.1. Lineage (NCBI taxonomy): Bacteria > Bacillati > Actinomycetota > Actinomycetes > Micromonosporales > Micromonosporaceae > Micromonospora > Micromonospora sp. NPDC005215. The sequence goes on along the minus strand of NZ_JBEXHQ010000011.1, from coordinate 17,179 downwards.
CCCGGGGCGACCTGACCCAGCGGATCGCCGTCAAGGCGCAGGGCGAGGTCGCCGAGCTGAAGGACAACATCAACCAGATGATCGTCACCCTCCGGGAGACGACCAAGAAGAACGCCGAGCAGGGCTGGTTGGACTCCAACCTGGCGCGGATCGGCGGCCTGTTGCAGGGCCAACGCGATCTCGGCGAGGTCTGCCGCATGATCATGACGGAGGTGACCCCGCTTGTCGACGCCCAGCTCGGTGCCTTCTTCCTGGCCGACGACACCGACGGCAGCATGCGGCTGCGGTTGACCTCGTCGTACGGCTACGTGGCGCGGGGCAACGACGTCACCTTCGGGCCGGGTGAGGGGTTGGTCGGGCAGACCGCGCTGTCCCGTCGCACGATCCGGGTCAGCGCCTCTCCGGACAGCCGGCTCACCCTGCGGTCCGGTCTGGCCGAGACACCTCCGTCCGACCTGGTGGTGCTCCCCGTGCTGTTCGAGGGTGAGCTGCTCGGCGTGATCGAGTTCGCCAGCGTGTCGGCCTTCTCCGAGTTGCACCTCGCGTTCCTGGAGCGGCTGGTGCTCACCATCGGCATCGCGGTCAACACCATCCAGGCCAACCGGCGTACGGAGGAGTTGCTGGCCCAGTCGCAGCGGCTGGCGCACGAGATGCAGGAGCAGTCGGCGGAGTTGCAGCGCACCAACGCCGAGTTGGAGGAGAAGGCGACTCTGCTCTCCGAGCAGAAGGGCAACATCGAGACGAAGAACCGGGAGATCGAGCTGGCGCGGCTGGGCCTGGAGGAGAAGGCGCAGCAGCTGACCCGGGCCTCGGCGTACAAGTCGGAGTTCCTCGCCAACATGAGCCACGAGCTGCGTACGCCGCTGAACTCGTTGCTGCTGCTGGCTCGCCTGCTGGCGGAGAACTCGGAGCAGAACCTCAGCCCGAAGCAGATCGAGTTCGCCAAGACCATCCACGGGTCCGGCTCCGACCTGCTGCGCCTGATCGACGACATCCTCGACCTGTCCAAGATCGAGGCGGGTCGGATGGACGTCGAGCCGACCGAGATCCGCTTCGCCGAGCTGCGCGGCTACGTCGAGCAGGCGTTCGCACCGCAGGCCGAGGAGAAGAACCTGGACTTCCAGGTACGGGTGAGCAAGGATCTGCCGCCGGCGCTGGTGACCGACCCGCAGCGGTTGCAGCAGATCCTGCGCAACCTGCTCTCCAACGCGGTGAAGTTCACCGACAACGGCGCTGTGACGTTGCGGATCGCCCCAGCCGCGGAGAACGCGGTCTTCGACGTGCCGGCGTTGACAAACGCCCAGCAGGTGATCGCGTTCACCGTGATCGACACCGGGATCGGCATCTCCGACGACAAGTTGTCGATCATCTTCGAGGCGTTCCAGCAGGCCGACGGCACGACCAGCCGCCGCTACGGCGGCACCGGGCTGGGCCTGTCGATCAGCCGCGATCTGGCCCGGCTGATCGGCGGCACGATCACCGTGTCGTCCGCTCCCGGTCAGGGCTCGACCTTCACCCTGTTCGTGCCGCAGGTGCTGGCCCCGGATGCCGTGGTCGCGCCTCAGCTTCCGTCTCCGCAGCGCGCCGGCCTGCCGTCGTCGCTGCTGATGCCGCCGCTGGACCTGCTGCCGGAGCGCCCGGAGGCACCGGCCACCCGTCAGCTGGACGGCGCCACGGTGCTGATCGTGGATGACGACGTCCGCAACGTCTTCGCCTTGACCAGCGCGTTGGAGCTGCACGGGATGACCGTGCTGTACTCGGACAACGGGGCGGACGGGGTCCGCCTGTTGGCCGAGCATCCGGAGGTGGACATCGTGCTGATGGACGCCATGATGCCGGACCAGGACGGCTACGAGACCACCCGCCAGATTCGCCGCAACCACCGGTTCGCTGATCTGCCGGTGGTCTTCCTGACCGCGAAGGCCATGCCGGGCGACCGGGAGTCGGCGCTCGCGGCCGGTGGCAGCGACTACATCACCAAGCCGGTCGACCTGGATGACCTGATCGAGTTGATGTCGTCCTGGATCAACGGCAGTCGGACCGAGGAGACTTCGTGACCCAGATCGCCAAGGCGCTGCTCGTGGACGACCGGCGGCAGAATCTGACGGCCCTGGAGGCGATCCTCCAGGGTCTGCCGGTTCAGTCCGTGGCGGTGGAGAGCGGCGAGGCGGCGCTCAAGCAGCTCCTCGTGGACGACTTCGCGGTGATCCTGCTGGACGCGCAGATGCCGGACATGGACGGGTTCGAGACGGCGAGCCACATCAAGCGCCGGGAGCGGACCCGGCACGTGCCGATCATCTTCCTCACGGCCGCCGACCGGGACGCCCAGCTCGCTCTCCGGGGCTACCAGGTGGGCGCTGTGGATTACCTGACCAAGCCGTTCGACCCGTGGGTGCTGCGGGCCAAGGTGTCGGTCTTCGTCGAGCTGTGGGTGAAGACCCGGCAGTTGGCCACCCAGTCGGATCTGGTCCGGGAGCGCGACACGCAGTGGCGGCGGCTCACCGACGCGGTCGACGAGGCGACCACGCTGCTCCGTTCCGACGACTCGGAGGCCCACGACCGGGCGGTACGCATGCTTGAGCAGGCCCGCTGGGGCAACACCGCCTGACGTTCAGACCTCGCCGGGCCTGAGGTGGCCGGTGGCGGCCCGCCGGGCGCGCCACCGCTCACGCAGTGAGTCGATCTCCTCCTGCACGAAGATGAAGAAGTCGCGCATCTCGGCCACCCGTTCACCTGCCTGCGTCTCGGCCCCGAGGGCGGCCACCCCGTCCTCGGCCACGTCGATGAACGTCTTGTAGATCATGGTCTTGGTGATGGTCGCCTCGTACCAGGGGTTGTCCGGCATCCGGTAGCGATCACGGCGCGACCGGGGGACCGGCTCGCGGATCAGCATGCCGAACTGGGTGAGGTAGCGGACCGCGCCGCTGACCGCCGCCGCGCTCACCCCGAGCCGCTCGCCGATCTCGGCGGCGGTGAGGGGGTCGTCCGAGCTCATCACCGTGAACAGCACCCGGGCGGCCATCCGCGGGGAACCCACCTCGGCGAAGGCCAGCGCCATCCGCTCGACGAAGAGGTGCACCGGGTCGTGGCTGTCGCCGGTTGCCATGTGGTGCCCTCCCGCGTGTTGGTGTGGACCTCATGCTGCACAGGTCTCACAGTCTTCACAACTTTGTGAAACGAGTGTAGCTTCCGATACATGGAAACTCCCATTGCGGTGTCCGGCCTGGTCAAGACCTTCGGCCGGACCCGGGCGCTCGACGGTCTGGACCTGACCGTCCGCACCGGCGAGGTGCACGGCTTCCTCGGCCCGAACGGCGCCGGCAAGTCGACAACCATCCGGGCACTGCTCGGCCTGCTGCGGACGGACGCGGGGGCCGTCCGCCTGCTCGGCGGTGACCCTTGGCGCGACGCGGTGGCCCTGCACCGCCGGCTGGCGTACGTGCCGGGCGATGTGACGCTCTGGCCCAACCTCTCCGGCGGCGAGGTCATCGACCTGCTCGGCCGGATGCGCGGCGGGCTGGACCCAACCCGCCGGGCCGAGCTGCTGGACTCCTTCGAGCTGGACCCGCGCAAGAAGGGACGGGCCTACTCCAAGGGCAACCGACAGAAGGTCGGCCTGGTGGCGGCCCTCGCCTCGGACGCCGAACTGCTCATCCTGGACGAGCCGACCTCCGGGCTGGACCCGCTGATGGAGGAGGTGTTCCAACACTGGGTCCGGCGGGCCAAGGCCGACGGTCGTACCGTGCTGCTCTCCAGCCACCTCCTGGCCGAGGTGGAGGCGCTCTGCGACCGGGTGACGATCATCCGCAACGGACGCGACGTGGAGACCGGCACCCTGACCGAGCTACGCCACCTGCGCCGCACCTCGATCGAGGCCGAGCTGACCGGTCCGGTGGACGGGCTGGACCAGCTCGCCGGCGTCCACGGCCTGCGGGTGGACGGGCAACGGGTGCGCTTCGACGTGGAGAGTGCCGCGCTGGACAGCGCGCTGCGCCAGCTCACCGAGATCGGCGTACGGAGTCTGGTCAGTCAGCCGCCGACACTGGAGGAGCTGTTCCTGCGGCACTACCAGACCGAGCAGGTGCCGTCATGACGGCCCTCACCGGGACGCGGCACCTGGTACGCCTCATTCTGCGCCGGGACCGGGTGCTGCTGCCGATCTGGATCCTGCTGCTGGCGGTGCTGCCGGCCAGCTACGCCAGCGCGTACGCCGAGCTGTACCCGACCGCCGCCGAGCGGGCCGCGTACCTCACCGGAACGGCGAGCAACCCGTCGATCGTCGCCCTGCTCGGCCCGGTGTACGGCGACAGCGTCGGCGCGCTCACCGTCCAGCGCGCTGGTCTGCTGGCGGTGATCGCCGGGCTGATCAGCGTGCTCACCGTCGTCCGGCACACCCGGACCGAGGAGGAGGCCGGCCGGCGGGAGTTGCTCGGCGCGACAGTGCTGGGCCGCTACGCCGGGCTGACCGCCGCGCTGCTTGTGACGTACGCCGCGAATGTGCTGCTCGGCCTGCTCATCGCCGGCGGCCTGGTCGCGGCGGGCCTGCCCGGCGCGGGTTCGGTGCTCTTCGGCGCCGGCGTGGCGCTCACCGGTGTCGTCTTCGCCACTGTCGGCGGGCTGGCCGCGCAGCTCACCGAGGGCGCGGGTGGGGCGCGGGGGATCGGCCTGGGTGCGCTCGGGCTGGCTCTCGTGCTGCGGCTGGCCGGCGACGCCGGTGGTTCCGGCGGCACCGGCGGAGGCGCCGAGTGGTTGAGCTGGCTCTCGCCGCTGGGCTGGTCGGCACGGAGCCGGGCCTACGCCGATGAGCGCTGGTGGGTGCTGCTGCTGCCGGTGCTGTTCGGTGCGGTGGTCGCGCTCGTCGCGTACCCCGTCTCGGTCCGCCGTGACCTCGGCGCGGGGGTGTTTCCGTCCCGGCTCGGCCCGGCCACCGCCGGTGCCGGCCTGGCTGGCCCGTTCGGTCTGGCCTGGCGGCTGCACCGGACCCAACTGTTCGGCTGGACCGTCGGCTTCGGGCTGCTGGGCCTGGTGCTCGGCGGGGCGGCGGACGCCGCCGGCGACGCGGTGCGGGGCAACCAGCAGGTGGCCGAAATCCTGTCCCGATTCGGCGGCAGCTCGGCGTTCGCCGAGGCGTACCTCGGTGGGACGTTGAGCCTGACCGCGCTGGCGGCCGCCGGGTACGGCATCCAGGCCGCGCTGCGGGCCCGGGCGGAGGAGACCGCCGGACGGGCCGAACCGCTGCTCGCGACGGCGGTGAGCCGGACCCGCTGGCTGGCGGCGCATCTGGTCTTCGCGCTGCTCGGCCCGGCGGTGGTGCTGAGCGTCGCCGGGCTCGCCACCGGGCTGGCCTACGGGCTCAGCGTCTCCGACGTCGGCGGCGAGTTGCCGCGGCTGCTCGGTGCCGGGCTGGCCCAGGTGCCCGCGGCCTGGGTGCTGGCCGGGCTGGCGGCGCTGCTTGTCGGCTGGCTGCCCCGTCTCTCCGGGGGTGCCTGGGCGGTGCTCGCCGGCTGTCTGCTGCTCGGTCAGCTCGGTGCGGTGCTGGGACTGGACCAGTGGGCACTGGATATCTCCCCGTTCACCCACACTCCCCAGGTCCTCGGCCAGGGCTGGTCGGTCACCCCGCTGGCCGTCCTGACGGCGGCGACGGCTGGCCTGCTGACAGTGGCGTTGCTGACCTTCCGCTCCCGCGACATCCCCACCCCCTGACCTGCGTTGATCATGGGGTTGGCGCGCCAACCCCATGATCGACCCGGGCGAGGGGTCAGCCGGCGGGTTGGTCGTTGCGGATCATCAGGGCGCTGCGGAGGCCGGTGATGTCCAGGACGCGGATCAGGAAATCGCCCACGTGGGTCAGCATCAGCAGGCTCTGCGCATGGCTGGCCTTGCGGCTGAGCACGACCAGGGTGCCCAGGCCCTGCGAGTCGCAGAAGGTGACACCACCCAGGTCGAGCACGATCCGCGGGGGTGGGTCCGCAAGCACCTCGTTCACCACCGTGGAGAGCTGGGCAGCCGTGAGCATGTCGATCTCACCGGCCAGGCGCAGCACTGCTTCGTCGCCCGTCCGGTGTAGCGTGATGGACAGTTCGGCACGATCCACCCGGTCAGCCTAGCGCGATCCGCCCGGCCCGGCCTGTTGAGGCCGCGAGCCGCCGCCCGCCGAGGTCACGAGCCGCCGCCCGCCGAGGTCACGAGCCGTCGCCTCGGCCCCGCGCTGCCGCCGCTGTCCACCGCCGGCCAGGGGTGAGCCCGGTAACCCCTCCGCGGGGTGGCTGCTGGTTGACAGTGCGGCGCTGACACAATGGCGGCATCGTGACCGACATCTTTTCCGCCGGATCCGGCCGCTACCCAGCCGTTGCGCCGGCCTCCGAGGCCTTGTTCGACCGCGCCCGAGCCCTCGTGCCGGGCGGGGTGAACTCCCCTGTGCGCGCCTTCCAGGCGGTCGGCGGTACCCCGCGTTTCATGGTCCGTGGCGAGGGTCCGTGGCTGTACGACGCCGACGACCGCCGCTACGTCGACCTGGTCTGCTCGTGGGGTCCGCTGATCCTCGGGCACGCCCACCCCGAGGTGGTGGCCGCCGTGCAGGCCGCCGCCGCCCGGGGCACCAGCTTCGGCACCCCCACCCCGGGTGAGGTGGAGTTGGCCGCCGAGCTGGTCGACCGGACCCCGATGGAGCAGGTTCGTCTGGTCAACTCGGGCACCGAGGCGACAATGTCGGCGATCCGGCTGGCGCGCGGCTTCACCGGCCGATCCAAGATCATCAAGTTCGCGGGCTGCTACCACGGGCACGTGGACGCGCTGCTCGCCGCCGCCGGGTCCGGCGTGGCCACCCTGGGCCTGCCCGACTCGCCCGGCGTGACCGGCGCGGCGGCCAGCGAGACGATCGTTCTCCCGTACAACGACATCCGGGCCGTCGAGGAGGCCTTCGCCGCCGAGGGCCCGCACATCGCCGCGGTGATCACCGAGGCCGCCGCCGGCAACATGGGCGTGGTCGCCCCCCGCGACGGCTTCAACCAGCAGCTCGCCCGGATCGCGCACGCGCACGGCGCCCTGCTGGTGGTCGACGAGGTGATGACCGGGTTCCGGGTCTCCCGCGCCGGCTGGCACGGCCTCGACGCCTCCGACGCCGACCTGTGGACGTACGGCAAGGTCATGGGTGGTGGCCTGCCCGCCGCCGCCTTCGGCGGGCGTGCGGACATCATGGCGCGACTCGCGCCGGCCGGCCCGGTCTACCAGGCCGGCACGCTCTCCGGTAACCCGCTGGCCTGCGCCGCCGGCCTGGCCACGCTGCGACTCGCCGACGACGCGCTCTACCGCCGCCTCGACGAGACGGCCGCCGTCGTGGGCAAGCTGGCGTCCGACGCGCTGGCCGCCGCCGGGGTCCCGCACCGACTCTCGTACGCGGGCAGCATGTTCTCGATCTTCTTCACGGACGCCGACGTGGTCGACTACGACAGCGCCCGCACCCAGCAGGTGCCGGCGTTCAAGGCGTTCTTCCACGCGATGCTCGCCGCTGGCGTCTACCTGCCGCCGAGCGCGTTCGAGTCGTGGTTCGTGTCGGCGGCGATCGACGACGACGCTCTGGAGCACATCGCCGCAGCGCTGCCCACGGCGGCGAACGCGGCGGCAGCGGCTGGTCACGGGGGTAGCGGTGAGCGCGAGGAGTGAGCCGGTGTTGCGAGCCCCGCAGTCGCGAACAAAGGGAGCGCAGCGGTGAGCAAGACGGTGGTCCACGTGCTCCGGCACGGCGAGGTGCACAACCCCGACCAGATCCTCTACGGTCGACTGCCCGGTTTCCGCCTCTCCGAGCTGGGTGTGCAGATGGCCAAGGCCGCCGCGCAGGGCCTGGCCGAGCGGGAGATCGTGCACGTGGTGGCCAGCCCGCTGGAGCGCGCCCAGCAGACCGCCGAGCCGATCGCCGCCCAGTTCGGGCTACCGGTCGGCGTGGACGAGCGGCTGATCGAGAGCGCCAACTGGTTCGAGGGCAAGAAGGTGTCCCCGGGTGACGGGTCGTTCCGCGACCCGCGTAACTGGTGGGTGCTGCGCGACCCGGTGACCCCGTCCTGGGGTGAGGCGTACCGGGTGATCGCCGAGCGGATGTTCGCCGCCGTGCACGCCGCCCGGGTCGCCGCCGAGGGGCGTGAGGCGGTGCTGGTGTCGCACCAGCTCCCGATCTGGACGCTGCGCCGCTACGTCGAGCGCAAGCGGCTCTGGCACGACCCGCGTAAGCGGCAGTGTGGGCTGGCGAGCCTCACCTCGTTCCACTTCGACGGCGCGAAGGTGGTGGGCATCGGCTACAGCGAGCCGGCCGCGCACCTGATCGCTCTGTCCGCGACCGCCCGGACGGCCAAGGGGGCCTGATGAACGCCCGGAGGTGGACCGCCGGCGTGCTCGCCGCCGTCGCCGCGGTGGCCTTGGTCGGCTGCACGTCGTCGAAGGGGCAGGAGAAGACCTGCACGACCACCACCGACGGGATCTTCGAGTGCGCGCCGGACCAGCGCTCGGCACCTCCGAAGCTCGCCGGTGAGCTGCTGGCCGGCGGCACCTACGACGTCAGCCAGGCCCGGGGCCAGGTGGTGGTGCTCAACTTCTGGGGCTCCTGGTGCGCGCCGTGTCGTGCCGAGGCCGACGACCTGGAAGCGACCTACCAGGCCACCAAGGGCTCCGGGGTGACCTTCCTCGGCGCGAACGTGCAGGACGAGCGGGACAAGGCCAAGGCGTTCGAGCAGGGTCGGGTCACCTATCCGAGCCTGTTCGACCCGTCCAGCCGGCTTGCGCTCGCCCTGGACATCCCGCCGAACTTCGTTCCGGCGACGGTGGTGCTGGACCGCGAGGGTCGGATCGCGGTGGTGATCCGAGCCGCCGTCAAGCAGGAGGGCCTGCAACCGATCGTCGAGCGGATCGCGGCCGAGAAGCCGGCGTCGGGCTGATGGGCGAGACCTTCAAGGAGTTGGCCCTCAGCGGGCCGCTGCTGCTCGCCATCGGCGCGGCGGCGCTCGCCGGCCTGGTCAGCTTCCTCTCCCCGTGTGTGCTCCCGCTCGTCCCCGGCTACCTGTCGTACGTCACCGGTCTGGCCGGCGCCGACCTGGAGGGTCGCCGAGCGGCGGCCGAGCCCGCACCGGCCACCGGCGGTGTCGCCGTCAGGGAGCGGGTCGCGCGGGTCGGCGCGGTGAAGGGCCGGGTGCTCGCGGGCACGCTGCTCTTCATCGCCGGTTTCACAGTCGTCTTCGTCGCCAGCGCGATCCTCTTCGCCACCATCGGCCGGGTCTTCTTCGACTACGAGCGGCAGTTGGAGATCGTTGCCGGCGCGCTGATCATCGTGCTCGGTATCGCCTATCTCGGGATGATTCCGGCCCTGCAACGGGAGTTCCGGATCTCCCGGCTACCCGCCGCCGGCCTGCTCGGCGCACCGGTCTTCGGGGCCGTCTTCGCGCTCAGCTGGGTGCCCTGCACCGGCCCCACGCTCGGCGCGGTGATGATGATGGCCACCGCCAGCGGCCAGACCGACCGTGCCATGGTGCTCGCCGTGGCGTACTGCCTCGGGTTGGGGATACCGTTCGTCGTCTTCGGGCTGGGCTTCGAACGCCTGCTCGGGGTCTTCCGCGCCGTCCGGCGCAACAGCCGTTGGGTCACCCGGGTCGGCGGCGCCCTGCTCATCCTGATCGGCCTGGCGCTGGTCACCGGCGGATGGCAGAGCTTCGTGATCTGGTTGCAGACCACCGTCGGGGTGGGCGAGGTGAGCATCTGATGACGGTCGTCGACGACCGACCGGAGACCGTGGCCCCGGCGCCACGGCGTCGGCCCAACCGGCTGCTGGCCCTGCTGCGCAACTCGTGGCGGCAGCTCACCAGCATGCGTACGGCGCTGATCCTGCTCTTCCTGCTCGCTGTCGCCGCGATCCCCGGCTCGGTGCTGCCGCAGCGCGGGATCAGCCCGGAGAAGGTCAACCAGTACTTCGTCGACCACCCGGACTGGGCTCCCCGACTGGACCGGATCGGCGCCTTCGAGGTCTTCGGCTCGGTCTGGTTCTCCGCGATCTACCTGCTGCTGTTCACCTCCCTGATCGGCTGCATCACGCCCCGGTTGCGCGACCACGCGCGGGCGTTGCGGGCCCGGCCGCCGGCCGCGCCGAAGCGCATGGCCCGGCTGCCGCAGCACACCGTGCTGCCCGCACCGGCCGGTGGCACCACGGCGATCGCCGAGGTGCTGCGCAAGCGCCGCTGGCGGGTGCAGGTGCGCGGCGACGAGGTCTCCGCCGAGAAGGGCTATCTCAAGGAGACCGGCAACCTGCTGTTCCACATGTCGCTGATCGCGGTGTTGATCGGCGTCGCGCTCGGCTCGTGGTACGGCTGGAGCGGCAACCGGCTGCTGGTGGCCGGCGCGGACAACACGTTCTGCAACACCCGTCAGCAGTTCGCCGAGGCCAAGCTCGGCCCCCGCGTGGACAGCGCGGACCTGCCCCGCTTCTGCCTGCGGCTGGACGACTTCCAGGCCCGGTTCCTGCCGTCCGGCCAGCCGGAGTTCTTCAACGCCACGGTCACCGTCGACGGCCCGGACGAGCCCACCCGCAGCGCGGACTTCTCGGTGAACTCGCCGCTGCGGTTGAAGGACGCGAGCGTCTACCTGCTCGGCCACGGGTACGCCCCGGTGATCCGCTACACCGACCGTTTCGGCAACAGCCAGCTCAGTGACGACCCGTTCCTCACCACCGGCGACATGGGCCTGACCAGCGAAGGGCTGGCGGCGTTCCCGGACGCGAACGTCGACCCGGCCACCGGGCAGCGCGCACCGGATCAGCAGATGGCGTTCACCGGCATCTACCTGCCCACCGCGCCCGAGCAGGGGCCGTTCGTGCGCTCGCAGTATCCGGCCGAGCGCAACCCGGTGCTGAACCTGGTCGCCTACCGGGGCAACCTCGGCCGGGACGCCGGCATCCCCGGCTCGATCTACCAACTCGACCAGCGGCAGGTGCGGACCGGCAAGGTCAAGGAGGTCGGCACCAAACTGCTCCGCAAGGGCGAGACCTGGACGTTGGACGACGGCTCCACTGTCGAGTTCCTGGACACCAAGCGGTACGTCACCCTCTCCGTCCGGCACGATCCCGGCGCGACCCCGCTGCTGATCAGCTGCGGTGTGCTGCTCGTCGGGTTGATGGGCTCGCTGTTCGGGCGGCGTCGCCGGGTGTTCTTCCGGGTGGTGCCGGCCGACCCCGGGGAAGGATCTCCGACGAGCGGTAGTAGCTTGATGGAGGTCGGTGGGTTGCCGCGTACCGACTACCCAGGGTTCGCCGACGAGTTCACCCAGCTCGTCGCCGCCGTCAGCGGTGCCGAACGGGCTGGCGCTGGCGCTGACTCCACTGACCGGGCCGGCGTGCGAGAAGGAGCCGAGTGATGTCCGCACTCTCCGACAATCTGGTGACCTTCGCGATCCTGACGTACCTGGTCGCGATGATCGGCCACGCCGTGGAGTACGCGCTGGGCAATGCGCGTACCCGAATCGCCGCGGCGGCTCCGGTCCGCGAGCTGGTGGGTGCCGGCGGCGGCGCCCTGCCGCCACCGCCCGCGTCGGTCCCGCCGTCGGCCCCGGCCGACCGGTCGGCGCGACGTGCCCGCCTCGCCGGCCTGATCGCGGTCGCCGCCACCGCGGTCGCCGCCGTGCTGCACCTGGCGGCCCTGGTCACGCGCGGCCTCGCCGCGGACCGGATGCCGTGGGGCAACATGTACGAGTTCGTGCTCACTGTGACGTTCATCGGTGTCGCCGCCTGGCTGGTGGTGCTCTGGAAGCGGCCGTCGCTGCGCAAACTCGGGCTGTTCCTGACCCTGGTGATGGTGCTGCTGGTCGCCACCGCCGAGCTGGTGCTGTACGTGCCGATCGTGCCGCTGGTGCCGGCGCTGAACTCGTACTGGTTCGTCATCCACGTCTCGACCATCGTCTTCGCGTCCGGCATCTTCCTGCTCGGTGTGGTGCCGGCGGTCGGCTTCCTGATGCGCAACGGGTACGAGCAGGGCAAGCGGAGCTTCCCGTACACCCTGGCCAAGCGCCTGCCCGGCGCGGTGGGCCTGGAGCGGCTGACCTTCGCGCTGCACGCCTTCGCCTTCCCGATCTTCACCTTCGCGGTGATCGCCGGAGCCATCTGGGCCGAGGCGGCGTGGGGTCGGCCGTGGGGCTGGGACCCGAAGGAGACCTGGGCCTTCATCTCCTGGGTCGTGTACGCCGGTTACCTGCACGCCCGGGCCACGCCCAGCGTCAAGCGCAACGTGGCCACCTGGCTGGCGGTGCTCGGCTTCCTCACCATGCTGATGAACCTGTTCGGCGTGAACATCTTCTTCACCGGCCTGCACTCGTACGGCGGGCTGGACTGAACCCCCGTTGGCAGAATGTAGAACTACACTTCTTAGAAGCGTAGTTCTACATTCTGTGAGGATGTGGCAGTGAAGCTCTCCAAACCAGCTGACATCTTCGACCGCGACGTCGAGTGGGCGGAGCTGGTCCGGTTCGCCACGGACGACCGGCCAGGTGCGACGCTGGGCGTGGTCAGCGGCCGTCGCCGGCAGGGCAAGACTCTGCTGTTGTACGAGTTGGCCCGCGCCACCGGCGGTTTCTACTTCGGGGCGACCGAGGCGACCCCGGCAGAGTCGCTGCGTCGACTCGGGGAGGCTCTCGGCCGGCACACCGACGCGCCTGGCCCGCTTCGCCTGGAAGACTGGTCGAGTGCGGTAGACGCGCTGCTCGCACTGGGCCAGCGTCGCCCGGTCACCGTGGTGATCGACGAGTTCCCCTATCTTGCGCGAGCCACTCGGGACCTCCCGTCGATCATTCAGCACGCTCTCACACCGGGCCGGGTCGAGCGCACCGAATCCCGTACGCGCCTGCTGCTGTGCGGCTCGGCACTGTCGTTCATGGGTGGTCTGCTTGCCGGTTCGGCCCCGCTGCGCGGACGGGCCGGGCTGGAACTGTCAGTGCCGCCGCTGGACTACCGGGCCGCCGCGACGTTCTGGGGGATCGATGATCCGTCACTGGCTGTCCGGGTGTTCGCGATCGTCGGGGGCACGCCCGCCTACCGGCGGGAGTACGTCCAGGACGATGCACCCGACGGGCTGGACGATTTCGACGACTGGGTCGTGCGCGCGGTGCTGAATCCGGCCCGCCCACTGTTCCGCGAGGCTCGCTATCTGCTCGCCGAGGATCCCGACCTGCGGGATACGGCGCTCTACCATTCCGTGTTGGCCGCGGTCGCCGAAGGCAACGGCACCCGAGGCGGGATCGCCGGGTACATCGGACGGAAGGCCACCGACCTCCAGCACCCGCTCACCGTCCTTGAGGACGCCGGTCTGCTCCTCCGTGAACCCGATCCGCTCCGCAGCGGGCGTAGCCGTTACCGCATCGTCGAACCCCTCATCACCTTCTACCAGGCGATCATGCGGCCGGCCTGGACGGCGCTGGAGCAGCGACGTGGCCCGGACGTGTGGCGGCGTTCTCATCGCCGGTACTCAAGCGCGGTGCTGGGGCCAGCGTTCGAGGAGATCGTCAGGCAGTGGGCCCTGCGCTTCTCCGCGCCGGAGACGTTCGGCGGTGTCGTCGCGGAGGCCAGCGCCGCCGTGCTCACCGATCCCTCCACCCGTACCAGCCTGGAACTCGACCTGGTGGCGTTCGGCGAGCCGCCGTTCGGCGACGGCCCTCGGCCACTGCTCGCCATCGGAGAGGTCAAGTGGGGCCGCACGCTGGGTCGGCCCGAGTTGGATCGGCTGGGCCGGGCACGTGACCTGCTCGCCGCGCGTCCCGGCCTGGACGTGCGGGACGCCCGGTTGCTGCTCGCGAGCGGTGCGGGGTTCACCGACGAACTGCGGCACGCGGCCGGTCAGCGTCCCGATGTCGTCCTCGTCGACCCGTCGCGGCTCTACTCAGGCGACTGAGGGCGTCCGGGCCGCACCGGAGGATGTCGACGGCTGCGAGGGCTGCGCAGGGTCTCGTCCACGCGCAGAGTGACCTGGTACGACACCTCCGGCAGGTCGGCCAGCTCGATCCGTTCGCCGCGCAGCGCCAGTTGGGCGTGCAACTCCCGGGCGATGGCGTCGCGAAGCGCGACCAGCAGGGGAGACAGCCCGTCCGGGTCACCAATGACGTACGCGTCCGACATGGATCCACTCTGCTCCCGTATCCCGCCGTTCGGCCAGGCGCGGTGAGATGTGTCCGCCGGGCTTGCCCCATCCCTGGTCGGCAATGTGGCGGTGTGCCGCGCCCGGTAAGCCGTTGATCCACTCGGCTTCCATGAAGTCGGGGTGTCCTGCGGCCGGGGATACCGCACTTTCATGAAGCCCGAGTGGATCTTGCGATGGCGGTCGTCGAGTCAGGCGGTCGGGCCGGTCCCGACGATCCTCGACCGGGAGCACCCGCCGCAGCTCACCGCCGTGATCGACGAGGCCGCGTTGCAGCGCTTCGCGGAGGGCTGTGCCGGGGTGGTGGCCGGGCAGCTCCGGCACCTGGTGGCGTGCACCCGCCGCCCGCACATCAGGGTGCACGTGCTGCCCCAGGGGGAGCCCGCTGGCACAAGTCCACCCGGAGCGGTAACGACGCCGGCGCGTGCGTCGAGGTCGCCGACAACCCTGCCCGGCCGGGTGCACGTCCGCGATTCCAAGGACCGCGACGGCGGCCTGCTGACCTTCACTCCGGCCGCGTGGCGGGCCTTCGTCGAGCTGGCCCGCACCCCCTGACCCTCCGCCGAGCCGGGCCGCGGTCAGCCACCGAACCAGCCGGGCACGTCGAGCCGGAACCAGTTGGCCGAGGCCATCGTGCGCAGGTCGTCCTCCATCGCGTCGACCCGGTCCGGTCCGAGGGTGTCGGCCCACCGCTCGCGCAGCCGATCGAAGATCTCGGCCGAGCGACGTAACCCGTCGGCGCCGCGCGGTGTCACCCGGACCAGCCGGCGTCGGGCGTCGGAGGGATCGTCGGCCCGCTCCAGGTAGCCGACGGCGACCAGCCGGTCGACCGTCTTGCCGGCGGCCTGTTTGGAGATGCCCAACCGTTGGCCCAGCTCGGTTGCGGTCGTGCCGTCCGCGCCGACGGCCTGGAGCACGAACCCGTGCAGCGGTCGCAGTTCGGGGTGCCCCTCCTGGGCCAGCTCGGCGTGCAGGTCGTCGATCAGCGTCCGGAAGCCGGCCAGCAGCAGCAGTGGCAGCGCGAAGCCGGGTCGCGCGGGCTCAGCGGTTGCCATGTTCGACAACCACGTTTACTATTTCGTCAACCACGTTGACTATCGTACCGTGCCCCGATCGAGCCCCTGGAAAGTAGGCAACCATGTCCACCTTCGTCGCACACACCGCCGAAACCGCACCCGCCGCAGCCCGCCGGTCCGTCGAGGGAGTGCAGGGCCGGTTCGGCTGGCTGCCGACCCCGGTGGCGCTGATGGCCGAGTCACCACAACTGCTCAACGGCTTCCTGACCGCCAACGCGGGGTTCGAGCAGACCGATCTCACGCCGCTGGAGCGGGAGGTGGTCGTTCTCGCCGTTGCCACCACCAACGAGTGTCACGTCTGCGTCGCTCTGCACACCGGCACCCTCGGCCGACTCGACGCGAGCCCCGAGCTGATCACCGCGCTGCGCGCCGGCACCGCGCTACCCGAACCCCGGTTGGAGGCGCTGCGCCGGTTCACGCTGGCCGTGCTGGCGCACCGGGGCGCGGTGCCCGACGGCGAGCTGGACGACTTCCTGGCCACCGGCTACCAGCCCCGGCACGCGTTGGACGTGGTGCTCGGCGTCGGCGCGTACACGATCTCGACCTTCGCCAACCGACTCACCCGCGCCCCGCTCGACCCGCCCCTGGCCGCCCACGCCTGGACGCCCGCAGCCTGACCCGCCCCTGGCCGCCCACGCCTGGACGTCCGCAGCCTGACCGGTGACGCGCGCGGGCGGCGGCGGGCCGCTGCTCAGGCCGCTCCGAGAAAGTCGCGCAGCAGGGCGAGCATCTCGTCCGGGCGCTCCTCGTACAGCCAGTGCCCGCAGTCCTCGATCACCTCGCCGCGGACCGTGTCGGCGTACCGGCGAACCTGCTCGGCGACCTGCCCACCGAGGCTGGCCGCCGCGCCGACCGCCAGCACCGGCATCTCCAGCCTGGTGGCCCGGTACGCCGCGTTGTCCGCGCTGTCTTGGTCGAACGCGCGGAAGTAGGCGAAGCTGGCCCGCAGATGCGCCGGGTCGCGCAGGTGGCTGGCGAACTCCTCGATGTCGGGCGCGGCGATGCTGCCCTTGCGCACCATCAGCGCGTCGGTGAACCGGTCCACCCAGAGTGACTCCCGTCCGCTGACCAACTCCTCCGGAAGCCCGTTGCCGATCGAGAAGAAGCCGAAGTTCCACACCCCTGGCCCGGCGGGGGTGAGCGCGGGGAACGTGTAGATGCTCTCGTCGGGGATCGGCGCCTCGCTGAGCACCAACCGACTCACCCGCCGCGGATGGGCGGCGGCATACGCGTACGCCACCATCGTCCCCAGGTCGTGCCCGACCAGCCGGAGGTCACCGACCAGGCCGAGTTGGTCGAGTAACCCGTGCAGGTCGGCGGCGACAGTCTTCTTGTCGTACCCGCCGGCCGGGGCGTCGCTGTCCCCGAAGCCGCGCAGGTCGGGCGCGACCACGTCGAAGGAGCGCCCCAACTCGGGCAGCAGGTGCCGCCACATGTACCAGCACTGCGGGTACCCGTGCAGCAGCACCAGTGGCGGGCCACTGCCGCCCCGGACGTAGTTCATGGTGATCTGGCCGACCCGCGCCCGCTGCTCGGTGAACCCCGCCGGAACCCGCTCCGCGCCCATCGCCGCCTCCACCCACCCGCCGTGTGCCTGCCTGCCACCCGTGTGCCTGCCTGCTGCCCGTGTGCCTGCCGCCTCCCGGCGCCGGCTGCCCGGCTACCCACTCAACCGCCCGCCATGCCCGCGAGTTCTGCGCCCGGCCGGTTGATCCACTCGGTTTCCATGAAGTCGCGGTGTCCTGCGGCTTGGGACACCCCGACTTCATGAAACCCGAGTGGATCTCGGCCGGCCGCCGACCCCCGACCGACCCCCGACCGGCCGCCGACCCCGACCGACCCCCGACCGGCCGCCGACCCCGACCGACCCCCGACCGGCCGCCGACCCCGACCGACCCCCGACCGGCCGCCGGCCGCCGACCGAGCGGGGGGGCGGCGGGGGGGGGAAGAGGG
>NZ_JBEXHQ010000010.1:0-147649 GCF_040607915.1 Micromonospora sp. NPDC005215 | reverse complement strand
AAGCGCGCGACCTGCATCTGACCGAGGAGGACGTGGCGGCACTCGACACGGCGTTCCCGCCGCCGGCCGGCCCGCAACCGCTGGAGATGTTGTAGCGTCACCGACCGTTTCGGGGGACGGCGCCGGTCGAGGTCGGCGCCATCCGCTCGGCGATCCGGCGATGGAGGGCGGTGAGCGCCGGGCGGACGGTCGCGGGCACTGGCGTCGGGTCGGCCAGCCTGCGGGCCGCCTCCGGGAGCCAGGCGAGATCGGCGTCGAACCGATCGCGCTCGCGTGCCTCGCCGGGGGATCGCCGGGCCAACCCGACGGCCGTCGCCATGACCGGGAACAGCAGCGGCCGGCGACTACTCTGTGGGCCTGGATCAACACCGCCACCCGGCCGGATGAGCACCTGACGTTGGCACCCTTGCTGTGAATGGCTCGGGCCAGCCTCCGCCCGGCTGCCTCGGCGCTGATCGTCGCGGCGACGTCGGCCATATCCCGGTACCAGACGTAGGCCGGCAGCATCTACTCCAACGTCTGCCGTCCAGAACACGATCTCAGCCGTCTGCGCGTTGATCGTCAGCTCCCGATGCCGCGGGGCGATGCGCGGTCCGGCGGATGAGAGGCACCTGGTGCAGACCGGCGCTGGTGACGGCGTAGAACACCGGCAGCACGACGAAGATCACCAGGCCGGCGAGCGGTGCGACCAAATACCCGATGAGCCCTGCGGCGGCATAGAGGATGACCCCGACGAGTGCCCGCACCCGCTCGCCGGGGAAGTGCCGCTCACTGACCCCCTCCCGGAGCAGGTCTTCGCGCCGAGCCAGGTAGTGGAAAAACGCCAGCCAGCTCGCGCAGAGCAGCGCGCCGATCAGCGCGTAGAAGGCGACGGCCACGCGTTGGTCCTGCTGGTCGTGCTCCTGAAGCGCGTGCGAGACGACGGCGGTCGGGAACGGCAGCAGCGCGGTGGTGAACAGGACGAGGAGGTTCACCCAGTGCAGACCCCGATCACTCTCCTTGACGCGATTGAACGCGCCCTTGTGGTTCAGCCAGACGATGGCCACGTAGGTGTACGAGGCGAGATAGGCGACGTAACTCGGCCACTGCTCCAGCAGCCCCGACAGCAGGCGACCGGGTGGTACGTCCGGCACCCCGAGATCCAGCACGAGCAGCGTGATGACGATGGCGAAGACGGCGTCGCTGAACGCTATGGCGCGGCTGGTGTCCGACCGGGTACCGATGTCGTCGGTTGGCCTGCTCACGGTCGGTGGCTACCCGCCTACGCCCACGATAACCGGCACCTCGCAACCGAACCCAATAGCGCGAATCAGGAGGTGGGAGGCGAAGCGGATTGCAAGAATCTGACTGCCACGCGGTCTTCGAGCCGCAGTAGGGGCGGAATCTTCACACGGGGGTACTGAATGAAGGCAGTCGTGTACGACGGACCACGGACGGTCAGCGTCAAGGAGGTGCCAGACGCCAGGATCGAGCGACCGACGGACGCCTTGGTACGCATCACGACGACGAACATCTGCGGGTCCGACCTGCACATGTACGAGGGACGCACGGACTTCGAGCCCGGCCGGGTGCTCGGGCACGAGAACATGGGTGAGGTGATCGAGGTCGGCGAAGGGGTCGACCTGGTCAAGGTGGGCGACATGGTCTGCATGCCGTTCAACGTCTCCTGCGGGTCCTGCGCCAACTGCAACCAGGGCCTGACCGCGTTTTGTCTGGTGGCGAACCCGGCACCCGGCATGGCCGGCGCAGCCTACGGCTTCGCCGACATGGGTCCTTGGAGCGGCGGTCAGGCCGAGTTGCTGCGGGTCCCGTGGGCCGACTTCAACTGCCTGGTCCTGCCGCCGGACGCCCGGGACATGAGCAGGCAGAAAGACTACGTGATGCTCTCGGACATCTTCCCCACCGGCTGGCACGCGACTGAACTCGCCTGCGTGCGGCCCGGCGACAACGTGGCGGTCTACGGTGGGGGGCCGGTCGGCCTGCTCGCCGCCTACTCCGCGATCATCAAGGGCGCCAACAAAGTGATGGTGGTCGACCGCCATCCGGACCGGCTGCGCCTGGCCGAACAGATCGGCGCGATCCCCATCGATGATTCCCAGGGATCACCGGTAGACCAGATCCTGGAGCAGACCAGCGGGATGGGCGCGGACCGCGGCTGCGAGGCCGTCGGTTACCAAGCGCACGACCCGCAGGGCCAGGAGAAGGCGGGACTGACGTTGAACAACCTCGTGCACTCCGTGCGGTTCGGCGGCACGATCGGCGTGGTCGGCGTGTACGTCCCGCAGGACCCCGGGTCGCCGGACCCGGGGCAGAAGCAGGGCAAGGTGCCGTTCGACTTCGGCATGTTCTGGTTCAAGGGGCAGAGCATGGCCACCGGGCAGTGCAACGTGAAGAACTACAACCGGCAGCTGATGAACCTCATCGCGAACCACAAGGCCGAGCCCTCTTTCCTGGTGTCGCACGAGCTGAAGCTGGACCAGGCACCGGAGGGTTACCGGAACTTCGATGCCCGCGCTGACGGCTGGACCAAGGTGCTGCTGCACCCCGACGGCGGACGCTGACCACAGCTCGGCCTCGTGACGCGCGGAGGCGGCACCCGGTGTGGGTGCCGCCTCCGTCGGGGCCGCCACGGACGTGGGCCGGGTGGGCCCTGCTCACCGCGTTCGAGGCCGCCGACACCCCGCCGGTCGACGGGCCGGAGGCGACGGCCGCCGTCGCGGGCGAGGTGGCCGCGGAGGCCTCGGATGTCGTCCGGACCGGCGACATCTCGGGTACGGCCCGCCGGGCCGCCCTGCTGATGGCGCCCGCGCCGAGGGTCCAGTCACGACGGCGGCTAGGAGGAGCCCCGCGGTCGGTGGATCGCGTTGTTCGTGGCTCGGCTGCTCGTCGAGCGGTGGCGTCCTTCGCCCGCGCGGTGTCGCGCCCGTACCTCTGCCCCTTGCCAGGTGCGCGAATCGCCAGCGCGACAGTGCACCGATATGACAGGTTTGTCCGCGACGGAGCCGCCGGTCGGGCAGCTGCGGGGACGGCTGAGGTCGACTCGGGGGGCGTACATGAGGGCATCGGTCAAGGCGGGGGCCATCGTGGTCGGGGGGTTGGCCCTCCGCAAGTTCCTGCTCCCGTTGGGCCGTCAAGGGCCCTGGCATCGGGGCCCGTTGATGCGGCGCGAACCGCGGTGGCACGTGGTGACCGTGAAGCCAGTCCGCGCCGAGCTGACTCCGGACTCGCCACTTCCGGAGCCACTAGCCGGTCTCGGTGACGCCGTGGACGTGCAGATCCGCCGAGCCCCGGCTGACCAAGGCGTCGAGCTGGCGGTGCGGCTGCGTGACGGCGCCCAGTCGCCGGTGACCGCGGGAGCCAGGCGACTCGCGGGTCGCGATCCCAATCAGGCGATCCGGGCCGCACTGCGCGAGGCGAAGCAGCTGCTGGAGACCGGCGAGGTGCTGCACCCCGGCTCTCCACCCACCACCCGGACGACGGCGGTCAACAAACCGCTGCAGATGGCGACGCGGCTGGGTCGCCGGGAGGGGCGACTGTGAAGGCACTGTTGTGGCAAGGCGTCAACGAACTGTCGGTGAACGAGGTTCCGGACCCCACGATGCGCAACGAGCAGGACGCCATCATCCGGGTGCGCAAGACGGCGACGTGCGGCTCCGACCTGCACCTGCTGGGTGGGTACATCCCGTTCATGGAGCGGGGCGACGTCCTCGGGCACGAGTTCCTGGGCGAGGTGGTCGAGGTCGGCCCGCAGGTGCGTAAGCACAAGGTGGGCGACCGGGTGGTGGTCTGCTCGTTCGTCTCCTGCGGCCGCTGCTGGTACTGCCAGCAGCAGCAGTACTCCTTGTGCGACAACGGCAACACCAACCCCGCGATCACCGAGAAACTCTGGGGCTTCGCACCCGGCGGCTGCTACGGCTACTCGCACGCGCTCGGCGGCTTCGCGGGCAGCCACGCCGAGTACATCCGCGTTCCGTACGCCGATCAGGGGGCCTTCACCGTCCCAGACGAGGTCAGCGACGAGCGTGCTCTCTTCGCCTCCGATGCCGCCCCGACCGGCTGGATGGGCGCGGACCTCGGTGGGGTCAAGGCCGGTGACGTGGTCGCGGTGTGGGGCGCGGGCGGGGTAGGCCAGATGGCCGCCCGCGCGGCGGTCCTGCTCGGCGCGGAGCGGGTGATCATCATCGACCGTCTCGCCAACCGGCTGCAGATGGCGGAGAAGTACCTGGGCGTGGAGACGCTCAACTACCAGACCCAGGACGTCGGCGGTGAACTGCTGGAACGCAGCGGCGGGCGCGGGCCTGACGTGTGCATCGAGGCGGTGGGGATGGAGTCCCACAGCACCGGCCCGCAATACCTGTACGACCAGGTCAAACAGCAGATGCGCCTGGAATCGGACCGTCCGATCGCCGCCCGGGAGGCCATCTACCAATGCCGCAAGGGCGGGAGCGTGTTCCTGCTCGGCGTCTTCGCCGGCCTTGTCGACAAGTTCCCGCTCGGGGCGCTGATGAACAAAGGCCTCACCCTGCGCGGCGCCCAACAGCACGGACACCGCTACATCCCGATGTTGCTCGAACGGATGGCTCGCGGCGAACTGGTCACCGAACACCTCGCGACACACACCATGCCACTCGACGAGGCGCCACAGGGATACAACATGTTCAAGAACAAGCTCGACGGCTGCGTACGCGCCGTCTTCGAGCCCACCCGATGATCGGTGCGCCGGGTCGTGTCGCCGGTCGGCTCGACACGAACGCGGCGATAAGGACCCGGTAGGGGCTGGTTCGTCGGCACCCAGGCGGCACGTAGTCGGTGGTCGGCGTGGTACTTGAGCAACGTCGCTGACTGCGCCAGCGTCCAGACGCCCTTGCGCCCCATCGTCTCCCGCTCGCCCTGCCGGGGCTGCCGTACACCCTCGACGTTGAATCCCAGCTCGCCCAGCGCCTCCGACAGGACGCGGTGCACACTGCGCACTGGGGTTAGCGACAGCGGCATACCATCAGGGCCCCGGCTGTCGTCAGGTGATACCGAGCAGTGCCAGCGGGCGGGTGCTGTCGCGGGCGTGATGCCGGTTGGCGGCGGCGGCGATGTTGGTGACTCCGGTCAGGCGCAGGGCACCGATCGCGGCGTTGCGAAGAGCGGCCATGACCTGGGGTCCGGTGCCGGTGCGGATCTGGCTGCGCGGACAGCGCCGCGCAGGCTGAGGTTCGGTGCCGGCCGTTGGCGCGTACCGTGATCGCCGAGGTTGCCCGCGCGCACCCGACGCCGGCCGGTGTGGCGCAACTGGCGACGCTGCTCGGCCTCACCCGCTGACCGATGCGGGGCGGGCCGCCGACGCGGCCGCGCCTATGCGACCGAGATGGCCTTGAGTGCCGTGTCGAGTGCCTGGCCCGCCGGGACGGGCACATCGGGGAGCACTCCGACGCCCTCCCAGTTGGTGCCGGTGACGCTGTTGATGGTCCGGGCGGTTGGCACTGTCACGAGGATGTGTTCGGTGACCGGGTGGCGGGCCGTCGGATGCGCGCCGCCCCGTGTCGTCTCACCGACGACGACGGCCCGGCCGTGCGACTGAAGGGTGTACGCCACGTCCTCGCCCCCGGAGAACGTCATCGCGCTGGTGAGCACATGGACCGGGCGGTCGGCATAGCGCGGCGCGGGAAGGTGCGCGGTCGTCCAGAACTGGCGGGTGGCGCCGGTGGACCGCTCGTAGAAGTCGTTGAGGTGCACCTGGTCGTCGCGGAAGAAGTAGCTGCACCACATCGCGGCTCCCTCCGGTGTTCCGCCGGAGCATGCGCGCAGGTCGAGGATGAGCGCGCAGCTGAGGGCGACCAGCTGCATGGCCGCGCCGATCGCGGCGGCGCCCTCGTCGGCGTACGCGATGCGCCGCACATCGATGAGCCCGACGTTCCCGTGCAGGTGCTCGACCCGGCGGATCCCCTGGTTCTCCGCCCTGAGCAGCGCGAGGAACGCGGCCCGCCCCCCGTCTTCGTCCGCTGGATCCAGCGACTGCGGCTGGTCTGACCACAGCAGCCGCAGATGCTTGTCCGGGCACACCTGTTGGAGGTGAGCGGTCACCGTCTCGCAGAGCGCCGGCCCGTCCAGATCGTCGTACTCGCCTGCCGCGAGACGGCGCCGGATCGTGGCGTCGATGTCGGCGACCTTCGCAGGAAAGACGTACCCTGCCTCGATCCGGTCCAGAGCCTGTCGGATGATCTTTCCGTTGGGGAGCACGGCGGGCGATGCTAGACCGCGAACAGCCTCATGGCGATCGAATTGCGTGCCAGCCCAGGTGCCGCGTGACGAGGTCCGGTACACCGTCGAGTGTCGTGACCGGGGCGTCTGCCACTCGCCGAGCGCACGGTGGTGCGCGGCATTTGTCCCGTGTGGAGTAATGATCTCTCCTTCGTCGGCTAGCGTGCGCGTCCGTGAATCACCCCCGAATTGCTTCCGCAGTAGTGATCCTTGCCGCTACGACCGCTCTGACCGCTTGCGGTGACCCGGATACGGCGACGACAGCCGGATCGACGCCGCCTGCCAGCACGTCCGCCGCCGCCACCTTGGCGCCTGCCTCCCCGACCGCCGCGCCGGCGTCGTCAGCCGCAGCGGGCGCCACGAGCGACAGGCAACTCTGTACGTCGATGAAGAAGGCCAGCGACGAGCTCAAGGCCGAGCTGGTAAAGATCGCCACGGCCGGTGAGCCATCGGCGGCGGACTTCAAGAAGATCCTGACGGAGTTGGGGAAGAGGGTGACCGCGTTGGCCTCGGCCGGCGGTGAGAGCAAGGTTGCCGTCGCCCTCCGGCCGTTCGGCGCCGAGGCGGCCAAGGCCGCGGCGGCGGCCGACCCGGCGTCCGCTGCCGACAACCCGGCCTACCTGAAGGCCGGCAAGGACCTCACCGCCGCGTGCGAGGCAGCCGGAGTCAGTCTGGTTCTCTGATCACGAGGTCTCGACGCTGTCGCGTGGGACGGGCGTCGGGGTGGTCGGCGGCGGCGACATTCGGGCCATGGCGGTCGCCGACCACCCTCCCCGTGCCGACCACCCTCGCCAGCAGGACCGCGAACCGGGGCACCCGCAGCGGGCCGGCCCCGTGTCGTGCCGCCGGGACCCTCCGCCAGGCTCGCTCGGCTGGAGCGCGGACGAACGCGCCGGTGCCACAGCCGCGGGTCCGGCGTCGGGGGACCGTTCGGTCGACGGCTTCCCGGGCCTGCCGGTCGACGTGTTCTACCTGAGCCTCCGGTGCCTCGTCGCCGGACGCGGTGGCGTCCTGGTGCTCGACTCAGCAGTGAACGGGGTGTCAGCCGTATCCGTCGGCCGCGCTGACGCGACCGCCAGCCGGGACTGTCGAACGACCGTCATCGTTGCCGGACCAGCCGTGAACGTGTCGGCGAGGCGCGGCCCGCAGCCCTCGGCCGACCCGGGAGAAGACGGTCGTGCCTGTCTCGGACGGGCAATAGCACGAATAGCCGACGATGACTGCCCCGAGGGCCGGGCCCTGGGCAGTTTTTCATCGTTGCGTCATGAAGTTGACATTCCGTTGACTCGATGGACCTTCGCGGTGATGCTGAGGTCCGTCATAAACGCCCGCTTACGCCGATGCCGACCTCATGCGCTGAGATTTACAGAACGTCTCAGGTCGGCGCGGCCGATGTCGTGGCACATCCCTCGAGCCTATTGCCCGGATTGGAGATCTGGTGGCCCGTCTGCGCGGGGGCGGACGGATCCCTTTGGACGCGTCTGCCGGAAACAGGGCAGTCCGGCGGGCGTGCATCGACTGCTCAGCTTGAATTTAGGACAGTTATGCGAAGTGCAGCATTACACCGAGTCGTTTCGGTGCCATTATCCGCACTACTAGCCTTGGGAGCGCTCCTCGCGGTGCCCGCTCCCGCATCGGCCGCCAGCACGGCGGCCTGCGATCCGGCCGGACCTACCGGATCTGACGGCCAGACCGCGACCGCATTGAATGGTCGCCTCACCGGTAAACTGGCCCACTCGATAACGGCATACCAGGTGTCGTGCGCCCGCGTCATCGTCACAAGGGTCAAGAATCGGGGGATGGCGCGGCGTGCCGCGACGATCGCCATCACCACGACGATCGTAGAGAGCGACATTCGCAACCTGACGTACGGCGATCGCGACAGCGTCGGGTTGTATCAGCAACGCCCATCGACCGGGTGGGGCACCGTGGAACAGATCATGAATCCGGTGTACGCGACGGACAGCTTCCTGAACAAGATGCTCAGGGTGAGACCTGGCACCTGGATGACCGATCCCATCGGCGAGGTCTGTCAGGCCGTGCAGATTTCGGGCACGCCCGACGCTTATCAGCCGCAGGCCAGGGACGGGGACATCATTTCGGGCGTGCTGTGGAATCAGCAGGCACGATCGCCGGGCGGCAGTGTGGGCGATGTCAGTGGTGACGGCCACTCAGACCTGTTGGGTTTCAAGCCTGATGGGACTCTGTGGTATTACCCGAACAACATGGACAGTAATGCGGGTGGTGTGCCGTTCGTTGCCGGTAAGCAGATCGGCAAGGGTTGGCAGGACTTCGATCGGGCGGTCTCGGCTGATGTCAGTGGTGATGGTCATGCTGATGTCGTAGCCACGAAGCCTGATGGGACGATGTGGTGGTACCCGAACAACATGGACAGCAATGCGGGTGGTGTGCCGTTCGTTGACGGCAAGCTGGTCGGGCCGGGTTGGCGGGACTTCAATCGGTTCGTCGCGGCTGATGTCAGTGGTGATGGCCACGCCGATATTCTGGCGACGAAGCCTGATGGGACGATGTGGTACTACCCGAACAACATGGACAGCAATGCGGGTGGTGTGCCGTTCGTCAAGGGCGATCAGATCGGGCGGGGCTGGCAGGACTTCGACCGAATGGTCGCGGCTGATGTCAGTGGGGACGGCCACGCCGACATTGTGGCGACGAAGCCCGATGGGACGCTGTGGTGGTACCCGAACAACATGGACAGCAATGCGGGCGGTCTGCCGTTCGTTGGCGGTAAGCAGACCGGACAGGGCTGGCAGGATCTCGACCGGCTCGTCGCAGCTGATGTCAGTGGTGATGGCCACGCCGATATTGTGGCGACGAAGCCCGATGGGACCCTGTGGTACTACCCGAACAACATGGACAGTAATGCGGGTGGTGTGCCGTTCATCGGCACCGAACAGATCGGGAAGGGCTGGCAGATCTACAGTCGCATCGCCTAGCTGGTCGCGGGTCGTGACTGCCTGCGGACGAACGTTCGCTGCGTAACGACAAAGATATTTAGTGGCCAGGGCTCTACACGGCCGGCGCAGCTCCGCTCAGGTCAGTGGTGTCTTGCGTGCCGCCCGCCGTGTGCTCCCCATGAACGAGATTCGGAAGGAAATCAGGAGATGCGTTTCTTTAGGAGAAAGACGTCCACCCTCGCCGCGGCGGGTTTGGCAGTGTCGGTCATGCTCGCCGCAGTGCTGGGCAACGCCGCGGCAGTCTCTGCCGCTCCGTCCACGCCCGACTTCGGAAAGTCGATCGACGGCTATGCCTCGTACGACGGTCAGGACACCTGCGACCCGACGCCGAAGCCTGGCGTCGTCGCTTTCAAGAACCTGCTGAACGCGACGTACAAGGCACACTCGTACGGGATCGGCCGGGCGTGCGATGTCGGCGGAACCAGCGAGCACAAGGAGGGGCGAGCGCTGGACTACATGCTGGACGTGAACAACTCCGGCCAGCGGGCGACGGCGACCGACATCTTGAACTGGCTCCTCGCCACCGACAAGTATGGCAACAAGCATGCCAACGCGCGGCGGCTCGGGATTATGTACCTGATCTGGAACCGCCAGATCTGGAAGTCGTACGAGTCGTCGGCGGGCTGGCAGAGCTATTCCTGCGATGGTTCGGCCAGCGGTTGCCACACCAATCACATCCACTTCAGCTTCAGTTGGGCCGGCGCCCGAAAGCAGACGAGTTGGTGGACGGTGGCGCCCCTGCCCCCAACGATCGGTGGCACCGTCGGTGACGTCAGCGGTGATGGTCACGCGGACGCGTTGGGTGTGAAGCCGGACGGCACGATGTGGTATTACCCGAACGACATGGATTCCAACCCGGGTGGTAAGCCGTTCGCCTCGAAGGTTCAGGTCGGCACGGATTGGCAACAGTTCGACAAGGTGATGTCCGCAGATGTGTCGGGTGATGGTCACGCGGACGCGTTGGCTGTGAAGCCGGACGGCACGATGTGGTACTACCCGAACAACATGGACTCCAACCCGGGTGGTAAGCCGTTCGTCGAGAAGACTCAGGTCGGTGAGGACTGGGACCAGTTCGACAAGGTGATGGCTGCGGATGTGTCGGGTGATGGTCATGCGGACGCGTTGGGTGTGAAGCCGGACGGCACGATGTGGTATTACCCGAACAACATGGATTCCAACGCGGGTGGAAAGCCATTCACCACGGGAATTCAGATCGGTACGGACTGGCAGCAGTTCACCAGGGTGATGGCTGCGGATGTGTCGGGTGATGGTCATGCGGACGCGTTGGGTGTGAAGCCGGACGGCACGATGTGGTACTACCCGAACAACATGGATTCCAACGCGGGTGGTAAGCCGTTCACCACGAAGACTCAGGTTGGCAAGGACTGGCAGCAGTTCGACAAGGTGATCGCCGCAGACTACAGCGGCGACGGAAACGCTGACCTCGTCGCCGTGAAGCCGGATGGCACGATGCTCTACTACCCGAACAACATGGACTCCAACCCGAACCAGATGCCCTTCACCACGGGTCAGGACATTGGCTTCGGCTGGGAGATCTACAACAAGATCGTCTGACGATGACGGGCCCCGGCGGAGTTGGCTGCCGCCGGGGCCCTGTCGTGACCGACTGGCACGGCACTGGCTGGTTCCAGATTGTTCCGTCACGGTGATCCGCAACGACAGGGTTGGTGACGTATACGAGACGAACTCCTTTGACGGAGCCCTGATTCGCATGGACGCCGGGGACGACGCCACGCAGATCGTCGTGGACCCCGTGAGCGGACGCAGCCCAGGCAAGGTTGTGGGGTACTTCAACAACAGTGCCCTCAGTGCCGGCATGTTGGTGGGCAAGATGGGTCGGAAGACGGGCTGGACGGAAGGGAGAATCACCGAGTGGAGAACCGTCACCTACGGCGACGGTGTGCGCGACTATCTACTGTGTACGTCAGTGCCTGTCGATCAAGGGGACAGCGGCGGGCCGGTGTGGCAGTCCGACGGGGCTGGCCACGTGTGGGCGGTGGGAATCGTCATCGCGAAGTCCAACGGGAAGATGTGCTTCAACCCCATCCAGAACGTACTCGCGCGCTTCGGCGCGACGTTGCCCGTTCATCCGTACACCAGGGGCGCAGGGCAGCAGCCAGTTCAGGTGACCGAGCGCTCCGGCGCGCCAGTCCCGGTCAACCCTGATCCTGTTCCCGGGGCGCTCGTCTAACTGGCGCGGGTATGAGGAGAAGATGGCTCTCGACGGAGGGCCGGGGTCTCCGGTTGTGGGCGCGGCTGAACAGGAGCCGCGTCGACGACCGGAGACCTTCGTGCGTGTCCGGGAGTGGTCAGGCCCGCTGTGGTCGGGTCGGCGAACGCCCGTATCCGCAAGGCCGTCCGAACTCGTGGCCACCCGCCGGCCACCACCGACCACCTCGACAACCTGGACCGGCGAGCAACTTGACCCTCCCGGCTGAGCAACCCGGTGGTGCTTGCGGCTAGGGTCGTACGAAGGTGGCAGATCGATCGGATGAGATGTGCGAGGCTTCGCGTGGCCCAGGCGGCCCGGTCTGAGCAGCGATTTCGCTCAAGGACGTAGACGCCGACACCCGCCCGCGATCAGGGAGGCGACGTTCGGTGGGCAACCGCGGACCGACCATGGCTGATAAGTTGGACCGGTTGTTCAAGACGGTCCGTCCAGGTGGTCGTGAGTACTCGTACGAGGAAGTCGCAACGAAGATCCGCGCCACCGGTGTCATGATTTCGCACACGTATATCTGGCAACTCCGTAAGGGGCACCGTGACAACCCCACCATTCGACACATCGAAGCCCTAGCGCGTTTTTTCGGGGTCTCCCCGGTTTACTTTCTCGACGACGATGCTGCCCGTCAGATTGACGAGCAGCTCGAGCTACTCGCGGCGCTCAACGACAAGTCGGTGCGTCAGGTGGCTCTCCGCGTGGCTGGCCTCTCCGCCCCGAGCCTCGAGGCAATCAACGGCATCATCGAACACGCCCGCCGGATCGATCGGCTGACCGAGTCCGGGGGCGAGCCGCCTCGCCACCCCCCTGCCCCAGCACCTGACGACACGCAATGACCTGAGGAGCCTGACATGCGGCTGCGTCGGCTTGAGCGGATGGCCGCAGGCGTCCTCGAAGAGCTGTCCATGCCTCGGCTCATCACCATGTCAGCCCTCTGCGCGCACATCTCCGTGGCCAGGAAACGCCCGCTGCACCTGCACCCACTCACCATGGTGGGCGCTCCGGGGACCCCTGGGGGTATGTGGATCGAAACCCGGGCCGCGGACCACATCTTCTACAACGGCGACACCAGGCCTCTGCACCAGCAGCACATCATCCTGCACGAGATCGGGCACATGCTCTGTTGTCATCGCAACACGGATACTGACGCACTTGCCGCCATCATGCCCGATCTCGACGTGGGGATGATCCGGTCTGTGCTCACGAGGTCGACCTACTCCCTCGTGGCCGAGCAGGAAGCCGAGATGATCGCGACGCTGCTCGCGCAGCGGATGCAGTCACCCGAGCACGATCCGCAGGCCGCCCACATTCTTGACGAGTTCAGTAACCAGGCATCCCGCGATGTCCGGCGCTGACCTGATCGAAATCGTCGCGATCGGAGCGCTCTGGCTGGTGCTCGCCATCCAGGTCGGCCGCAGCAGGCAGTCCCCGCGGGACACGTGGGCCTTCCTGCTGCAGGCCGGGCTCGCCGTCGCGGCCACCCTTAACCTGGCCGCGGTCAGCCGCGTCATCGACGCTACAACCGGTCTGGTGGACCTGAGCGTTCTGGTGAAGAACATGGCCGGTCTGACCGTGGCGTATCTCGCTTCCGGCCTGGCGGCCGCCATCGCTACCACCACAACCACCACACCCGCGACGGGTTACCGGCCCAGGGCCGGTCTCCTGCTGCCGGTGGGCGCGGTGATCGGCATGTGTTTTCTGTTCGCGGCAGCCCCGCACCATCCCGGTGGCGACGACTTCGTCACCGAGTCTGCCAAATCGCCGTACACGGTCTGGTATGGAATTCTCTACCAGTCCGCAATCGTGTCAGCGGTCGTGCGGGCGTTGCTGACGATCTGGAAGCTTGCGTTGACACGTTCAGGCAGCAGAGGCAACTGGAGCGTCGTGGTGACGGCCCTGGGTGGCTCGGTCCTGCTTGTCTACATCCTCAATCGAATTGCGTTCATTCTCAGTCACGCGGCGCATATCGAAATCTTGTCGGGGCCGGGATACGTCTTCTTCTCGAAGTCGCTCTTCGGCGTCGGGCTGACGCTGCTCGCGATCGGCTCGGCGGTGCCGGTCAGCAGGCCGGCGCGACGGTATATCCGTGACATCATGCGGCTGCACCGCCTCTATCGGATGTGGCACACGTTGCAACTGGCAGTTCCTGACGTGGTCCTGGGTGCCCCGCCAAGCCGAATCGCCGACGTCACCAACGTCCTACAGGTGCGACTACGTCTCTACCGGCGGGTCATCGAGATCCGGGATGCGCAATCCGAACTGGCCACCTTCGTCGGTGCGTCAACGGTCTCCGCCGCACAAGCCTTTGTCGAGCGGTTGGGGCTCACCGGGGAGTCCGCCGAGGCCGCCATCGAGGCGTGCTGGACCGCCGCCGGTTTGCGTTTCAAGTCCGAACGCTCCGTCGAGAGCGGCGGCACCTTCGAACGCTCCGTCGAGAGCGGCGGCATCTTCGCTTTCGCCGGTAGCGCCGCGGTGCCTGATCTCGACAGTGATGTCGAATCACTTCTCCGGGTGCGGTCCTTCTACTTCTCGCCCGCGATCCGAAAGTTCGTTGGCTCGCCGTCACCCGCCGAACGTCCGAGTCCCGCGCCGGCTGTCGACGAACGCGTGTGACGGCGCGCGGCGGCCGGCCGCGGACGACGGAATCCCGACGCAGGGAGCCCGCTCACCCCCGGATGTCCCACTCTTGTAGTCGAATCACCACCATGGGTGACCGAAGACAAGGGACTGTGGAGGTCGGCATGCTGATCATCGCCGCGGACAAGGCGACATACCCGCCCAACGGCCAGATCCCCAACCTGGAGAACGACGAGAAGGCCTGTGCCGAGATCGGCGAACGGATCACGTCGCTGCTGCCCAAAGGATTCGAGGGGGACGTCTTCGGGCAGCTGATCACCTGGTCGGGGAGCACCCTGGGACGCGCCCAGAGCTTCGACACGTGGGCCGACGCCGTCAAGGCCGCGACCGCCTACGCGCGGGACGAGTTCGCGGGCGACACCGATCAACGACAGCGCGGCGAGGCCCTGGAGAACGACGTTCTGGACAAGCTCGGCGCGGCGGTGCTGAGCACGGGGCGGACCGGCGACGCGAACATCACACTGCGCGACAAGAGCCGCAGGTGGGCCAACTGTGGCCTGGCCGCGTTCCAGATCCGCGAGCAGTTGCAGGCCAAGGGCGGGAAACTGGTCCGCCGGTCACTCCAGGCCTACGCCGCCGACAAGGGTGCGGATCTCAAGAAGGCCCTGCTCGTCCTGCCCGCCAGCGCGGCCACCGTCCTGCTGCTCGACTGCCAGTTCCCCCAGGTGCACAACTTCGTCATCGAGGTGCACCACGACGGGTCGCGCTACCTCGCCCAGGGCTACCAGGGCAGCTACTTCGCCCAGTGGTGGCTCGGGCTGGACGACAGCTACTCCGGCACGCCCACCGCCGAGATCCTCGCCCTGCGCGAGCGATACGGGTTGGGCCGGCGGATCAGCGCGCCAGACTACGAGAGCCTGCTCGACGGCCTGGTCGCGGCCATCTCGTCCAGCTGGCGGGAGACCGCGGACCGGTGGAAGACGTTGCCGTTCAACCCGGACCAGCAGGAGATCGACGGGATCCGCCATCGGTCCAACTCGCCGACGTTCCTCGTGGAGGTGTTCGAGCTGTGCCAGCCGGCGGTCGCTCGCGCGGCGCTCGGCGGTGACGACCGCGTGTCGCTCAGCGAGCTGGCGACCCGAGGTCTGACCACCGACTGACGGCTCAACCGGCGAGCATCCGCGGTGCCGTACGAGGCGTCGGTGAACGCCGGTGATGAGTTTTCGCGCCCGCGCCCGTCACACCTACGACAGGACAGGACGAGGCGGAAGGATGACGTGATGAGTGCGGACACGCGGCTGGACGGGTTGAGCGAGGTCGACGAGCTGACGTTCTCGGGGTTGGCGGCTCGGCACCGGCGGGAGTTGCACGTGCACTGCTATCGGATGCTCGGGTCGTTCGAGGACGCCGAGGACGCCGTGCAGGAGACGTTGCTGCGTGCCTGGCGGCGGCGGGAGACCTTCGAGGGGCGGTCGACGTTCCGGGCCTGGCTGTACCGGATCGCCACCAACGCCTGCCTGGACCTGCTGGCCAAGCGTCGCCCGGAACCCGCGAGCGGCGGTGAGGTGCGGTGGCTCCAGCCGTACCCGGATCGGCTGCTCGACGAGCTGCCCGCGGGCGGCGCGGACGAGCCGGAGGCGCTCGCCGTCGCGCGGGAGACGATCGAGCTGGCGTACGTGGTCGCGGTCCAACACCTCGCGCCGCGCCCACGGGCCGTGTTGATCCTGCGCGACGTGCTCGGCTGGCCGGCGAAGGACGTCGCGGAGCTTCTCGGGGACTCCGTCAACTCGGTGAACAGCGCGCTGCAACGGGCCCGCGCCGGCATGCGGGAGCACCTGCCCGCCGAGCGGCAGGACTGGACCGGCGGCGAGGAGGACGCCGGGACACGCGAGCTGGTGCGCCGCTTCACCAACGCCAGCGTGGCCACGGACGTCGACGCGCTCGCTGCCCTGCTGCGCGACGACGTCCGCTGTTCGATGCCGCCCACGCCGGGCCTGTCCGTTGGCCGCGACGCGGTGGTCAACAGCTGGGTGGAGGACGGGTTCGCCGACATGCGGGGTCTGCGCGCCGTCGCCACCTCGGTGAACCGGCAGCCGGCCGTCGCCTTCTACCTGTGGCGCGCGCAGGAGGGCGCGTACCTGCCGCTGACGATCGACGTCCTGCGCGTCACCGGCGGCGCGATCACCGAGATCGTCACCTTCCACGACGACCAGTTCCCTCGGCTCGGCCTGCCCGAGCGCCTGCCGGCCGACGGCACCGAATAGGCAGGCTGCCCGGTGGCGCGCGCAGGTCGCGATGGCCGCACCCAGGTCGAAGAGTGGAGAAACCTCGTGCACAGCAGGAACAACTCCGGGGACGTCGCGGCACCGCCGTCGAGCCAGACCAGCCATACCCACCGACTCGGCGGGCTCGTCGGCACCGGCGTCGTGGCCACGCTCGCGGCGACGGTGGCCACCACCCTGGCCGCCGCGCTCGCGACGGCCGCCGGCGTCGACTTCGAGATCCCCGATGGTGGTCCGACGATCCCGTTGGCCGGGTTCGCCGTGGTGACCTGCTTCTTCTCGGTCGTGGGCGTCGTCATCGCCGTCGCTCTGCTGCGGTGGAGCACGCGCCCGGCACGGCGATTCGGGTGGACGGCGGTGTCGCTGACCGCGATCTCGCTGGTCCCGCCCTTCCTCTCCGGGGCCGACACCACCACCGTCGCCGCGCTGCTCGGGCTGCACCTCGTCCCCGCGACCGTCATGATCACCGTCCTGACGCGCAGCCTCCGCTCCCGGACCGATTGCCGATCCGCACGGGCACCCTCGGTGACCCGCATCCCGGTCAGAGCTGGGCGACGACCACCCGGGTGGCCTGTGCGATGAGGGCGTCGTCGGGGGTGGCGTCCTTCGTGTCGCGGCTGGACAGCACGGCGAGGACGATCGGGGCGCGGTCGGGCGGCCAGATCACGGCGATGTCGTTGCGGGTGCCGTACTCTCCGGTCCCGGTCTTGTCCCGGACCACCCAGCCGGCGGGCACCCCGGCGCGGACCAGCGCCGCGCCCGTGGTGTTGCCCCGCAGCCAGCCGCGCAGGACGTCGCGGTCCGCGGGCGTCAGGGCGTCCCCCACGGTGTACGCGCGCAGGTCGCCCGCCAGGGCCCGCGGTGTTGTCGCTGTAGCGCACGGCGGCGTCGGCGAGGGCGCGCAGGCTCAGGCCCTCGTCGACGTGCTTCCCGGTGACGGGGGAGTGGGCCACCAGCTCCTGCGCCGAGTAGCGCACCACCCGGTCCAGCTCGGCGTCGGTGGTGTCGTCGAGCACCTCGGCGGCGGCCAACGCCTTCCACGTCGAGGCGTACGCGAACCGCTCGTCAGGCCGGTGTCGCACGGTGCGGCCGGTGCCCGTGTCGACGGCGTAGACGCCCAGTCGTGCGCCGAACGGCTGCTCCAGCCGCTGGAACTCCTGCTCGGCGGCCGGCGACGGGGCAAGGGTGACCTCCGGGCTCGGCGTCGCGCGCGCCTCGTGAGCGTCACCGGCGCTGCACCCGGGCAACGACACCAGGGCCGACGTCGCGGCCACCGTGGCCGCCAGGCGTCGGACAGCGACAGCCATCATCGTTCCTCCTCGTCAGCGTGCGGCGTCGTGGGAGAGTCGGCGGGGTCCGATTCTCAGCCCTCGGCCGAGTTGCCAGGAGGCGGTGGGCCAGGCCGCGATGAAGCCGGCTATCAGCCCCAACTGGCCCGCGAACCAGAATATGGGGCTGTCGGGTCGCAGGGGTGGCTCCGGAAAGACCACCCGGTGCGCGAGTGTCAGCCATCCGAACAGCGCCAGCTCGAACGCGGTGATGGTCAGCAGTTCGACCTTGGCGACCGT
Organism: Micromonospora sp. NPDC005215; assembly: GCF_040607915.1. Taxonomy (NCBI): domain Bacteria; kingdom Bacillati; phylum Actinomycetota; class Actinomycetes; order Micromonosporales; family Micromonosporaceae; genus Micromonospora; species Micromonospora sp. NPDC005215. The sequence goes on along the minus strand of NZ_JBEXHQ010000010.1, from coordinate 129,753 downwards.
GGACAGGGCGTGCCAGATCTTCGTGACGCTGCGGCCGGGTGCGCCGAAGTACCGGAAGAGGACGGCTATCGTCAGCGCCGCCAGATAGTCCCCGGCGTAGTCGACCCACAGGGTTTCCTGAGCCGGGTCGGATTTGACGACGTACAGGGCGACCTCGGCGACGACGAAACCGAGGGCGCAGTGGGCGCCGCAGCGGGACACGTGGGTGAGAACAATGCCACGCCGGGGCCTTCGGGGCTGGCCCTCCTGCCGCCGTCGGGTGAACGCCTCGGGCCTACCCCAGTTCCAGTAGAGGCGGACGGCGGCCGGGCCGACGTACAGGACCGTCACCAGCCAGACGATCTCCATGACCCGGGCCGGCTGACGGTGCCCGCGAAGATAGGTGTCGGCGACGACGATCGCACAGCTGACGATCCCGACCGCGAGCGAGACCCAGGACAGCGCCAGGAGCCAGGTTGGCTGCATCCTCGCCCCTCTCCGCGGGCCGGGCGCCGGCCCGTTCCGCAGCCGAACGTGGAGGGACCCACCGAGCGGTGTCGACGGCCGAGGGGTCTTCGCAGTCTTTCAGCCCGTTCCGCGCGCTGTGACATATTGCCCACATCCAGGGCCTGTGGATTCGACGGCCGGTCCCTACAGTCGGGTCATGGGCACCGACGACGACGTGCGGGTCTGGCTGCGCCGGCAGGGAGCTGAGCAGATCGCGCATCCCGGGGGCAACCTGTACGCCCACCTGTGTCGAGTCCGCGAACGACTCGCCCTGCTCGGCTGCGGCAGTGACGTGCAGGCGGCGGGCCTCACCCACGCCGCCTACGGCACCGATGGTTTCGACCTCGCCCTGCTGGATTGGGCCGATCGGGGAGTGCTGCGGGACCTCGTGGGCGTCGACGCGGAGGAGCTCGTCTATCTGTACGGCGCCTGCGACCGTAGCCGCAGTTGGCCGGGGCTGGCCGCGACCGGCGAGGTGTTCGACCGTTTCGTCGGTCAGGTGAGAACGCCGAACCCGGTTCAACTTCGGTCGCTCATGGACCTGAGCATCGTCAACGAACTGGACGTCATCGAGCAGGATCCCGCGGTGGCGGACCGGCACGGCGCCTACTTCCGGGACCTCTTCGCCGCCTGGGCGCCGTTCGCCTCCGAGCAGGTCATCCGCGCCGCGCGGCGGGTCGTGTGGCAGTGACAGCCGACGCGTCGGCAGGGCGACCTTCGGGAGCACGAGTGCGAGCCGTCTCTCCCGGGCGGCCCGAACTGGTCGCGGTGTCGGCGACCGCGGCGCGCACGCTGCGGCGAGGGCGAGAACACGACCGACCGAACCGGTCGAATAACTAGAGTCGGTGGCATGCGGATCCGGATCGACGGCCGTGACCTCCCCGGGCGGCGCGCCGGCGCGGAGGCCGACGCGCTGCGGCTCGGCAACGTGCACGTCGGGGTCCAACGCAAGGCCGAGGTGGTCGATCAGGTGCCGGCCGACGCGGAGCAGGCCACCTGGAGCTTCGACGTGTCCAGCCGGGAGGTCGACGGGATGCTGGACGTCGGCGGCCCGTGGGTGCACGGCCGCCCCGGAGCACGCTTCCTGTATCTGGGCTGGGGCGCGGTGACCGAGGACGGCTTCGCGATGTTCCGCCGGGCGAAGCTGATGTTCACCGACATCCCGACCGACCTGCTGCGCGCGGCACACGAGGGCGACGGGGTCCTGGTCGGCCAGGTCGGCCTGACCGATGCGAAGGGCGGCCCGGTCTGCGCTCGGGTCCACCCACCCGCCATCTCCTGGACGGTGGAGTGACCCGCCTGGCCGCTACCGTCAGCTGGCGAAGTCGACGCCGGTGAGGGAGACGCGGCGGTGCGCGGCGAGGTGTTCGGCCTGTGCGGTGATGGCCTTGCGCGTGGCGTCCGACAACCGCTGCCAGGGCTGAACCGCGACCGTGAACCTCGGGCCGGACTTGCGGGGGCGCCAGGTGCCGACCAGTTCGCCGTCGACCAGGACGGCACCGGGGCGACCCAGCACCGGCCACAACTCCTTGGCGTGGGTGGTGTCCGGCACCAGCGTCGCCCGGTCCTTGGCCTGGAGGAACAGGTCGAACGGGCCGAGGAGCCGGGTGGCGGTGGTGTCGGCCGATGCCAGCGCCTCCTCGTCGGCGGCCAGCAGCGAGCGCACCTCGCCGCCGACCGTCACCTCGATCACGTCGTCGGGCCAGCGCGCCTTCACGTCTTTCACCGGGGCGTCGAGATAGTCGGCCACCTGTTTCGGGGTGGCCGGGCCGAGCAGGCGAAGGTAGGCGCGGATGAGGTCGAGGCGGTCGCCCGGGGCGGACGCCTTCCGGAACCCGGCGATGCGCTGCAGGACCGGGGGTGAGGTGTCGAGCCGTAGCTCCAGTCCGCCCCGCGCGGCGGCGAGCCGGAACGGCATCTCGTAGAGGTGCGTGGCGTCGCACGGCCGGCAGAACCGCAGGTACGGCTCGGGCAGCACCGTGGCCAGGCGACCGGAGACGTCGCCCTTGACCGTTGGCGTGGTGACGATGGCCCGCATGCGGGTGGCCACCTCGTCGAGGGCGGCCAGGTTGGCGATGCCGGCCGCCTTCAACGGCTTGGCCGCGTCGTAGATGCGCTTGCCCGCGTCGGCATCGGAGAAGGGTTCGACCGCCGCCACCACGTGCCCGACGTCGGCACGGCGGTAGAGGTGCGGAGCGCCGCGCACCGTCCACAGCAGCACCACCTCCTCGCCGGACAACGCTGTCACGTCGACCCCGCGCGCGGCGAGCGCCCACCGGGCGCCGTCCGTGCCGGTGTTCTGCACGCCGAGGTCCAGGACGGCGGTGTCGGCGAGCGTGCTCTCAGCCCGGTCGAGGTGCTGGGCCCGGACGCGGAAGTTCAGCACCTGGTGTCGGTCGACCATGCCTGAACCCTAGTTGCGGCGGCTCTCCCGGTGGGTCCAGGCGCGCAGCGCCCATTCGGCGGGGCCGTACCGGAACCGCCGCAGCCACCACGAACTGGCCACCATCTGCACCGCGAAGATCACCAGAGCGATCAGCAGCGTCTGTGCCGGCGAGGTGCGGCCGACCAGGCCCATCCCGACGCCGGTGAAGACGAGCACGCACAGGAGCGACTGGCCGAGATAGTTCGTCAGGGCCATGCGCCCGGCCGGCGCGAAGGCGTCCGCGACGCGTGGCCGCCGCGTGAACAGACGCAGCAGGGTCGCGGCGTAGGCGGCGGCCAGGAACGGCGCGGTGACGATGCTGACCATCAGCCCGGTCAGGTTCGCGGTGCCACCGCCGATCGCGAACACTGTCGCACCGGCCAGGCCGATCGGATATCCCACCCGTTCGCACCGGCGCAGCAGGGCCTCGTGGGCGGGCACGGCCGCGAGGAGGCGGTGTTTGCCGGCGGCGAGGCCGACGAGAAACGCCGCGAACGCCAGCGGCCCCTGCACGGCGAGGCCACCGAGCATCGCCGGCATCGACCGCAGGTGCTCCAGGAGGACGTCGCCGAGGCCGCCGCCGAGAGCCAGGGTCGAACGCGCGCCCGCGCCGACCGCGGCGGCCTCGTCCGGAACCAGCGTGCCGCCGAGGACCGCGGCGACACCGACCACGAAGGCGATTCCACAGACGATCGCCGCCGCCACGATCAGCGCGGTCCGGGGCGCGATCCGCCGAACGGCGAACAGCACGAGACCGAGCAGCGCGTACGTGGTGAGGATGTCGCCGTGGAACAACAGCACCGCGTGCAGCGCGCCGATCACGAACAACCCGGACAGCCGACGGCGGAACGCCGGGCCGAACACCACGCCCCGCCGGGCCGCGGAGTCGATCTGCAGGGTGAAGCTGTAGCCGAACAGGAACGCGAACAGCAGGTACGCCTTCATCGCGAACAACAGCTCCACCAGACCGGATACCAGCACGTCGAACGCGCCGTGCGCCGGATCGTCGACCAGGTGGAACTCGTAGCCGGAGCTGAAGAACGCGATGTTCACCAGCAGGATGAGCAGCAGCGCACTGCCACGTAACGCGTCCACCACGTTGATCCGGCCGGCGTCGACCGGAGTGTCCCCGGACGAGGGTCGTGGCTGGCCGTGGCTCGGTGGGTCGAATTCGGTCACCTTCATGGTGCCAAGCCTGCGGACCACGCCCGTCGGCCGTGAAGTGTTTACGTCACACGTGCTGTCGTGACGAAAGGGCGGACCCACGAGGCGGGCGGTCGTTGGTCACCCTGTTGAGCGAGATCCACGCCCCAGCTGAGCCGAGGTGACCGGGGAGCGCTCGTCAGGCCACCAGCGAGGCTCGACCGTTGTCCAGGTCGTAGCGGGCGCCCACGACGCGCAGCGCACCCTGGTGCACCTTCTCGGCGATGATCGTGCTGCGCGCGGAGAGCGCCGCCACCTGCGCGGCGATGTTGGCGCGGACGCCGTTCTCCACCGGGTCGCCGGGCTGGTCCAGCACCGGCTCGACGACCGGACGCAGGGCGTCCACGATGGTGCCGATGTGCCCGGGTGCCGCACCGCCGCTGTGGATGGCGTCGATGGTGGCGGTGATCGCGCCGCAGCGCTCGTGGCCGAGGACGACGATCAGCAGGCTGCCGAACTCCTCCACGGCGAACTCGACGCTGCCCAGCAGCAGGTCGTCGACGATGTTGCCGGCCACCCGGTTGTCGAACAGGTCGCCGAGACCACCGTGCCGCCCGCCTCTTTGGCCCGGACGGTGAAGTGCGCGAAGGTGTCGAGGTTGGCCTCGATCTCGGCCGCCACGTCCACGTACGGGATCCCGGCGCGCAGCGCGGCCTCGATCACCGGGGCGGCCGTCGAGGCGAACGGGCCGGCGCAGTTGATGACCGCGTCCACGCCGGTCAGCGCCTGGTCGAGCGAGGCCGGATCCTCGACCGACGCCACCCGGTAGGGGAGCCCCGACGCTGCCAGCTTGCGCGCGTCGCGGCCGAGCGGCAGCGGAACGAACCCGCGCTCGCGCAACTCCGTCACCACGAACCGTCCCGTGTGCCCGTACGCCCCGAACACCGCCACGCGCTGACTCATTGCTGCCCCCTGGAAAGATCGACTGGGAACAGTTTCCAGTAGCGGCGGGTGGCCGACCAGTGTCGGGAACGCCATGACCCGTACAGTTTCGGACATGACCATTGTCGCGATCACCGCCACCGACGGGATGTTGCCCTTCGAGCTGGCCCTGGCCTGCGAGGTCTTCGCCCACGACCCCACCGGCCAGGCGCACCCGTGGTACGACGTGGTGGTCTGCGGCCCCGGCCCGGTCCGCATCGGGCGATTCCTGCTGGAGCCCGACGACGGGCTGGACCGGCTCGCTCGCGCCGACACCGTGATCATCCCGGCGGTGCGGGACATCGACGCGGACATCTCACCCGACCTGCTCGACGCCGTCGGCGCGGCCCACCAGGCGGGCGCCCGGATGGTCGCACTGTGCACCGGCGCGTTCGTGCTGGCCGCCGCCGGGGTGCTCGACGGGCTCCGGGCCGCCACGCACTGGGCCCACACCGCGGCACTGGCCGCCCGCTACCCCCGGGTGCGGGTCGACCCGGACGTGCTCTACGTCGACAACGGCACCGTGCTCGCCTCCGCCGGCAAGGCCGCCGCGATCGACCTGTGCCTGCACCTGATCCGCCGTGACCACGGCTCGACGGTCGCCAACGCGGTCGCCCGCCGGCTGGTCGTGCCGCCGCACCGGGCCGGCGGCCAGGCCCAGTACGTCACCACGCCGGTGCCCGCCCGCGACGACCACCCGCTGGCCACCCTGTTCCCCTGGGTGCTGGCACGCCTGGACCGGCCGCTGACCGTCGAGGACCTGGCCCGCCAGGCGAAGATGAGTTCGCGCAACCTGGCGCGTCACTTCCGGTCCGCCACCGGCACCACCCCGCTGCTGTGGCTGTCGACGCAGCGGATCCGCCGCGCCCAGGAGCTGCTGGAGTCCACAAGCGACAGCATCGACGTCATCGCCGAGGCGGCCGGCATGGGCACCGCCACCACGCTGCGTCGACACTTCCACCGCACCGTCGGCGTGCCACCGGACGCGTACCGTCGCACCTTCCGGGCCACCGGGCCGGCCGGCAACTGAACGTGGCCCTAGCGTTGGTCGGGGCGGTGCCGGGCGAACGCGTCGGCCATGCCCCAGCGGCCGGGTATGTCCAGCAGCGCGACCCGCCCGAAGGCGGACGGTAGCGCGGGGTCCACGGCCAGGTGGTCCTCGTGCGGGTTGAGGCCGAGCATGGTGCGTAGGAGCAGCACGGACGCTCCGCTGGACCACGCCTGCGGGCTGCCGGCGGTGGGATACCGGACGGGATAGCGGGTGGTGTTGCGGTCGAACCCGCCGAAGGCCTCGGGTAGCCGACCGTCGAAGAAGGTGGCCGCGGACAGGATGCTCTCGGCGATGCGTGCCGCCTCGCTGTCGAACCCGTAACGGCGCAGACCCCAGGCGATGAACGAGTTGTCGAACGGCCAGACAGTGCCGTTGTGGTAGCCGAGAGGGTTGTAGCGGCGCTGCCCCTCGGCGAAGGTCCGCACACCCCAACCGGAGAAGAGCGCCCGGCCCATCAGGTGTTCGACGACCTGTGGGGCCCGCTCCGGCGGCACGATGCCACTCCACAGCAGATGCCCGATGTTGGACGACAGGCTGTCGACGGGAGTGCCGTCGTGGTCCAGCGCGAGGGCGTAGTAGCCGCGGTCCGCCAGCCAGAAGTCCCTGTTGAACCGGTCGTACAGCGCCGCCGCGTCGCGCTCCAGCCGGTCGGCGAAGGCGCTGTCACCCCAGACGGTACGGGCCAGCCGAGCCCCGCGGATCTTCGCGTCGTAGGCGTACCCCTGGGTTTCGCAGGTGGCCCTCGGGAAGCCCGGCAGCCTCCCGTCGGCGTAGGAGATGCTGTCCCAGGAGTCCTTCCAGCACTGGTTCTCCAGGCCGGTGGCGCGGTTGCGTCGCTCGTACCAGACGTAGCCGGTGGACGTCAGGTCCGCGTAGTCGTCGATCCACGCCAGGGCCGCGCGAGCCTCCTGCTCCAACTCCAGCACCAGCGCGGTGTCGCCACTCCACCGTTCGTACTCGTCGAGCAGCACCACGAACAGCGGTGAGGCGTCCACTGTGCCGTAGTAGGGGGAGTGCGGTTGTTCCTCGAACGCGGCCGACTCCCCGTAGCGCAGCTCGTGCAGGATCCGGCCGGGATCCTCCTCCAACACGTCGTCGGTGCGGGCGCCCTGCAGTGAGGCGAGGATCCGCAGCGTCGGCGGGGTCAACGACGGGGTGACGGGCAGGGTCTGCAGGCAGGTCAGCAGGCTGTCGCGGCCGAACAGGGTCATGAACCAGGGCAACCCGGCCGCGGGTACGGCCGCGCCGCTCAGCGAGAGCGGGGCGAAGCGCAGCGCCGCCAGGTCCACCAGGCTGCGGTGGTACACCTGCTGCAGCGCGGCGCTCTCGGTGTCCAGGGTCGGGGCCGCCGCGACCCAGGCCCGCAGGCTGGTGGGCAGGGTGGAGTCGTCGGGCCGCTGAGCCCGCAGGGCGGAGCGCAAATCGACGCCGTCCGGACGCAGCGCCAGCATGGCGGCCTGCAACCGCGTCGACCACTGCTCCCCGGGGCGCAGTCGGATCGCGAACCGCAGGCCGTCCGGGTCGAACACGGCGGGCTCGCTCGCCGACACGACAACCTCACGTCGGTAGGTGCCGCGCCGGTAGCCCAGGCGCAACTCGTTCGGGCCCACGTTGGTGTAGTGCGTGCCGGTCTTCTCACCGATGTCGAACTTGATCTCGAAGATGTCGGCGAAGTCGGCTGCCACCTCCAGCCGTATGTCGAGGTCCATGTCCCGATCGCCGTAGTTGAAGATCGTCAGCGATTCGGTCAGGTCCGGGCCGATGCGCCTGCGCCGGATGGCTGACAGGTCGGCCTGCACGTAGTCGACCGCCGCGCCCGGCACCACGAAGAACGTGACTTCGTAGTACTGGCTGTCGTCCACCGACAGCGCGGTCATGCACTCGCCGTTGACGAAGAGCATCCAGCGGGACAGGAAGCGGGTGTCGGCGGCGAACAGCCCGACCGGCGTGGCGGGGGACGACTCCACGTCGCCACTGGCGTCGGACACCATGAAGGTGTTCCCGTCGATGCACGACACGGTGCCCGCGATGTCCCTCATCGGTCACGCGCCACGGTCCGGGCCGCTGCTCCGCGACGGCCCCGGCGCCCGCGGAAACAGCCGCCCGATCCGCAACGCCAGGCCGAGGTCGCCGTCGACCAGGATCTCACCGCGGGTGATCGCCGCCAGACCGTTCACCTCACCGCGCGCCATCGCCTCCGCGACCTGCGCGGACACCATGATCACGGTGGTGGCGGGGTCGGCACCGCGGGTCACCCGCATCCGGCCATGATCGATTTCCAGGAGCCACTGCTCCAGGTGGCCGCCGTCTCGAATGTCGAACCGCACGCTTCCGCACACCTTGCTGAACCGCGGATCCTGACCGGCGACCGTCAACCGCTCGAAGAACGCGCTGGTCGCCGTCATCCCACCTCCCCGGGCGCTGGTAGAAGCGGATGCCGGCTACCCGGTGCGGCTCGCCGTTAACGTCCGGCGGCCTGCCTCGTTCGGGTCATCCCAGGTCGAAGTTCACCACCGTCGGCGTCCACCGGACTCACCCGTGCCGCCGCGCCGGTCGCCGCCCGCGCTGCCCGGAACGGACCTTCTGCCGTAAACCGGGCGCAGGAGCTGCGCTTACGACATAGCGTCAGGGTGGCGGCTCCGCCGCTGCGCCGGTCCGCCGCCGGCCACGCCGACCGGAAGGGGACCGGACATGGACCGGGTCGACAGTGTGCTCCTGCCGGAGCTGGACGGGCCCGTGCCGGCGACGCTGCCGAGCGCGTTGGGCCTGCTGAGCCTGGCCCTGGGCGTCGGCGCCCTGGCCGCGCCCGGCCCCCTCGCGCGACTGGCCGGGGTGGACGACTCCGCCGCCGCGCGGGTGGTGCTCCCAGCCATCGGGGTACGGGAGTTGGGCAGCGCCGCCGGCCTGCTTGGCGGTCGTCGCCCGGCGGGCTGGGCCTGGAGCCGGGTGGCCGGCGACGCCATGGACCTGACAGTGCTCGGCCGAGCCCTCGCCGACCGCGGCGGTGAACGACGCCGTCGGGTCGCGCTGACCACCCTCGCGATCGCCGGCATCGCGGCCGTCGACGTGCTCTCCGCCGTGCGGATCAGCCGGGCTCGACGCGACCGGGCGCGGATGATCCGGATGGAGGTCGCGGTAACCGTGAACCGGTCACCCGCCGAGGCGTACCGGTTCTGGCGCGACGTGGAGAACCTGCCCCGGTTCATGGCGCACCTGGAGTCGGTGCGCGCCGACGACCTGCGCCGCTCGCACTGGATCGCTCGCGGACCGGCCGGTCACCGCGTCGAGTGGGACGCCGAGATCATCGACGACCAGCCGAACAAGTCGATCACCTGGCGTTCACTGGCGGGGACCGGGGTGCCCAACGCCGGCCGGGTCCGCTTCGTGCCCGCCCCCGGCGACCGGGGCACCGAGGTCCGGGTGGAGTTGCGCTACGCGCCGCCGGCCGGCGCGCTCGGCCGGGCGGTGGCGAAGCTCTTCGGCGAGGAACCCGAGCAGCAGGTCCGTGACGACCTGCGCCGGTTCAAGCAGGTGCTGGAGACCGGCGAGGTGGTCCGTTCCGAGGGCAGCCCCAACGGCATCTCCGTACGCCAACAGGCCATGCAGCGTCCCGCCCAGCCGCTGCCGCCGTCGCGCCGATGACCGCCCGCTCCGAAAGGGACCAAGGATGAAGGCCACCGCCTGGATGGGCACCGACAAAGTCAAGGTGATCGACGTACCCGACCCGAAGATCATGAACGCCCGGGACGCGATCGTCCGGATCAGCACCACCGCGATCTGCGGTTCCGACCTGCATCTCTACCACGGCTACATCCCCGCGATGCGCAAGGGCGACATCCTCGGCCACGAGTTCATGGGTGAGGTGGTCGAGGTCGGCCCGCAGGTGCGCAACCTCAAGCCCGGCGACCGGGTGGTGGTGCCCTTCCCGATCGCCTGCGGACACTGCTCGTCGTGCCAACGCGGCCTCTACTCGGTCTGCGAGAACTCCAACCCGAACGCCGGCATCGCCGAGAAGATCATGGGCCACTCGCCGGCCGGCATCTTCGGCTACTCCCACCTGCTCGGCGGGTACGCCGGCGGTCAGGCCGAGTACGCCCGGGTGCCGTTCGCCGACGTCGGCCCGCTCAAGGTGCCCGACGAGGTCCGCGACGACCAGGCGGTCATGCTCGCCGACGTGTTCCCCACCGGCTACATGGGCGCCGAGATGTGCGACATCAAACCCGGACAGGTGATCGCCGTCTGGGGCGCCGGGCCGGTCGGGCTGTTCGCCGCGGCCAGCGCCCGGCTGCTCGGCGCGGAACGGGTGATCGTCATCGACCGGTACCCGTACCGGCTGCGGCTCGCCGAGGAGCACATCGGTGCCGAGACGATCAACTACGAAGAGGCGGACGTGCTGGACACCCTCAACGAGCTGACCGCGGGCCGGGGGCCCGACGCGTGCATCGACGCGGTCGGCCTGGAGGGCCACCACGGCAACGCCGCCATGTACGCGTACGACCGGGTCAAGCAGGCCGCCCGGGTCGAGACGGAACGGCCGTTCGCGCTGCGCCAGGCGATCCTCGCCTGCCGCTCGGGAGGGGTGGTCTCGGTCGTCGGCGCGTACGGCGGTTTCGTCGACAAGTTCCCCATGGGCGCGTTCATGAACCGGTCGCTCGTCATGCGCACCGGTCAGTGCCACGTCCAGCGCTACACCCGGCCGCTGCTGGAGCGCATCCAGCGTGGCGAGATCGACCCGAGCTTCATCGTCAGCCACCGGATGCCGCTGCGCGACGCCCCGAAGGGCTACAAGATCTTCCAGAAGAAACAGGACAACTGTACGAAGGTGCTGCTCACGGTCTGACCAGCTTTCACCACAGCCGAGTCAATCCCGCCCGCCGCGCCGTCGCCACGCGGGGACCACCGGCTAGCGCCGCCGGACCCCGGGCTCCACCGTCAGGGTCCCCGCCTCGGCGTCGATCGTGGCCCGCGCGCCCAGCGGCACGGTGAGCTGCCCGTTGCCGTGCCCCAGCCGGAGCCCACCCAGGACCGGCACGCCGAGGTCGGACAGGCGGTCCTTGAGGACCGCCGCCGCGTCCCACTCGTCCGGTTCGCCGACGCTGTTGGTGATCTGACCGATGACCACCCCGGCGACCCTGGACAGCACGCCCACCCGGCGCAGTTCGGTCAGCATGGCGTCGATGCTGTACGGGGCCTCGTCCACGTCCTCGAAGAACAGGATCGCCCCGTCGAATCTGGGGGAGTCCTCCGCGCCGAGCGAGGTGGAAAGCAGGGTGAGGCAGCCGCCGAGCAGCGGCCCCGACGCCCGACCGGGCACCAGCACGGGGGCGGCCGTCTCGGCCGGATCCCGGACGATCGTGACGGGTGCGGTGGTCATCACCGCCTGGCGCAGGGCCTCGGCCGACTCGGGCCCGGTGCGGCTGTCGCTCCAGTTGACCATGGGGCCGTAGAAGGTGACCAGGCCAAGCTCGCGCCAGAGCCTGCCGTGAATGCTGGTGATGTCGCTGAACCCGACAACCACCCGCGGATCCCGGCGCAGACCGGAAACGTCGAGATCATCGACGATCCGCTGGGTGCCGTAACCGCCACGGGCGGCGAAGACTGCACGGATCCCCGGGTCGTTGAGCGCGGCGTTGAGGTCCGCCAGCCGCTGCGCGTCGGTGCCGGCCAGGTAGCCGTACTTGGCGAAGACGTGCGTGCCCAGCTCGACCTCCAGGCCCCAGCTGCGCAGGATCTCGATGCCGCGCGCCATGTTCGTGGGGTCGGGGGTGCTGCCGGGCGACACGACCCGGACCCGATCGCCGGGCGCCAGCGCCGGTGCCCGCAGCACGCGCTTCACGCCGCCCGGCGCGGCCTGCGCGGACCCGTTCTCGAACCCGCCGGCGAGCACCGCGCCACCGGCCGCCGCCGCTCCCATCCGCAGCATGTGTCGACGGGACAGGGGCGCCCGCGCGGGCCCCTGGGTCGAAGCTGGGTCTGTGTCAGAAGTGGCCACCGGCGTCCCCTCATCGTGATCAGACGATGTACGAGCTGCCACAGCCTACGACACTCATCAATGCCGAGTGGGGTCCACAAGGGACGCCACTTCAGCGAGCGCGCGGTGCCCCGGTGTCGGTAGGGGCTTTCCGCGCGGCCCGACCTGGCTCAGCTGACCAGCCGGGTGACGTCACTGGCCGATTTTATGCGGCCCGCCCCCGATGGGGGGAAAGTCCGGCTTCGCGCCTGACCTGTTTGTCGCCAGGGAGCCTGGGAACTCGGCCCGTTCGTCCCCAGGCAGGCCGGACGGCATGTCGAGGAACCGAAGGAGCGGAGCATGGAGTACGAGCAGATGATCGCCACGGTACGACAGCGCGCTGACCTCGGTCAGAACGAGGCCGCGCGGTCTGTCGAGGCCGTCCTGTCGGTGCTCGGTGAACGGCTCGCCGGACAGGAGGCCGACCACCTGGCGGCACAGCTACCGGAGCGGTTGAACGGGTCCGTCACTCGCAATCCGCAGGGCCGCCGGTGGGACGTCGGCGAGTTCCTGAAGCACGTCGGGGACCGCGAGCAGGTCGCGAACGCGGACCAGGTGCGTCAACACGCCCAGGCGGTGTTGCGTACCGTCGCCGAGGCGCTCGACGACGACGAGCGGCACGATCTGCTCGCCCAGCTTCCCGGCGGCATCATCGACCTCTTCGGTGTGCCCACCCCGCGAGGCTGAGCCCGGCGGGGGCGGCTACGGGATGGGCCACTCGTGCACCGGCCGGTTGCTGTGCATCAGGTCCACGTAGTGGCGGACCACCTCCCGTAGCGCCTCCGGTCGGTCCAGGTGGTCGGTGGACTCCAACCGGTGCAGCGTCTCCACCTGCCAGGTCGCGCCGTTGCGGCTGGTCAGGCAGCGCTGCTCGATGATGCCGAGCAGCCGGTCGCGTTCGCCCGGGTCGAGCCCCCACCGGTCCAGACCGTGGTGTGCCATCGGCAGCAACCGGCGCAGCACCAGCTCGGTGACGGGCAGATAGCCCAGGCCGGGCCAGAAGACCTGGGCGTCGATGCCGTGCCGGGCGCAGCTGGTGAAGTTTTCCTCAGCGGCGCTGAACGACATCTGCGACCACAGTGGCCGGTCGGACTCGGCCAGGGCACGGACCAGCCCGAAGTAGAAGGCGCCGTTGGCGATGGTGTCCAGCACGGTCGGGCCGGCGGGCAGCACCCGGTTTTCCACCCGGAGATGCGGTCGGCCGCGGGACACGTCGTACACCGGGCGGTTCCACCGGTAGACGGTGCCGTTGTGCAGGCGCAACTCGGCGAGATTGGGCACCTCGCCGGCCGCGAGGGCCTGCGCCGGGTCCTCCGGGTCGCAGACCGGCAGCAGCGCCGGGAAGTAGCGCACGTTCTCCTCGAACAGGTCGAACACGCTGGTGATCCAGCGTTCGCCGAACCAGACCCGGGGGCGTACCCCTTGGGCTTTGATCTCTTCCGACCGGGTGTCGGTGGCCTGCTGGAACAGCGGGATCCGGGTCTCGCGCCACAATTCCCGGCCGAAGAACAGCGGCGAGTTCGCACCGACGGCGACCTGGATGCCGGCGACCGCCTGGGCGGCGTTCCAGTAGTCGGCGAACTGGGCCGGGCTGACCTGCAGGTGGAACTGGGTGCTGGTGCAGGCCGCCTCCGGGGTGATCGTGTCGGCGGTGACCGCCAGGCGTTCCACGCCGCTGATGGCGATCGGCAGATCCTCACCGCGGGCCGCGAAGATCTGCTCGTTGAGCAGCTTGTAGCGGGGGTTGGCGGAGAGCGTCTCGGCGGTCAGGTGCTCGGGGCGCAGCGTCGGCAGGATCCCGATCATGACCATGTGCGCGCCGATCGCCCGCGCCTTCACCTCGGCGGCGTTCAGGCTGGCCCGCACGTACTCCTCGAAGTCCGCGGTGCCGGTGCCGGTCAGCCGCCGCGGCGGCACGTTGATCTCGACGTTGAACTGGCCCAACTCGGTCTGGAAGCTCGGGTCGGAGATGGCCGCCAGCACGTCGGCGTTGCGCATCGCCGGATTCGACGCCTCGTCGACCAGGTTCAGCTCGATCTCCACGCCGGTCATCGGCCGGTCGACGTCGAAGCGCGACTCGCGCAGCATCTCGGCGAAGACATCCAGGCAGCGGCGGACCTTGTCGCGGTAGCGGGCCCGATCCTCCCGGCTGAAGGTTCGTACGCCGACGTCCTCGCCCATCGTCACCACCCTGTCACCGCTGGTCCCCCTAACCTCGCACGTCCTCGTCGGGCAGGGGAATACCTGAGGCTTCTTTCCTACCCAGTGACGGGGCCGGTGATCCCTGTCCCCGTCCACGTGGTCCGTGGGACGGCGGCGCACCCGCACGGCTACCATTGCCGCCCGAGAGGTGGAGGCGTGGCGATGCGCGACAAGGTGACCCGGCTGTTCGTTGCGGCGGCGATCGCCGAGGCCTGCTCCTGGCTGGCCCTGCTGGTCGGCATGCTGGCCAAGTACGGCCCGCCGGAGAACGAGCTGGGTGTCAAGATCTTCGGGCCGATCCACGGCGGCCTGTTCGTCGCGTACGTCCTGCTGGTGCTCGCGGTGGCCCGCCTGCGCCGGTGGAGCCTGCCGGCCACCGTCGTGGCGCTGGCCTGCGCCGTGCCGCCGTTCGCCACCCTGGTCTTCGAGCGCTGGGCCCGCCGCCGGGGCATGCTCGACACCGCCGCCGGCAAGCCGACCCGCGAGCCCGCCCCGGTCGGCTGAAGCGCGAGCCCGCCCGGGGGTGGGCTGAACCGCGAGCCCGCCCGGGGTGGGCTGAACCGCCGACCGGCCCCGGCATCTGCGGGAGCGGTCAGGTCAGTGCGGAGCAGGCCGTGATGCCGGCGAGCAGCAGCGCGCCCAGGAATGCCTGCAACAGCAGCGGCGGCCCGAGGTGCGACCAGAGGGTCGCGGTGCGCGGGGTGAGCAACTGCCCGGTGGTGAGGTTGACGATCCGCTCGATGCGCGGCGGCAGCTCCGGGTCGCGTTGCGGGCGCAGGGTGAGCTGCACCTGGTCCGCCGGGTGCAGGGCGCTCTGCGGCAGGTGCCCGTGCAGCTCCACCTCGCAGAGCTGGCCGGCGGTGTTGCGCAGGCGCACCGGGATGACCAGGTACTCCGGGCCCTGCTTGAGCTCCTTCCAGCGCCGGCGCGTGCCGCCACCGCCGAAGGAGAACAGCGAGCGCAGCAGCAGGGCGGGGAGCCGGGCGATCGCCGCCGCGGCGAGCACCGCCACCAGCACCGGCTGGCCGACGCGGACCTCGCGGGTGTAACCGTCGAGCAGGCGGATCAACCGCCCGGTGACGATCCTTTCCGTCGGGTGCACGATCCGTCGGCTTTCGAGTCCGCTGTCCATTCCCACCACCGAGAGTCCGCTTGTGTGCACAGATCGTATCGACGTCCTGAGTTGAACGACGTGAATGAAACCTGGTCACGGGCTCACGGTCGCGAGGTGACATCCCGGGCGACCCGGGTAAGCGGGGGGCCGAGCTGGAAAGGGGTCGAGCATGCAGCTGTCCTTCCTGCGCCCGCTCTACGACCGTCCCGGGCCGTGGTGCTCGGTGTACCTGGACGCCTCCGCCGACACGGAGGACGCCCATCCCGCGCTGGACCTGCGCTGGCGTGCCCTGCAACGTCGCCTGACCGAACAGGGCGCGGACGAGGCGAGCATCGCCGCGTTGGACCGGGTGATCCGCGGCCACGACCCGATGGTCGGGGACTACGGACTCGCGGTCTTCGCCAGTCACGGGCGGGTGGTGCTCTCCGAGTACCTGTCCGCGCCACCACTGCGTGACCTGGCCAGTTTCGCGCCGCTGCCACACGTGATGCCGCTGCTCGCCCAACGGGGCGAACAGGTGGCCTGGGTGCGGGTGCTGGCCGACCGGATCGGCGCGGACGCCATCGCGATCAGCGCCGGGGGAGTGCCCCGGCGTGCCCACGTCGTCGGCCGGGAGACCTTCCCGCTGCGCAAACCGCAACCCGGCGGCTGGTCCCAGGACATCTACCAGAAGGCCGCCATGGAGGCCTGGCACCGCAACGCCGGTGACGTCACCGCCGCGACCGTGGAGCTGGCCGACCGGGTCGGCGCGGACGTGGTGGTGGTCGCCGGCGACATCCGCGCCACCGGCATGATCGCCGCCCAGATGCCCGCGCGCTGGCAGGACCTCATGGTGCGTACCGACGCGGGTTCACGGGCCGCCGGCGCCGACCAGACGATGCTGGACGACCTCACCGTGCAGAGCATCGCGGAGGTCGCCGACCAGCAGATCGCCGCCGCACTGGACCGGTTCGGGGTGCAGGAGGACGTGGGCGCCGGCCTCGACGCGGTCGTCTCGGCCCTGCAACGCAACCAGGTCGACACCATGATCATCGTGGACGACCCGTCGGCCGACGGCGAGCTGTGGATCGGCTCCGAGCCCACCGAGATCGCCGTCGACGCGGGGCAGCTGGCCGCGATGGCGGTGACCGAACCGCAGCGGGTACGCGCCGACGCCGCGCTGGTCCGCGCGCTCGTCGGCACCGACGCGGCACTGACCGTGCTGGGCCCGGAGGAGGCTCCCGAGCTGACCGACGGCGTCGGCGCGGTGCTGCGCTACGTCGACCCCGGCACACCGGGGCGCGGCAATGGCTGAGCGCCGGGTGGCGGATCTCGTGGTGGAGCGGCTCCTGGCCTGGCGGGTGCCCCGCGCCTTCGGCTATCCGGGTGAGGCGATCGCCCCGCTGATCGAGGCGTTGGACCGCACCGGCGGCGAGCCGGCGTTCATCCCGGCCCGACACGAGGAGACCGCCTCGTTCATGGCCACCGGACACGCCAAGTTCACCGGCGGCATCGGGGTCTGCCTCGCCACCCAGGGACCCAGCGCCGTCCAACTGCTCAACGGCCTCTACGACGCCAAACTGGACAGCAAGCCGGTGGTGGCGATCGTCGGGGAGGACATCTCCGGGCCCCTCGGCGGCGCGCACCAGGAGATCGGGTTGAGTCGGCTCTTCGGCGACGTCTGCAACCAGTTCGTCCGCTACGGCCGCAACCCTGAGGACGTGGCCGCGCTGCTGGACCAGGCGTTCCGTACGGCGGCGGCGACCCGCAGCCCGACCTGTGTCGTGCTGCCCCGCCAGTTGCAGGAAACCCTGGTGCCCGACGTGCAGACGTCCGCCGTCGGGGTGGTCTCGGCCACCCCCGGTGAGCCGCTGGCCCGGGTGCTGCCGCACGAGGCGGACCTCGACGCCGCCGCGCAACTGCTCGGTGGCGGCCAGCGCGTCGCGATCCTGGTCGGCCAGGGCGGGCGGGACGCGGCCGCCGAGATCATCGAGATGGCCGACCGGCTCGGTGCCGGGGTGGCCAGCTCACTGCTGGGCAAGCCGGTGCTCGACGAGCGGTTGCCGTTCCACACCGGGGTGCTCGGCGAGGTCGGCACCTCGGCCGCCGCCGAGCTGATGGGTGGCTGCGACACGCTGCTGATGGTCGGCACCAACGACCCGTGGACCGACTACTTCCCGATGCCCGAGCAGGCCCGCACGGTGCAGATCGACATCGACGGCCGCCGGATCGGCACCCGCTACCCGGCCGACGTGCCGCTGGTCGGGGACGCCGCCGAGACGCTGCGGGCGTTGCTGACCCGGCTGCGTGGTCGACCCGAACAGCGGTGGCGCGCCACAGTGGAGAGTTCGGTGGACCGGTGGCGGGAGGTCGCCGCCGAGCGGGTGGCCGCGCCCGCCGACCCGGTCAACCCGCAGCTCGTACTCCAGGAGCTGTCGGCCCGTCTGCCGAGCACCGGAGCGGTAGCGGTCGACGTCGGCTCGGTCCTCTACTGGTACGCCCGGCACCTCACCCTGCCACCCGGGGTGAACGCCCAGCTCTGCGGCACCCTCGGCTCGATGGGCTGTGCCCTGCCGTACGCGGTGGCAGCCAAGCTCGCCGCTCCCGACCAGCCGGTGATCGCGTTGGTCGGCGACGGGGCGATGCAGCTCAACGGGCTCGCCGAGCTGATCACCGTGGCGCACCACTGGCAGCGGTGGCCCGACCCCCGGCTGGTGGTGCTGGTGCTCAACAACCGGGACCAGAACGGCATGGGTGGTGGGCGGCAGCCGTCGTCCGACCCGGCCCACCGCCGCCCCGACGTGCCGTACGCCGGTTGGGCCCGCCTGCTGGGGCTGCACGGTGTGCGGGTGGACCGCCCGGAGCTGGTCGGCGCGGCCTGGGACGAGGCCCTCGCCGCGGACCGTCCCTGCGTACTGGAGGCGGTTGTCGACCCGGCGGTGTCGCTGGCGCCGCCGGAGCCGGCGTTCGCCGACCTGCGGGGCCTGTACGCCGACGGCGCTCCGGCCCGGAAGGTCCGGGAGCAGGTGGAGGTCACCGTGAACGCCGAGGACCTCGTTTAGCCGCTCCCGGCCAGGGCATCAGTAGCGGCCCGACGACGCTGGAGGTTTCATGCCTGAGCCCGCTGACCGCCGCTACGGTCCGGCGACCCTGCCGCGGTCGCGCGGCCCGGTCTCCGCCGCGGTGCTCGACGCCCTCCGACGCCCGCCGCACGACCTGCCGGCAGGGCTCGGCGCCGACCTCGACCCCGCCGACCCGATCACGAACGAGGACCTTCAGCTCACCCTGTTCCTCTGCTACGAGCTGCACTACCGGGGCTGGTGCGGGGTGGACGAGGCGTGGGAGTGGCAGCCGACGCTGCTCGCGCTGCGGGCCGAAGCCGAACGGCCGTTCGAGGCGGCGCTGCGCCGGCTGGTCGGCGCACCGTCGGTGCCGGCCGCCGGGGTGGCGGCCGGCCTGGCCGAGCTGGTCGCGGCCGACGACGGCCCGCCGCTGGCCGCGACGCTGCAACGACACGCCGACCTCACCCAGTTCCGCGAGTTCGTCACCCACCGCTCCGTCTACCACCTGCGCGAGGCGGACCCACACAGCTGGGCGCTGCCCCGCCTCGGCGGGCCGGCCAAGGCCGCCCTCGTGGAGATCCAGACCGACGAGTACGGCAACGGCCGGCTGGACCGGATGCACGCCGAGCTGTTCCGGGGCACCCTCGAACGGCTGGGGCTGGATATCGCGTACGGCGCCCATCTGGACGCGGCACCCGCGGTGACCCTGGCGACCAACAACCTGATGTCGCTGTTCGGGCTGCACCGGCGGTGGCGCGGTGCGCTGCTCGGGCACCTGGCCGCGTTCGAGATGACCTCCTCGCTGCCCAACCGCCGCTACGGCAACGGGCTGCGCCGGCTCGGCCTCGACGAGGTGGCCACCCGCTTCTACGACGAGCACGTCGAGGCCGACGCGGTGCACGAGCAGATCGCCGCCCACGACATGTGCGGCGGCCTGGTCCGCGTCGAGCCGGCCCTCGCCCCCGACGTGCTCTTCGGCGCGGCGGCCGGGCTCGCGGTGGACCGGTTGTTCGCCGCGCACCTGCTGGACAGCTGGGCCGCCGGTCGCAGTTCCCTGCGGCCACCCGCTCCGCCGACCGTGCCGCCGACCGTCTCGCTCGTCGCGTCGGCCCCGGTGGCCCCGCCGGCTCCGACCGCGTTCGTCTGACCCCGCAGGAGCTGGTCGCGCTGCGGCAGGCGGGTGCCGTGGCCGGCCTCAGGCATGTGCCCCTCGCTGCGCCCTTTGCTCTGCACCCACCCACGCGACAGTCACGGACCGTACGTGGCGCACGGGCGGGTGCAGAGCAAAGGCGGCGTGAGAGCTGTCGGCGCGCTCCTGCCGCGGGACGTGGCGACGTCGGATCAGCCCTCCCGGGCGGTGCCCGCCCGGAAATCGATCGCCTTGTGGGTGCCGTCGCAGAACGGCTTGAGCGCCGACTTGCCGCACCGGCACAGTGCCACCGTGCCCCGGCGCGCGTCGATCAGCTCGCCGTCCGGCGTGACCAACGCGAAGTCACCGCGGACCAGCAGCGGTCCGTCCTCGTACGGGGTGATCGTGGCGGCGGCTGGCTCACTGGTGTCGTCGGTGCCCATGGACCCGGAAGTGCCCGCCCTGGCCCCACCGAAACCCGAGCGACCGAACGCTATTGATGACCGGCGCACCCCGCTGACCAGCGGAATGTGCTGCCGAGTGGGTGATGCCCCGTTTGAACCCCATCGGGACGGGAAGCCGGGCCGCGTGGTGAGCGAACGAGGCAAGGTGGGGCCGGTGCACAAGGTGCACAAGGGGCTCACGGCCGATGGCGCCGGTCTCGCCGGCGACCGGGTCGTGGCTGCGGGCAGCGCCGCCCGGGTGTTGGTCGCCGCCACCGCCCGGGCGCTGCGCGGGGAGGACTGCGCCGACCTCGGGCACACCGGGCCGACGTCGCGCTTTCCGGGCGCCCCGGAGCCGGTACGCCGCGCCGCTGTCACCCGCGCCGCCGGTCGCGTCGCGCTCACCGTGGCCCAGGTCGACGAGGTGGACGCCGCCCGGGTGGCCCGCTGGTTCGTCGACCAGTATCCCCGCCGGCGCTATCCCGGGGTGCTGATCGGCTCGCCGCACGGCGCGGCGGCACACCTCGCGGTGGCCCTCGGCGTGCCGTGGTTGCCGGCCGCCTTCGAGATGAGCGTGCACTGGTCCGACGGCGCGGTGGACCGCCCGGCGGACGCGCTGGAGCACGGCGCGGCACTCGCCGCCGGGCTGCTCGCCGGCAACGCCGACCTGCACCTGCGCCAGGTGCACTGCCCGGCCAGCCGGGGACCGCTGACCGGGGCCACGGTGTCGCTGGTCGCCGCGTGGAGGGCCCTGCCGGCCGCGTACGCGCAGTTTCTGACCGACCGGCTGCTCCCGGGCGCCCCGGTGCTGCTGGTCCGCGACGCGCGCACCTGGCCGGTGCTGGAGCGCGGTCCCGGCCACAGCTTCCAGGTCGGCTGCCCGGCCAGCGGGCTGGACCCGGTCGACTTCCACCCGGACAGCCACGCGCTGCGGCAGGTGCTGCGCTCCGTCGGCGGTGACGCGGCCCGCTGGGAGCCACCGGCGGTCTCCGTTCCGTCGGGCTACGCCGAGCACGACGTCGACCCGGGCTTCGAACCGGCCGTGCGGGACTGGTCAGCCCGGCGCCAGCACCCGCTGCACCGGGTGCTGGTGCCGCGGCCGGCGGCACTGAGCGCGGGCGTGGCCGACCTGTACCGGCGATGGTTGCGCGGCGCCGGCAAGACCGGTGACCGATTGGTGGTGGAGTGCGGCCGGCTGCTCGACCCGTGGCAGGTGGTGCGGGCGGGACTGGTGCCGTACTGGTGTGAGAACGCCACCCGGCGCAGCGTCGACGAGGCCGAGTGGTGGCTGGCCGGCAGCGAGACGTTCAGCTCGGTGGACGTGCTGCCCGAGCCGCCCGGGATGCGCTCACCGGCGCTGGCCGGGCTGCCGCAGTGGCTGGCGGTGGCCGGTTTCGGGCGGCGCCGTCGGGCGTTGGACCGGACCACCGCCCGGGGCTACCCGGTCACCTCGGTGCCCACCCGCCGGGCCACCGAGGTGCTGCGGGCCCAGCCGTACGACCTGCCCGTGCCGCCCCCGCTGGGGGCCGCCGAGGCCCTCGCCGTGCTCCGCGACAGCGGCGGCCACCAGGGGTTACTGGTCTCCTGAGGCGGAGCACGCCGAAACTTCCTCGCGAACCCGGGGTCCCGTGATTGAGTACCTACGGAGCGGGAACATCGCTGGCTGCGACGGCCTGATTGCGCCGCGTGGAGGCGGTGTCGCCCGCTGGCATCCCAGTCACTGACCCACTTTTCCGGCCCGGTGCGTGGCTCGACCACGCGCACGACCGGTTTCCCGATCCGGGCGGGGGACCTTCCTGAGGGAGGCGCGGATGTTCGGACAGACGAGCACGACCACGACCACACCACCACCCACCGACCGGGGTCTGGAGGACCTCGACGCGGCGGCACTGGCGTACGCGGCCCGGATCGCCGGGCTTCCGCCGGAGCGGCGCGGGGAGGCCCGCGAGGACCTGGTGCGCTTCGCGCTGCCGTTCGCCGGGCGGCTGGCCCGCCGGTACCGGGGGCGTGGGGAGCCACTGGAGGACCTGGAGCAGGTCGCCCGGCTGGGGCTGGTCAACGCCGTCGACCGGTATGACCCGGAACGGGGCTCGTTCACGGCGTACGCCGCGATCACCATCGTGGGGGAGATCAAACGGCATTTCCGGGACCGCACCTGGGGCGTCCACGTGCCCCGCCGGCTGCGTGACCTGATCCTTGAGGTCGGACAGGCCACCGCCGCGCTGACCAGCGAACTGTCCCGGGCCCCGTCGGTGGCCGAGCTGTCGGCCCGACTGGAGACGCCGGAGGAGGAGATTCTCGCCGCGCTGGAGTCGGCGGCGGGCTACAGCCCGGCCTCGCTCAACGCCCCGGTCGGTGGTGAGAGCTCCGCGGAGTTCGGCGACCTGGTCGGCGAGTCGGACAACGCCCTGGAGTCGGTCGACGACCGGGTCACGGTGAGCGGCCTGCTGCACCGATTGCCCTGGCGCGAGCGGCGAATCCTGGCGATGCGCTTCTACGGTAACCAGACCCAGGCCGAGATCGCCGCCCGGTTCGGCATCTCGCAGATGCACGTGTCCCGGCTGCTGTCCCGGGCGCTGACCTGGCTGCGTCAGGCGATGCTCGCCGACGCGCCGCCGCCGTGGCAGAACGGCGCCGCCGAACCCGACCCGGGCAAGACCCGGATCTCGGTGAAGCAGAACGGCGACCGCGTGGTGGTCGAGGTCGGCGGTGAGATCGACCGCGACGGCGCGGACCAGTTGCGCCGGGCCATGTTGGAGGCGGTCACCGGCCAGCCCAGCGAGGTGGTCGTCGACCTGGTCGGCGCCGGTGGGTTCGACGCCGGGGGGATCGCCGCGCTGATGGCGGGGCGGGACGCCGCGGAGCGGACCGGCGTGCCGCTGCGGCTGACCCGGGTGCAGCCTGCGGTACGTCGCTCGCTCACCGCCGCCGGTCTGGCTCCCGTCCGGGACTGAGCCAGCGCCGCCAGGTTCCCGTCCGGCACTGAGCCGGGCGGGCCAGGTGGGTGCGGTCGGGGCGACACGCACGCACCGACCGACGCGACGAGGGCCGACACCACCACGCACCAACCGATGCGACGAGGGCCGACACCACCAGGTGCCGGCCCTCTGCGCGTACGCCGCTCAGGGCTGCTCGGGGTTGTCGTCGCTGTGCGGGTGCCGCCAGCGTTCGTGCGGCTTCGGCGGGTCCTCGGCGTCCTTGGGCGCGTCGCTCTGCTCGAAGCTCGGCCGGCGGACGCCCTCGGGCTCCGGCACGTCCACCGGCCGGGCACCGGAGCGCGGCGCCGGCTGGAAGTCGGTCGCGTCGCGGGCGCCGTGCGCGCCCTCGGCGGCCGGCGACTCCGGCGTGTGGTGTTCCAACCGCAGCTCCTCGGCGAACTGCTGCGGCGGCTTCGTGGTGCGCTGCGGCAGGTCCCGCCCCAGGTCGGCGACGAGCGGGCCGTACTTCAGGTCGAACGCGGGGCGCTCGGAGCGGATCCGGGGCATCCGGTCGAAGTTGCGCAGTGGCGGTGGGCAGCTGGTGGCCCACTCCAACGAGTTGCCGAAGCCCCACGGGTCGTCCACCGTCACCACCGCCCCGTACCGCCAGGACTTCCAGGCGTTGTAGATGAAGAACAACGTGGACAGGCCGAGGATGAACGCGAAGATGCTGGAGATCGTGTTCAGGGTGGTGAAGCCGTCGCTGGGCAGGTAGTCGGCGTACCGGCGCGGCATGCCCTCGCTGCCCAGCCAGTGGTGCACCAGGAAGGTGCCGTGGAAGCCGATGAACATGGTCCAGAAGTGCGCCTTGCCGAGCCGCTCGTCGAGCAGTCGCCCGGTCATCTTGGGCCACCAGAAGTAGTAGCCGCCGAAGAGGGCGAAGACCACGGTGCCGAACACCACGTAGTGGAAGTGCGCCACCACGAAGTAGGTGTCGTGGGTGTGGAAGTCGACCGGCGGGCTGGCCAGCAGCACCCCGGTGAGGCCGCCGAGCAGGAAGGTGACCAGGAAGCCGATGGCGAACAGCATCGGCGTCTCGAAGGTGAGTTGCCCCTTCCACATGGTGCCGATCCAGTTGAAGAACTTCACGCCGGTGGGCACCGCGATCAGGTAACTCAGGATGCTGAAGAACGGCAGCAGCACCTGGCCGGTGGCGAACATGTGGTGCGCCCAGACCGTCATGGACAGCACGGTGATCGCGATGGTGGCGAGCACGATCCCGGTGTAGCCGAAGAGCGGCTTGCGGGAGAAGACCGGGATGATCTCGGTGATGATGCCGAAGAACGGCAACGCGATGATGTAGACCTCGGGATGGCCGAAGAACCAGAACAGGTGCTGCCAGAGCATCGGGCCGCCGGTGGCCGGGTCGTACACGTGCGCGTTGAGCAGCCGGTCGGCGGAGAGCGCCAGCAGCGCGGCGGCCAGCAGCGGGAAGACGAGGATCACCAGCACGCTGGTGAACAGCATGTTCCAGGTGAAGATCGGCATCCGGAACATGGTCATGCCGGGGGCGCGCAGGGTGAGGATCGTGGTGATCAGGTTGACCGCGCCGAGGATGGTGCCGAGCCCGGAGACGACCAGGCCGACCACCCACATGTTCGCGCCCACGCCGGGGGAGTGCTCGTAACTGCTGAGCGGGCTGTATGCCGTCCAGCCGAAGTCCGCCGAGCCGCCCGGCGCGAGAAACCCGCCGACCACCATGAGCCCGCCGAACAGGTACAACCAGTAGGCCAGCGCGTTGAGCCGGGGGAACGACACGTCCGGCGCGCCGATCTGGATCGGCACGATGAAGTTGCCGAACCCGAACGCCGCGGGCGTGGCGAACAGCAGCAGCATCACCGCGCCGTGCGAGGTGAAGAGCTGGTTGTACTGCTCGGAGGAGAGGAACTGCAACCCCGGGCGGGCCAGTTCGGCGCGCATCAGCATCGCCTGTAGCCCGGCCAGCAGGAAGAACCCGAAGGAGGTCAGCAGGTACAGCAGGCCGATCTGTTTGTGGTCGGTGGTCGCGAGAAATTTGATCAACGAGCTGCCGGGTACCGGTGCTCGTACCGCTCCTGGGAACCCCCCGAAGCGGGCCGGTGCCAGGATCGCCGGGCCCCGATCGCGACCGGGTTCCGTGGTTACCCGCTTGGGCATGGCTGCTCACCCCGTCGTGACGGCAGAAAGGACGGGCGTGCCTACCCCACCCTTGCACCATGTAACCAGCCCAGAGCGGGAATTTCGGTCAGATCGCCAGTACCGGCGCGAGCACCTCGAACGCTCAGGTCGCCGGCAGCATCGCCCAGACGGCCTTGCCCGGACCGGCCGGCACACTGCCCCACCGCTGGGTCAGCTCCCGCACCAGCAGCAGGCCCCGCCCACCCTCGGCGTGCAGATCCGTCCCGCCCGGCCGGGCCTGGGCGCTGCTGCCGTCCACGACGGCGAGGTGCAGGTACGGCCGGCGCAGGGTCACCGTCACCTGCATCGGCGTGCCGGCGTGCCGGACCACGTTGCCGACCAGTTCGCTGAGCACCAACGCGGCCGGGCCGGCCGCGTCGGGCAGGTTCCACCGCGCGCACGCGTCGGTGACCAGGTCCCGGGCCCGCCGGCAGGCCCCGGCCACCGGCTCCAGCCGGGCGCGCATCCGCAACGCGGACGTCGCGCCGGCCACCCGGGTCGCCTCGGCGCAGTCCGGCGACACCGGGACCACCCGGCAGGTGGTCGACTCGGCCAGCCACCGCGCGGCCACCGGCGACGGGGCGCAGAGCACGACCGGCACGGACGGCCACTCCTCGGCCCGGCGGGCGGTCGCGGCGAAGACCGACAGCGCCAGCCGGTCGCGAACGTCGACCTCGGCCATGTCGACCACCAGCGCCTCCGGCTGTTCGACGAGAGCGCCGCTGAGCGCCTGGTGCACCGACCGCATGGTGCCCAGGTCCAGTGCGCCGCTGAGCCGGACGACCGCCACCGGTGCCGCGGTGCGCACGTCGCAGGTGATCCGGCTGGACATCGGCGCCCTCCATTCGCTGCTGGGTCGGGATCTGCCAGTTACCCGAGGCCCCGCCGCGTCAAACTGGATCGGCGGCGAGGCGAGCCAGGTCACGCACCGCAACGGAAGGTCACGGCCGGCGCCGGCCGGTGCCGACACCCAGCGCGACCATGCCGACGCCGAGCCCCAGGTGCAGCCAGCCGTCGGCGTCGTTGACCGGCAGGACGTTCGCCCCGGTGTCGTGGTCCACCGCCAGCCCGTACAGCCACAACACCAGGTAGACGGCGCCGCCGCCGATCAGGAACGTCCGGGCGCCGCTGACCGTCCGGGCCAGCGCCAGACCGGCCACCCCGAACGCCAGGTGTACCAGGTTGTGCAGCACCGACACCTGGAAGACGCCGAACAGGTACGCGCCCGAGCCGTGGCCGGCGAAGCGCAGGGCGTCCATGCCGCTGGTGATCCCCGGTACGAAGCCGAGCGCGCCGACCAGCAGGAACAGCACCCCCACCGATGCCGCCGCGCGACGCACCAGCGGCCTGCCGTCGGCCGGGTTGGGGCGCGCCCGGGAGTGCGCCATCGGTCCGACCATCACCGGCTCCTCGCTGCGCGGCGGGCATGAGGCTGCGGGGCTACCCGCTGCCGCCACCGCCAAACCGCGCCGCCGGTCCGGCGGCACGTCGGTCCGGCCGTGTCGCCGGTCAGCCGTGTCGCCGGTCCGGCCGTGTCGTCGGTCAGGCCGGGAGCAGCCTCGGCGCGCTGGCCAGCTGGCGGACCCGCTCGTACAGCTCGACGTAGCGCTGCGCCATCACCGCGGGGGTGAACCGCTGCGCGGCGACCCGCCGGCACTCGTCGGGGTCGAGCAACTCGGCGGAGAGTACGAGATCGCCCAGCTCCTCCTCGTCGGTGGTGAGCAGCCCGGTGCGGCCGTGCTCGATCAGCTCCGGCAGGCAGCCCCGGGCGGTGGCCACCACCGGCGTGCCCAGGGCCAGTGACTCGACGACCGCCGTGCCGCCCGGCTCCTCCCAGCGCAGCGGAAACAACGACGCGCGGGCGCTGGCGAGCAGGTCGTCCCGCTCCTGACCGGCCACGGTGCCGATCCAGCGGACCAGGTCGCCGTCGACGTGGGGCGCCACCTCGTCGAGGAAGAACCGCACGTCCGGGTTCTGCCGGGCGTCGTCGCCGGCCGCGGCGAGATCGGCGGGCCGGTGGTACGGGCCGACCGGCCCCGCCAGGACCAGCGGGAAACCGACGCGATGCGCGAGCCGGGCGCCCACGTCCTGCCCCTTGCCCGGGTTGATCCGGCCCAGGATGAGCAGGTGCTCGCCCTTCTCCGGTCGGGGCCGCCGGTCGGCGTCGACGGCGAGCGGGGTGGACAGGTGCACGTGTCCCACCGAG
Organism: Micromonospora sp. NPDC005215; assembly: GCF_040607915.1. Lineage (NCBI taxonomy): Bacteria > Bacillati > Actinomycetota > Actinomycetes > Micromonosporales > Micromonosporaceae > Micromonospora > Micromonospora sp. NPDC005215. The sequence continues at coordinate 102,387 of NZ_JBEXHQ010000010.1, read as the reverse complement.
TGCTCCCGCAACGCCAGCGGTGCGCGGGCCAGCTGCGACGCGGAGACGCCGTTGACCCGGACCCGGTCGCCGCCGTCCAGACCGCCGTAGAGCGCCGGATGCTTGGCCAGGTCCCAGTGCAGGGTGTGCAGGGTCGGCGGGCCGGCCGGTCCCATCGCGGTCAGAGTGGCCAGCCCGACCGCCTCCACGTGGTCGTGCACCAGGTCGATGTCGTCGCGGGAGTGCAGCTCCCGCACCACCCCGGCCAGGTGCGCCTGGGCGATCCCGCAGACCTGGTTGTACGGCCGCTGCAACGCGGCGAACTGCCCGTCCGGGAAGATCGACACCTGTTCGTCCACCGGCAGGGTGCTGCTGCCCACCGAGGCGAGCACCACTCGTACGCCGAGTCGCCGCAGCTCCGGCACCAGCGTGGCGATCACGTTCTCGATGCCGCCGTAACCCGGCGGCGGCACGGACAGCCACGGGCCGGCGTTCATCAGCACGGTCAGGCTCATCGTGCCCGTCCCTCTCTGCCGCTCACGGGGCATTCGGTTCGCGACTGCGGGGCTCGCAGGAGCGGCTCACTCCTCGCGCTCACGCGGCGGCCACCCGGCGACGGGGCACCCGGTGGCGCAGCTCGGCCAGGGGTGGGCGCTCCTCGATGGACACGTCGCTGACCACGATCTCCCGGTCGAGGTTGGGCAGCGTGTCGGAGCCACCGCGACGGAACTGGGTAAGCAACGCCTCCGGCGTCAACCCGGGGGTCGCCCAGCCGCGCCGCTGCAACCGGGACCAGGCGGTCAACATGATCTGCGCGGACATCCGGCCGAGGGCCGCCGTGTCCTGGTGCCGGTGCTTGCGCTCACCGAGGTCGACCTGCGCCATCGCGTCCAGGCCGACCAGGTCGAGCAGGTCGATCATCATGGCCGTCTCCACCCCGTACCCGGAGACGAACGGCACCCGGGCCAGCACGTCGCGGCGGCCCGCGTACTCGCCGGCGAGGGGCTGCACGAAGCCGGCCAGCTCGGGCCAGAAGAGGTTGAGCAGCGGTCGGGCCATCAGCTCGGTCACCCGGCCCCCGCCGTCCTGCTCCACGCTGGCGGCGCCCACCAGTGGGCGGTGATAGAAGCCCTTCACGAAATCGACCGACGGGTCGGTCAGCAGCGGACCGAGCAGCCCGCTGACGAAGTGCGGGCGAAACTCCCGCAGGTCGGCGTCGATGAACGCCACCACGTCACCCTCGGCGGCGGCCAACCCGGCCCAGAGCGCGTCGCCCTTGCCGGCCAGCCGGGGCAGCCCCCGGGTCATCGCGTCCTGGCTGACCACCTCCGCGCCGGCGGCGCGGGCCACCTGCGCGGTCCGGTCGGTCGACCGGGAATCCACCACGATCAGCTCGTCGACCAGGGCGACCCGATCCATCAGGTGCTCCCGGATGGTCGACACGATCGCGCCGACGGTGGCCTCCTCGTTGCGGGCCGGCAGCACCACGCTGACCCGGGTCGATCCCTTGGCACGCAGCAGCCGACGTGCCGGCCAGTCCGCCGCCGACGTCGACCGGTACGTGGCCCACGCCTCGACCACCGGCGACACGCTCGTTGTCGAATCCCGCACGGGCACCCCTCCGTTCGTGCGTGGAAAAACCGAAATTGGTTGTTCCCATTCGCCATCACGCTCTAACCGCTTTCCTGGCAACAGCTTGATCACAACGGTGACATGACCGCGTTCCCGGGGGATGAACGTTTGATTGCACACACCCCAGGGGACTGCTCCCATCGCACATGAAAGGTCTTCGAAGGGGTGTCGAATGCGTGTATGCCGGGTGGGTCTGGTCGGAGCCGGTGGAGTGGCACAACGTCACGCGCGGGTGTTGGCCGGGTTCGACGACGTCGAGCTGGTCGCGGTAACCGACGTCACACCGGAGGCGGCGTCCGCGCTGGTGGGAGAGCACGGCGGGCGAGCCTGCGCCGACGTGGGCGAGCTGCTGGCCACCGGCCCGGACGCGGTCTACATCTGCGTGCCGCCGTTCGCGCACGGTCCGGCCGAGGAAGCCGTGATCGACGCCGGCGTGCCGATGTTCGTGGAGAAACCCGTATCGGCCGATTTGAGCACCGCCGAGCGGATCGCCGACCTGGTTGCCCGCACCGGGCTGCGCACCGCCGTCGGCCACCACTGGCGGTACCTGACAGTGCTCGACGAGGCCCGCGAACTGCTCGCCGACCGTCCGGTGCGGATGGTCAGCGGCGCCTGGCTGGACAAGGTGCCCCCGGTGGCGTGGTGGTCGCGGCGGGACCGCTCCGGTGGCCCGGTGGTCGAGCAGGCCGCCCACGTGCTCGACCTGATCCGCGTGCTGGCCGGCGAGGTCACCGAGGTCACCGCGTACGGCAACGGCACACCGCCACCGGTCGACGGCGCCGACATCGACTCGGTGACCACCGCCGCCCTGCGCTTCGCCGACGGCGCGGTCGGCACGCTCAGCGCCGCCTGCGTGCTGGGCTGGAAGCACCGCGCCGGGTTGGAGATCCTCGCCGACGGGCTGGCCCTCGCGCTGAGCGAGGACGGTCTGTCGATCCGGGACGCCGACGGGGAACGACACGTCCCCGCCGACCCGGACGCCGCCCGGGTGGCGGTGGACCGCGCCTTCGTCGACGCCGTGCGGGGCATCGGCGACGACGTCCGCGTCCCGTACGCCGAGGCGCTGGCCACCCAACGGCTGGCCCTCGCGGTCGCCGACTCGGCCCGCACCGGCGCGACAGTGCGGCTCACCACCCCGGGCCGGCCGGCGGTTCTCGGCACGGGGGTGACAGTCGATGCGTGACAAGGTCGTGGTGGTCACCGGTCCGGGCCGCGTGGAGCTGGTGGAGCAGGACGCCGCACCGCTGCGCCCCGGCACGTTCCGGGTCGAGACGCTGTTCAGCGGTGTCTCGGCCGGCACCGAGCTGAGCTACGTCAAGGGCACCAACCCCTACCTCAACGTCACCTGGAACGCCGACCTGGGGCTGTTCCAACCGGGGGCGGCGAGCACCCCGTACCCGGTGACCCGGCTGGGTTACATGCAGGTCGGCCGGGTGGTGGAGAGCGACACGCCCGCCGTCGCGGTGGGCACGGTCGGCGCGATGACGTACGGGCACCGCACCGGCTGGCTGGCCGACCCGGTCGCCGAGCGGTTCGTGGCGCTGCCCGACGACCTGGACCCGCTGCTCGGGGTCTACGTCGCGCACATGGGTCCGATCTGCGCCAACGGTCTGCTGCACGCCGCCGCCGACCTGCACGGCGTCGACGTCCGCGCGCTCGGCGACGGGGTACGCGGCCGGCGGGTCGCCGTGGTGGGCGCGGGCGTGGTGGCGCTGCTGACGGCGCTGTTCGCCCGACGCAACGGCGCTGCCTCGGTGGTGGTGCTCGACCCCACCCCGCAACGCCGTCAGGTGGCCGAGGCGCTCGGTCTGGAAACCCTCGACCCGGACGCGGACGATCCGGCGGTCGTGCTCAAGACCCGCTGGGCGCACACCGCCGGCGACCGGGGCGCCGACGTGGTGTTCCAGTGCCGGGGGCAGGCGTGGGCGCTGCAGCTCGCCCTGCGGCTGCTGCGGCCCCAGGGCACCGTCATCGACCTCGCCTTCTACCAGGGCGGGGCGGACGCGGTCCGGCTCGGTGAGGAGTTCCACCACAACGGCCTGTCGCTGCGCTGCGCGCAGATCGGCCGGGTGCCGCGCGGGCTCGCCCCCACCTGGGACCGGGAGCGGCTCTCCGCCGAAACCGTCGACCTGCTCCGGGCGTACGGGGACGTGATCCGCAAGCACCTCGTCTCCGCGGTGGTGCCGTTCGACGAGGCACCGAGCCTGCTCACCGACCTGGCCGACCGTCGCCGCCAGGAACTTCAGGTGGTGCTGTCCGCCTGACCCGACGTCGGAGCGCCCTCGCAGGGTGACAGCGCGGGCTACCGTTCCCGACATGAGCACCCCGAGCGACCGGTCGGTCGGCAGCACCCCGAGCGACCGGTCGGTCGGCAGCACCCCGAAGGAGCGGCCGGTCGGTCTGGCCGCGCTGCTGCCGTACCTGCGGGAGCACGTCGGCACCCTGGTCGTGGTGGGCGTGCTGTCGCTGGTCGGCGCGGCGGCGTCGCTGGCGCAACCGCTGCTCACCCGGTCGGTGCTCGACCGGATCGGCGCGAACCAGAGCGTCACCCGGCTGGTGGTGGTGCTGGTGGTCCTCGTGGTGCTCGGCGCGGCGATCGGCGGCCTCCGCGACTACCTGCTGCAACGCACCGCCGAAGGGCTGGTGCTGGGCACCCGGAGGCGGCTGGCCGGGCACCTGCTGCGGCTGCCCATCGCCGAGTACGACCGCCGGCGCACCGGTGACCTGCTCTCCCGGGTCGGCTCGGACACCACGCTGCTGCGGGCGGTCGTCACCGCCGGGCTCTTCGAGACGGTCACCGGGGCGGTGACGGTGGTCGGCGCCGGCACCGCCATGGTGCTGCTCGACCCGCTGCTGTTCGGCATCACCCTGCTCGGGGTGGCGCTGGGGCTGGGCTTCGCGGCCACCTTCGCCCGGCGGGTCCGGGCGTTGGCCCGGACCGCCCAGGAGCGGATCGGCGAGATGACCTCGGCGGTGGAGCGGGCCATCTCGGCGGCCCGGACCATCCGGGCCAGCCGCGCCGAGACCCGGGAGGCCGACGCCGTCGTCGACAGCGCCCGGGGCGCGTACACGGCGGGGCTGCGGGTCGCCCGGGTGCAGGCGGTCGTCGGCCCGATCGGGTCGATCACCGTGCAGGGCGCGTTCCTGCTGGTCCTCGGCATCGGCGGGGCGCGGGTGGCCGCCGGGGCGATCTCCGTCGGCGACCTTGTCGCGTTCGTCATGTACCTGTTCCTGCTGGCGGTGCCGCTGGCCCAGGTGCTGCGGGCGTACACCCAGTTGCAGTCCGGTCTGGGCGCCCTGCAGCGGATCGAGGAGATCCTGGCCGTGCCGGCGGAGGGCGCGGCGGACCGGCCGACGCCAGCCGGTGCGACGGCGACCCCGCGCGGCCCCACGCCGCCGATGATCGAGTTCGATCGGGTGGGGTTCGGCTACCCGGGCGGCGAGCCGGTGCTGCGCGAGGTCAGCTTCGCGGTGCCCGCCGGCACCCGTACCGCGCTGGTCGGGCCCTCGGGCGCCGGCAAGTCGACGCTGCTCGCCCTTGTCGAACGCTTCTACGAGGTGAGCGCCGGGGCGGTCCGGATCGACGGCAGCGACGTGCGGGACCTGCCCCGCGACGCGCTGCGGGCCCGGCTCGGCTACGTGGAGCAGGAGGCTCCCGTGCTGGCCGGCACGCTGCGGGAGAACCTCCTGATCACCACCCCCGACGCCACCGACGACCGGCTGCGCGCTGTTCTCCACGAGGTCAACCTGAGTCACCTGGTCGACCGCACCCCCCAGGGCCTGGACGTCCAGGTGGGCGAGGGCGGGGTGCTGCTCTCCGGGGGTGAGCGGCAGCGGCTGGCCATCGCCCGCGCTCTGCTCGCCAGCCCGCCGGTGCTGCTGCTCGACGAGCCGACCAGCAACCTCGACTCGCGCAACGAGGTCGCGCTGCGCCGCGCCATCGACGCGGTGGCCGTCCGCCGGACCCTGTTGATCGTGGCGCACCGGCTCGCCACCGTCGTCGACGCCGACCAGATCGTCGTCCTCGACGGCGGCCGGGTGGTGGCCGTCGGCACCCACGCCGAGCTGACCGCCACCGACCCGCTCTACCGGGAACTCGCCGCCCATCAGCTGCTGGTCGGCTGACACCGTCGGATCGGTGTCAACTTGCCGGCGGCCGGGCCGCGCAAGCCGGCTCGAATCGCGTACCGTTGCCGCTCATGGGTGTGTCGCAACGGTTCAAGAGCAAGTTCCGGCGGTTCCTCCAGCGCCCCGGCTCGACCGTGGATCTCGCTCCGCTGGAGAAGCTGCTGCCGGCGATCGAGGCGCGTGCGGATGAGCTGGCCGCGCTGGACGACGCCGAGTTGACCGAGGCCGCGGGTGCCGCCGTCGGCTACGAGGAGATCTGCGCCGTCGGCCGTGAGGCCGCCCGCCGTGGCCTCGACCAGCGGCCGTACGACGTGCAGCTGCTCGGCGCGATGTCGCTGCTGTCCGGCAAGGTCGCCGAGATGGCCACCGGTGAGGGCAAGACGCTCACCGCCACGGTCGCCGCGTACGGGCATGTCCGGCTCGGCAACGGGCCGGTGCACGTGCTCACCATCAACGACTACCTGGCCCGCCGCGACGCCCAGTGGATGGAACCGGTCTACACCCTGCTCGGCCTCACCGTGGGCTGGGTCAACGAGGCATCCACCCCGCAGGAGCGGCGCGACGCGTACGCCTGCGACGTCACCTACGTCTCGGTCAGCGAGGCGGGCTTCGACTATCTGCGCGACCAGCTGGCCACCGACGTGGACGACCGGGTGCAGCCGCCGTTGAGCACCGCGATCGTCGACGAGGCCGACTCGATCATGATCGACGAGGCTCGGGTGCCGATGGTCCTCGCCGGCGCGGTGCCGGGCGAGCAGGACCCGGTGCACGCCGCCGCCGCGCTGGTCCGCGGGCTGCGCAAGGGCAAGCACTACACGGTCGCCGAGGACGGGCGCAGCGTGGCGTTCACCGCCGCCGGCCTGGCCGCCGTCGAGGCCAAGCTCGGCATCGACCTGTACGACGAGGAGCACGTCGCCCAGCTCTCCGCGGTCCACGTGGCGCTGCACGCGCACGCCCTGCTCAACCGTGACGTGGATTACATCGTCCGGGACGGTTCGGTCGAGCTGGTCGACGAGATGCGCGGTCGGGTGGCTCAGCGCCGCCGCTGGCCGGACGGGCTCCAGGCCGCGGTCGAGGCCAAGGAGGGCCTGGACGCCACCGCCGAGGGCGAGGTGCTCGGCACGATCGCCATGCAGGCGTACATTGCGCTCTACCCGAAGGTCTGCGGGATGACCGCCACGGCGGTGCTTGTCGGCGACCAGTTGCGGGAGTTCTTCGACCTCGAGGTCGCGGTGATCCCGCCGAACACCCCGTGCATCCGCGAGGACGAGCCGGACCGCATCTACGCCACCCGGGCGGAGCGGGACGAGGCGCTGATCGACGAGATCCAGCGCTGGCACGCCAAGGGACGGCCGATGCTGATCGGCACGCTCGACGTCAAGGAGTCCGAGGGGCTGGCCGCCGGGCTCAACGCGGCCGGGGTGCCCTGCGTGGTGCTGAACGCCAAGAACGACGACGAGGAAGCGGCGATCATCGCCGAGGCCGGCGCGTACGGCGCGGTGACGGTCTCCACCCAGATGGCCGGTCGGGGCGTCGACATCCGGCTCGGCGGCAGCGACCAGAGCGACCAGGAGCGGGTCGCCGAGCTGGGCGGGCTCTACGTGATCGGCAGCGGCAGACACGACAGCCGCCGGGTGGACGACCAGCTGCGTGGTCGGGCGGGCCGGCAGGGCGACCCGGGCGGTTCCGTCTTCCTCGTCAGCCTGGAGGACGACCTGGTCGTCCGGCACGCCGCCGACTCGGTGCCGGCGTCGCCACGGATGAACGCCGACGGCCTGGTCACCGACGAGCAGGTGGACTACGCGGTGGAGCACGCCCAGCGGGTCGCCGAGGGCGTCAACCACGAGATCCACCGCAACACCTGGCGCTACAGCGTGGTGATCGAGCAGCAGCGCAAGGCCCTCGCCGCGCGCCGGGAGCGGCTGCTGACCAGCGACGTGGCAGCGGTGATGCTGCTGGAGAAGGCGCCGGAGAAGGCCGGGGAGATGGACGAGGACCTGCTCGCCCGGGTGGCCCGGTCGATCGCGCTCTTCCACCTGGACCGGCTCTGGGCGGAGCACCTGGCCGAGTTGTCGGAGGTCCGTGAGGGCGTGCACCTGCGCGCGCTGGGCCGGCTCGACCCGCTTGACGAGTTCCACCGGGCCGCCGTGCCGGCGTTCAACGACCTCATCCCGGAGATCGAGGCCCGCACCATCGCCACCTTCAACGAGACCGAATTCGATGAGGACTGGCAGCCCGACGACGGCACCCTGGTCCGGCCCACCGCCACCTGGACGTACCTGGTGCACGACAACCCGTTCGGTTCGGAACTCGACCGGCTGATCGCCTCGATCGGTCGACGACTCAGCGGCGCCTCGCGCTGACGTACGCAGTCGGGCCCCTGTCACCGCGCGTCCGGGTGGCAGGGGCCTCGATTTGCGCCGTTTCGACCCGGGTTTCGCCGGGTAGTAGGGCTGGTCGGTCAAGTCGGGAGAGAAACAGGCGATGACACAGGTGACGATGCCCACTGGGCAGGCGCGAGGGTGTACGGAGGCTGCGGACCGGTGAACCTCGACACGCGGGAACCGGTGGTGCAGAGTCTCGGCGTCCTGGAAACCGCAGCACTGTTGCGGGAACTGACCGCCGCTCTGATCACGCAGACCGATTTCGATGAGGCGTTGCTGACGCTGGTCCGGGTCACCAGGGACGCGGTGGCCGGCGCGCGCTGGTGCGGGTTCACCGCCCTGCGCGCCGGCGAACCCGCCGGCGTGGCCGCCTCCGACGAGCGGCTGGCCGGCCTGGACGACCTGCGGCACGGGCCGGACTCGCCGGCGATGAGCGCGATCCGCCGCCGCGAGATGATCCTCGCCGCCGACCTGGCCGGTGAGCCGCGCTGGCCGGCCTGGACGCCGCGCGCCCGCGACCTCGGCGTACACGGGGTGATCTCGGCGCCGGTCGACATCGACGACCAGGTGATCGGGGCGATCAACCTCTACGCCGGTTCGCCCGACGTACTGACTCCACAACACCAGTTGACCGCGATGCTGCTCGCCGAGCACGCCGGCCTGCTGCTGGCCGCCGTCCGGGACCGCGGCCGACAGACCGCTCTCGCCGGGGAACGGGACGCCTCGCTGCTCCAGGACGGGGTGGTGGGCCAGGCCGTCGGCGTGATCATGACGCAGCGGGGGTGCCCACCGGTCGAGGCCCTGGAGGTGCTGCGGGCCGCCGCGTCGTCGTTGGACATCCCGCTCCGCGAGGTGGCCGAGCGACTGGTCCGGACGGTCTCCCGCCAGCGCGACACCTGACCGCCCGCCGCCCCGCCGAGGGGGCCACGGGTGCCCGTTCTCCCTGCCAGCGGCGAGTCGGGCGGCATCGCTACCCGGTGACCGGGCTCGGGTAGCACTCTGGGGCAGGTGAGGTGCGCCGACCCGGGGGAGGACCGATGCAGAGCCGACTGCGGGTGCGGGGCCACCCGATCCAACCGATGCTTGTGACGTTCCCGCTCGGGCTCTTCGTGAGCGCCGCCGTCTTCGACCTCACCGACGTCGCCGGCGGGCCAGCGTTCCTGGGTGAGGTCGGCTACTGGACGGCCGTCGCCGCCCTCGTCGCCGCCGCGCTGACCGCGGTGGCCGGCATGGTCGACCTGTGGGACGTGCCGGGTGACCGCACCCGACGCACAGCTGTCGCCTTCAATCTGGTGAACACCGTGATGGCCGCCATGTTCCTGCTCACCTGCCTGGTCCGGTCGAACTCCCCGCAGCGTGGCGCGTCGGCCGCGATCCTGATCACCGAGCTGGTCGCGCTGGCTGTCGGTGGGGTCGGCGTACACCTGGGTGCCCGGCTGATGCGCCAGTTCGACACCGGCCGGGCCGAGGCCGGTGGCCTGGAGACGCTCGCCGGCTCGACTGTCGAGATGTCCCGCCCCCGGCCCTGATCCGACAGCGCCTGAGGCGCCAACCGGGCCCGTCGCCGATCCGGCCGCCAGGCCGGCACCGGGACGGCCGGGCCGCTTATCATCCGCGCATGACCTCGGATCTGGACACCCTGCCGAAGATCGGTGCACCCGCGACGCGCGCCCTGCACGGCGCCGGCTACACCAGCCTGCGCCAACTCGCCGGCGTCCCCCGGTCGGATCTGGCCACGCTGCACGGCATGGGGCCGAAGGCGCTCGGAATCCTCCAGGCCGCCCTCGAAGAGCACAACCTGGGGCTCGGCTGAGATCTGCCAGCTGCCCCTGTTGGCAAACGACCGGCCACCTGAGGCGGAAGGCGCGGCCTGCCGGTCCGCGGCAAACGGGTTGCCGGCCGCGCGGCCGGCCGGCGAGGCTGAGCGCCGTGAACGCCAAGGATGACGCCGAGGAGCTGATCGCGCAGGGTGCTGCCGCGCCGGTCGACGGTTGGGGTTTCGGCTGGCTTGCCGGCCGGGCCACCGAGGAGCGCCCACCCTGGGGGTACGCGCGGCTGGTCGCGGACCGGATGGCGCGCGCCGACGCGGCGCTGGACGTGGACACCGGTGGTGGGGAGGTGCTCGCCGAGGTGCCGCGTCCACCGAGGCTGTTGGCGGCCACCGAGGGCTGGCCGCCGAACGTCGCTGTCGCCCGGCGGACCCTGCGGCGGGTGGGCGCGACGGTGGTGGCGGTCGCTCAGCACGGGCCGTTGCCGTTCCGCGACGCCTCCTTCGATCTGGTGGTCAGTCGGCATCCGGTGCGTACCGACTGGGCGCAGACGGCGCGGGTGCTGCGGTCGGGCGGCACGTTCCTGTCGCAGCAGATCGGGGCGGGCACCATGCGGGAGTTGAGTGCGGCGATCCTCGGTCCGCTGCCGCCGCCGAACGAGCGGTACCCCGAGCACGCGGTGGCCGCCGCCGAGGCCGCTGGTCTGCGGGTGGTCGACCTGCGACGGGCCACCCTGCGCGCGACCTTCGCCGACGTCGGGGCGGTGGTCTGGTTTCTGCGCAAGGTGATCTGGACGGTGCCCGGGTTCACCGTCGACCGCTACCGCGAACAACTGCGCGCCCTGCACCACCGGATCGTCAGCGAGGGTCCGTTCGTGGCCCATGCCCAGCGTTTCCTCGTGGAGGCCACCCGCCCCCGTTGACGAGAAGACCCGTCACCGCGTCAGTGTCGGTGGGTCTGGTGGTGGGTGGCCAGGATGTCGGCGCCGAAATCGCTGGCGGGGCGGCGCAGCACGGTGTGCGCGTGGTTGCCGTCCGCCGTGGTGTTGTCGTACTCGATCAGCAGGTCGTCGCCCTGCACGCGGTAGTAGTGCCGCTGCCCGGGTTGGGTGGGGCCGGCCCAGGCGAAGTGCAGCTGGCCGGCGTCCAGTCGGGCCGCCTCGCGGATGGCCAGTTCGGGTGGCAGCCGGTCCAGGTAGACCGCGACGACCTGGTCGAGCAACGCGCGGCCGGTGGGCCCCAGCCGGTCCGCCGACACGCCGAGCGGTTCCAGCGGCCCGTCGACCCGCCCGCGGGTGGCGCTGATGATGTCCGCCGGGGCCTCGTCGGCGATGATCGCGGCGCCGCGCTCGGCCGGCCCCAGGGCGTCGAGCAGTGCCCGGGCCAGGTCCTCCTCGACGCCCAGCGGGCGGGAGACCGGGCGGCCGGCGTACCGGACCGCGGCCGGGTTGGCGCCGAAGAAGATCGGCGCGGGGGAGACCTGGTCGTCCACCACTGTCATGTTGACCGACAGGTGGTGTCCTTCGAGTCGCCACGCCCAGCGGTCGTCGCGCGCCGGATCGCCGAAGACGGCCACCCAGTAGTCACCGCTGTGCCGCCCACGCTGCCAGTCCTCGGCCCGGTCCAGCACCTCCTCCAGCGAGATGATCGCCATCGCCTGCGCGTACGCCGAGGGGCTGAGCGCGGTGGCCAGCAGCCGGTGCGCGGCCTTGCGGCCGGCGACGTCGAGCTCGGCGAGGCAGACGCCGGGTCGGGGTCGGGGCCGGTATTCCAGCCAGCGTCGGGCCGACTCGTCGTCGAAGGGGTGCACGGCGCTGTCGCGGGCCGCGGGGTCGAGCGCGGCCAGCAGCGCGGTGCTGGCGGTGCGCATCTGCTCGGGCAGAGGATCTTCCACCGACCCTGTATACCGGCCGGTCGGCGTCGGTGTCAGCCGGCGCGCAGCAGCTGCGTCATCTCCGGCAGGTCGAAGAACGCCGCGGTGTCCAGGGCCGACGGGTTACCGTGGGCCGGGTCGGCGCCGGCGGCGAGGAGCGCGCGGACCGCCTCGGCGCTGCTGCGGAAGACCGCGGCGGCCAGCGCGGTCTGACCGCGGTCGTTGGCCCGGGAGTGGTCGGCGCCGCGACTGAGCAGGGCGGCCACCGTGTCGGGGTGGGCGTGGTACGCGGCCAGGATCAGCAGCGTGTCGCCCTTGTCGTTTGTGAGGTTGACGGGCAGGCCGGCATCGAGCTGCGCGGCCAGCTCCTCGGTGGAGCCGGCCCGGGCCAGGTCGAACATCCGGTGCGCGAACGCCAGCGTCTCGGCGTCGAGGTGGTCGGTCACCGGTCCAGGTTAGTCGCCGCGGTCCTGATAGGTTGCTCGGCCGGCGCGCTCAGGGAGGGTCCGATGGCCGAGACGGTGTACGTGGGCAACGCGGGTGTCGACGGTGCCGCCGATGCCGGTTGGCTGCTGGGGCACTTCGTGCCGCCCGGGGAGATCCGGCACAGCACCGAGGTCGAGGTGAAGTGGGGCGTGCATCCGCCCGGGCAGGCCCGGTCGCGGTGGGCCACCGGAGAGCGGCGTACCACACTGCTCGTCCTCGTCGAGGGGTGTTTCCGGGTGGAGCTGCCGGACCGGACGGTACGGCTGGCGGCGCCGGGCGACTACGTGGTGTGGGGCCGGGGGGTGGACCACTCCTGGTTGGCCGAGCGCGCGTCGGTGGTGCTGACCGTGCGGTGGCCCTCGCTGCCGGGCTACCGGGTGGACCCGCCGGTGCTGCGCTGATCGTCGGGGGCAGGGCCGGCGTCCCACCAGACGGTATTACCTACTAAACCTATAGGCTTTGCCGTCTAGAGTACGAGGGCACCCCGCCGAACGACCCGCGAGGAACCACAATGACGCACCACCGCCCGGAGCCCGACCTGCGCACCGTCGCCGCCCGGTGGGCCGACCCGGCCGGCTGGCCGGTCGCGCTGCGCTTCGATCCTGCCGAGCGCTGGTACGCGCGCCTCGACGCCGGCGACGACCACGAGGTGTGGGCCCTGAGTTGGCTGCCCGGGCAGGGCACCGACCTGCACGACCACGGCGGCTCCGCCGGAGCGTTCCGGGTCGTCGACGGCACGCTCACCGAGGAGACGGTCAGCGCCGGTCGGCTGCGCCCACGGCTGCTGCCCGCCGGCACCGGTCGTCGCTTCGGCCCCCGGCACGTGCACCAGGTGACCAACAAGGGGTCGGTGCCGGCGGTCAGCGTGCACGTCTACCGTCCGGCGCTGCTGCGGATGACCCGCTACCACCTCGTCGACGGAAGGCTGCGGGTCGCCGAGGTCGCCGAGGCCGGCCGGTCCTGGTGAGCGCCGGCCAACCACGATCCATACCCGTCAGCGGAAGGAACCCATGATGCAGCTAACCGCCGAGCACCGCCCGGCCCCCGTGCCACCGCCGGGCTCTCGGGGCATCGACGAGATCCTGGGCGCCGCGCGCGCCCGCCTCGACCGGCTGGACCCGGAGCGGGCGCACCTGGCGTACCGGGCCGGAGCGCTGCTTGTCGACATCCGGCCGGCCGCGCAGCGGGCCGCGCACGGCATGGTGCCGGGCTCGCTCGTTGTCGAGCGCAACGTGCTGGAGTGGCGCTTCGACCCGCGCTGTCCGGCCCGCCTGCCGCAGGCTGTCGACTACGACGTGCCGGTGGTGATCCTCTGCCAGGAGGGCTACACCTCGTCGCTGGCCGCCGCCGCCCTGCAGGACATCGGCCTGCACCGGGCCACCGACGTGGCGGGTGGGTTCGCCGCCTGGCGGATCGCCGGTCTGCCGGCCCTCGGCCCGACCCCGCTGCACCGCAGCACCCCTCTCGCGCCCCCGGTCGACACCGGGCGGGCGCGCCACTGACCGTCACGCCGTACCCGGCGTGGCGGGCGTACCGCCACTCAGGAGGCACCATGTCCGTCGTCGCCATCCCCACCCGCCGTCACCCCGGGGTGCGCCCCGCGCGGCCGCGCACCGGACCGACACTGACCATCACCCTCGACCTCGCTCCCGGGCCGCTGAGCCCACGGCTGGCCCGGCTTGTGCAGTTGCTCGGCGAACTGGCCGAGTCGGGGGAGGGTCAGCTGCGTACCGTCGAGAATGTCGCCTCGGCCCCGAGCCCCGCCGTCGCCGGGTCGTCCGCCGCCGCGGACCACGTCCACATCCTGGCCGGCTCGCGGCTGGTCCGCCGCGGCGACCGGGTCGTCCCGCTGACCCGCATCGAGTACGAGCTGCTGCTGTTCCTGGCCGAGCGGCCACGCCGGGTCTTCACCCGCCTGCAGTTGTTGTCCAGGGTCTGGGGCTACGAGCACGCGGTGGCCCGGACCGTGGACGTGCACGTCCGCCGGCTGCGCGCCAAGCTGCCCGGATCCGAGCTGATCACCACCGTCTACGGGGTCGGCTACCGGCTGGGCGACGAGGCGCGGATCAGCGTGGACCACAGCCGCTGAGCCCCGCTTCGGCGGCCCGGCGGACGCCCGGGTGAACAGGACGGGGACCCCCGTATCGGGGCATCCCGTGGGCTCTGCTGTAATCATCTGACTTCACACGCAGAGCGAGCACCTGGCTCCGATGTGTAAGTCAATTGTCACAGTCATGCAACGCGGTCGCCTCTTGACCCTCGCCCAAGCGCCGGGAAACATCGATGAAGCGGCGTCCCGGGCCGTGGGGAGATACCCGGATCAGCCCAAGGAGGACCATGTCGGTCAGCCCTGCCTCGTCGCGCGCCGGATGGCATACGTCCCAACCTCCGGTGCCCGGTCGACCTCCCGGCGGCCAGCGTCGCCCCGCGAACACCGCCGCGCCCGTGCTCACCGTGACACTGTCCATCCCGCTGGCCTGTGAGGAGTCGCTGACCCCGGCGGCACGTCGGCTGCTCGAAGCCGCCCGCGAGATGCTGGAGCGGGGCGAAGGCGTGATCATCGGAGCCGTCCCGGCGGAGCGCCGCCCCGACCAGGTCTCCACCAGCCGGTCGTCGACCCGGGCGCTCAGCCCGACCATCCCGGCCCTGCACATCCTCGCGTCGTCCCGCTCGGTGCTGCGTGACGACGAGCCGCTGCCGCTGACCCGGCTGGAGTTCGACCTGCTGCTGCACCTGGTCGCCCACCCCCGCCGGGTGTTCACCCGGCTGCAACTGCTCAACGCCGTCTGGGGTTACGAGCACGCCGGCGTACGCACCGTCGACGTGCACGTGCGTCGACTGCGCGGCAAGGTCGGCGTGGACGTACCCCTGGTCACCACCGTCTACGGCGTGGGCTACCGGTTGGCCGACGACGCCCGGGTCACCATCGACCGCAGCGGCTGACCGGCGGCACCGACCCGCCCGGCGCGGGGCAGGATGGTCCGGTGCGCATCCGCCCCATCTCGCCCGACCTGCTCGTCGACGAGCTGACTAGCCGGCTGGCCGACGCCGCGACACGCGCCGCGACCGACGCCGCCGGGCCCGCGCGGCTGCGGGTGGCGGTGGACGGCGCTCCCGCCGCGGGCGTCGACGACCTGGCCGCCGCGCTCGTCGACCCGCTGCGCGCCCGGGGTCGCCCGGTGCTGCACGTCCGTGCCACCGACTTCCTCCGCCCCGCGTCGTTGCGCTTCGAGTTGGGCCGCACCAACCCGGACTCCTTCTACGAGAACTGGGTCGACGACGCCGGGCTCCGTCGTGAGGTGCTCGACCCGGCCGGTCCGGGCGGCACCGGACGGCTGCTCCCGTCGCTCTGGGACGCCGACGCCGACCGGGCCAGCCGCGCCCGTTACGTCCACCTGCCGCCCGGGGGTGTCGTCCTGGTCAGCGGCCCGCTGCTGCTCGGCGGTGGCCTGCCCTTCGACGTCACCGTCCACCTGCAGGTGTCCTCGGCGGCGCTGCGCCGACGCACCGAAGCCGCACAGGTTTGGGCGCTGCCGGCCTTCGACCGGTACGCCGAGGAGGTCGTCCCGGCGAGCTTCGCCGACGTGGTGGTGCGGGCCGACGACCCCCGCCACCCGGCGCTCGTGGAGCCCGACGGAGACGCCTGAAAACCGTCGAGAAATCGTCGGTTTGCCCGGCTCGTCCGGCGGGTACTCGCCCGGCTCACAGAGCGCGGGTGATGGCCCGCGTACCGAATGCGACAGTGAGACCGGGGCTCGACGCCGCCGGCACCCGGTTCACCGTGAGCCACAGGCCCAGGAAAGGCAGGCAGCGATGCTCGTCCACGACACGGTCGGCGCGACCCGTCCCCAGACGGAGATCGACCAGATCCGACTCTCCCTCCAGGCGCGCTACGACGAGCTGACCGCCGAGTACGACCAGGCCGTGCTCCAGAGCCAGGTGCTGCGGCTGGTGGAGGTCGGCGACACCGCCGGCGACGACCAGGCCGACAGCGGCACCAAGACGGCCGAGCGGGACACCGCGCAGTCGCTGTTGCGCACCATCCTCGACCGCCGCGGCCAGTACGAGCACGCCCTCGGCCGGCTTGAGGAGGGCACCTACGGCTGGTGCGAGGGGTGCTCGGCGGCTATCCCGGTGGAGCGGCTGGAGATCTTCCCGGCCGCCACCACCTGCGTGTCCTGCAAGCAGACCCGTGAACGGCGGGCGGCCTGAGCGACGCCAGCGGTTGCCGGTCGGTCCACCACGCGATGGACTTCACCCATGGGTGACATCCTGGTGGGCACCGCATCCTGGACCGACCGCACCTTGCTGGACTCGGGCTGGTATCCGCAGACCGCTGACACCCCGGAGAAGCGGCTGGCCTACTACGCCCGGAAGTTTCCGCTCGTCGAGGTGGACGCCACCTACTACGCCCCGCCCGCGGAGGCGACCGCGCGGCTGTGGGCCGAGCGCACCCCGGAGGGCTTCACCTTCAACATCAAGGCGTTCAGCCTGCTGACCGGACATCCCACCCGGGTCAGCGCGCTCTACAAGGACCTGCGGCCGGAGACCGACAAGAAGAACGTCTACCCCGACGACCTGCCCGCGCAGGCGTACGAGGACGTCTGGACGCGGTTCCTGTCCGCGCTGGACCCGCTGGTCGAGGCGGGCAAGCTGGGCGCGCTGCTGTTCCAGTTCCCGCCCTGGTTCACCATCAAGCGGGCCAACAAGCAGTACCTGCTGGAGGTGGCGAAGCGCTGCGCGCCGCTGCGCCCGGTCTACGAGTTCCGGCACGCCTCCTGGTTCGACGGCGACAACGCCGACGAGACCCTGTCCTTCCTGCGCGAGCACAAACTGCCGTACGTCTGCGTGGACATGCCGCAGGGCCACCGCTCGTCGCTGCCCCCCGTCCTGGCCGCCACCGCGGACCTCGCGGTCGTGCGTTTCCACGGCCACAGCGACAAGTGGACAAGCAAGGACATCCACGAGAAGTTCGGCTACCACTACTCCAAGCGGGAGTTGGCCGACTGGGCGCCGAAGCTGCGCGAGCTGGCCGACCAGACCGGCCAGACCCACGTGCTCATGAACAACTGTTACCGCGACTACGCGCAGACCAACGCGACGACCCTGGCCGGGCTGCTCGGCGCCGACTGACCGTTGCGCGGCGTCACAACTCATCCGATCGGGGTGAGGCCGGGTCACCCGCGCCGCCGGCAGGGTGGACACGGTGGGTGCGGCCACCTGGAGGGTGGCTGACGCCGGAGACGACACGGAGGTGACGGGGGATGACGGTTCGAGTGGTGACGGATCGACGGCGTGGAGCCGTCCTGCACGTGGTCGGCACGCCCGACAACGCCCGGCGCGCCCCACAGGGCAGCCCGGTGCGGGCACGACGCGGCCCGGTGGGGCCGCCACGTCGCGCCGACTACCGGCGGTGGGACAACACGGAACGGGGGTCCACCGATGGCTGACGCGATGATCTCAGCGTTCGAATCCTCGCTGGACAAGACGAACCTGATTCTGAAGGACATCGAGAACGCCTACGGCTGGCCGAAGGATCGGCGTAACCAGTCGTACGCGGCGCTGCGCACGGTGTTGCACCTGTTGCGTGACCGGCTGCCGGTGGACGAGAGCGTGGAGTTCGCCCAGCAGTTGCCGGTGCTCGTGCGGGGCATCTACTTCGACGGGTGGGTCCCGTCGGACGTGCCGATCAAGCTCAACCGGGACGACTTCCTCTACGAGGTCCGCCAGGGCTTCCCGTATGACGCGGAGGGCGGCCCGGAGCGGGTGACGCAGGTGGTGCTCGACACCCTGCGCCGACACGTCACCCAGGGCGAGTGGCAGGACGTGAAGGACACCATGCCGGCCGACCTGGCCACGATGATGCCGTGACGACCTGACGCGCCGGAGCCCGCCCGACGACCCGTCGGGCGGGCTCAGCCGCCCGAGGGGTCCGCCTCGGCGGCGGTTGGCACCCGGGACACCGGATGCCCGGCC
The DNA here is from genome assembly GCF_040607915.1 of Micromonospora sp. NPDC005215. Lineage (NCBI taxonomy): Bacteria > Bacillati > Actinomycetota > Actinomycetes > Micromonosporales > Micromonosporaceae > Micromonospora > Micromonospora sp. NPDC005215. The sequence continues at coordinate 84,161 of NZ_JBEXHQ010000010.1, read as the reverse complement.
CGCCGGGCCAACGCCGCGAACGCGACAGCGTCCACGATCGCGGCGCCGCCCGGGTCGTTGTTGAAGTACACGTACGCCGGCTCGTCGGCGCCGAACGTGTCGGTCAGCCGGTGCGCCCAGGACCGCAGCGCCGCGCGACCGTACCGGGGCCAGGGTCGGGCCCGGCCCTCGTGCAGCCGCAGGTAGCCGAAGTCGGTGGTCCGCCAGAGCGGGGCGACCGGTCGTCCGAGCCGGTCCGCCCAGACCAGGGCCGCCCGACGCCGTTCCAGGACCGCCCGGGTGGCGTCGGTCCACCAGGAGGGGTGCCGGGGCTCCACCGCGACCCGCACGTCCGCGGGAAACAGCCGCAGGGTGGCGTCGAGCGCCGCCACGTCCACCCGCAGGTTCGGCGGCAGTTGCAGCAGCACCGGGCCGAGCCGATCACCGAGCGCGGTGGCGCGACCGAGGAACCGGGCCACCGGCTCGGCCGGTTCACGCAGCCGCTTGATGTGGGTGAGATAGCGGCTCATCTTCACCGCCACGCAGAAGTCCGCCGGGGTGCGTGCCCGCCAGGCGGCGAAGGTGTCCCGCTCCGGCAGCCGGTAGAAGGCGTTGTTGACCTCCACGGTGGCGAAGCCGTCGGCGAAGTGCTCCAGCCAGAGCCGCTGCGGCAACTGCTGCGGATAGAAGCGGCCCCGCCAGTCCCGATACTGCCAGCCGGACGTGCCCACCAGGATCACCGTCCCATCCTGACACTCTTCGCCGCCGCTCGTGAACCGCCCGTGTCGCCCCGCTTCGACGTCTACGGTGAGGGTTAGAGAAGATCGCGCGTGGGGTACCACCCGCAGCACGACGGACCCCGGCGTACGGCGGGGCGGCACACCCGAGGGAGTACCGATGGCACTCAACGACGACGACATGCAGACCACTGGCGGCGGCGGCCTGGAGGGCCCGGCCGACGGTGGCGCGAACCCCGGTCACCAGGACGGTGGCGCGGACGGTGGCGCGGAGGGCCCGGCCGACGGTGGCGCGACTCCCGGTCAGCACGACGGTGGCGCCGACGGCAGCGCGGAAGGTCCCGCCGACGGTGGCGCGACTCCCGGTCAGCACGACGGTGGCGCCGACGGCAGCGCGGAGGGTCCCGCCGACGGCGGTGCGACGCCGGGTCAGCAGGACGGTGGCGCCGACGGCAGCGCGCGGTAGCGGCACATCATGACGCACCTCGACCCGCCGGGCGGCCACGGCCGCCCGGCGGTCTCGTCCGCATCCGCCACCGCGGCGCTGGCCCGTTGCGTCTCGGTCGAACCGGCCAAGTTCGCCGCCGCGCACTGGGGCCACACCCCGCTGCTGTCCCGCGCCGCCGAGCTGCCCGACCCGGCCGGTTTCACCGACCTGCTCAGCCCCGCCGACGCCGACGAGCTGCTGAGCCGGCGCGGTCTGCGTACCCCGTTCCTGCGGGTCGCCAGGGACGGTCAGTTGGTGCCCGCGGCCCGCTGGACCGGCGGCGGCGGTGCCGGCGCCGAGATCGGCGACCAGGTGCTCGACGAGCGGGTCCTGGAGCAGTACGCCGCCGGGGCCACCCTGGTGTTGCAGGGTCTGCACCGGATCTGGCCGCCACTTGTCGACTTCGCCCGCGATCTGGGCCTGGCGCTCCAGCAGCCGCTACAGATCAATGCCTACCTCACCCCGGCCGGCAGCCAGGGATTCGCCACCCACTACGACACGCACGACGTGTTCGTCCTCCAGGTCGACGGCCGCAAGCACTGGCGGATCCACCCGCCGGTGCTGCCCGACCCGCTGGAGCGGCAGCCGTGGGGTGGCCGGGCCGACGAGGTCGGCGCGACCGCGCAGGGCCCCGCGGCGCTGGACGTGGTGCTCGCCCCCGGCGACGCCCTCTACCTGCCCCGGGGTTGGCTGCACAGTGCGCAGGCGCAGGACGCCAGCTCGATGCACCTGACAGTGGGCATCCGTGCGCTCACCCGGTACGCCCTGGTCGAGGAGCTGCTCGCGCTGGCCGCGGAGGACCAGCGGCTGCGGGCGAGCCTGCCGTTCGGCACCGACGTCACCGACCCGGACGACATCGAGCCGGAGCTGACCGAGACGGTGGAGGCGCTGCGCGACTGGCTGCTGCGTGCCGACCCGGACGCGGTCGCCGCCCGACTGCGCCAGCGTGCCTGGCCGGCGGCCCGACCGGCACCCATCCGGCCGCTCGCCCAGGCGGACGCGGTGGCCGCGCTGGACGCCGACGCCCGGGTCACAGTGCGGGCGGGCCTGCGCTGGCAGTTGGTGCCGCACGGGTCGGACACTGTGGCACTGCGGCTGTTCGACCGCACCATCACCCTGCCCGCCGAGTGCGAGCCGGCGGCCCGGGTCCTGCTCAGCGGCGCGGTCGCCCGGGTTGGTGACCTGCCCGGATTGCCCGACGACGCCGACCGGATCACCCTGACCCGCCGGCTGCTGCGCGAGGCTGTCCTGGTCCCGGCCTGACCTATTCGGCGGTGGCCGCCACCAGCTCGATCCGGAGCGTGTTCGTGACCTCGTCGGTCAGTTCGCCCTCCGCGCCGACCGAGATCGTGCCCTGCTCGGTGACGCCGAAGACGAGTTCCACAGTGCCGGCCTTCAGCACCAGCGGGTCGTCACCGCCGCTGCCGGCGGCGACCACCGCGCGGATCGTGGTGATCGCGTCCACCAGGGTCGCCGCGACCGCGCTGTGCCGCAGCTCGTGCCGATCCTGGAGATCCTCGGCGACGAGCGTGATGTCGATCGTGTGGGTCTTCTGGTGGGAGCGGCTGCCGCCGACCTTGACCTTCCAACCGATCACCGGGACCCGGAAGTCCACGCCACCGCCGGCCTTCGTGGTGACGACCGCGCTCAGGATCAGCTGGACGGAGGCGACCCTCAGGTCGCGGCCCTCGTCGGTGGTGGAGATGCCGGCCTGCTCCACCGCGTACCTCACCGCCGACACCAGTTCCTCGACGGGCACGCTGTAGTCGTCCACGTCCATGTCGCACCACCCTTGCGCTAGTTGAATTGCCGACCGTTCACAAGGCGGCGGTGGCGAACGGGTCGCCGTACACGGTGTAGGCCAACCAGGTCGGGTCGAGCGGGTCGTCCTGCTGCTCGACCCGCGCGGCGAGGGCCGCCGCGCCGAGCGTGGCCCCGTCGGCGAGGGAACGGTAGAACGCGGTAGCGAAGCGCGCCGAACTGTCCGAACGCACCGCCCAGAGGGTGCCGACGAAAGCGCCCGCACCGGACGACATGAACTGCTGCGCCCAGCCGAGCATCCTGGTGTACGTCGGGGCCACGCCCGCGCTGCGGCACGCGTTGATGAACACCAGCGGGCCGCTCTCGGCCAGCAGTCTCCGGATGCTGGCCTCGGCGAGCAGGGTCGGCCTGAACCGGCCGCCGTCCATGTCGATGAACGAGCCGTCCGCCGAGAAGGTGTTGTGGCAGGCGAAGTGGGTCGCACCCAGCGACCCCGAGTTGATCAGGGCGAGGAGGTCGTCGGCCCTGGTGATGGGTTCGCTGTCGGTCGCGCCGAGGATCGCGCGGATGCTGGCGATCTCCTCGTGCGCGCCGGTGGGCGCCTTCGGAGGCACCACGAAGCGCGGGTTGCGCAGGCCGATCGTCGCGTTCCGCCGTTGACCGTAGGTGCGGCGGACCACCGGGACCTGCTCGACGAGGAAACCGTTGTCGCGGTCGACGCTGAGCGGATGGAGCAGCTCCCACGGGACCACGTCGTGGTCGGTGGCGATCGTGAACGCGCTCATGTCACCGCGGACCTGCCAGAACTGGTCCCGCACATCGGCCGGCACCAACTCCGACCACAGTTGGATCCCCGCCGACCGGATGACCTCGCGGATCATCGCGGCGCTGTAGCGGGAACCACCGCCGGCCAGCTGCTGCAACTCCCGGATGGCGTTCTCCACAGCGGCGTTCGGCGTGTTCGTTACCGACTCGACGACCGGGGCGAACAGCGCCGCCTCCGACCGCAACTGGAAGGTGTACCGGTTGCCGTCGAACCGGACCTCCATCGTGACCTCGCCCGGCCGCGCCTGCGGCGCGCCGAGCGGCGTCGTCTTCGGCGGGCCGTCGCGGAACGGCCCACCGTCCGCGACGGAGACCTCCACCGACACCTCGGTGAGGAACGTGCCGCCGGCCCAGGCGGTCACGTCGATGCGATGCAGACCTGGGGTACGCGCCCCGAAACCGAACCGGATCGGATCCGGATCGTCGTCCGGCACGACGAGCACGGTCTGCTGGAGCGGGCCCTCGGCGTGCAGGCCGGCGGGCGCGTGGACGGTCACTGTCACCGGCGTGCCGGCATCGGCGACGAGGAAACTGGGCATCCGTGCCGCCACGGCGTCCGGATGAACCGGTCGTCCCTCGGTGACGAGCCGGACCTCGACGCTCAGGTCCCGCCCCACCGGGACCTGGGTGGGCGCGCGCGCCACCAACAGCCGCTCCGCCGCCCGGCTGACGTCCGGGGGTGACGAGGTCGCTGGTGCGGTGAACGGGGGTGTCGCCCTGGCACGCCAGGCGCTGTCGTCACCAGGGGGAGGAGAACTGCTGGGGCCCTGCTCAGCGAGCATGTCGGCGTAGAGCTCGGGGGATGCCCTGGGGACGGGAGGGCCCCACTCCGCTTGCTCCAGCCGCTCTGCCCGCTGCGGCAGGTCGCCCTGCGCGTGCTCCCGCAGATGGTGACCGACCCACCCGTCGTGGGACAGCTCCGCGTCTCTCGGAAGAATGGTGACGCCGTCCACAATGGAGATATGGGCGCCCAGCAACCAGTTGACGGCCTCCTCGGCTTCGATCATCTCGTCGATGTCGTACGCCGATGTGATTCGCTGGAGACTGTCCAGCAGAAATCGGCGGATCAGGACCATGGCGTCCGTGATCCCGCGTCGGACGACCTGCGCCGGGTCGGTCACCTGGAAGTCGACGGTGACGGACGCGGTGAAGTGGTCCGTGCCGCCCCTGGCGGGCAGCCGAAGGTCGACCACGACCGAGTGGTCGCTGACGTCCACTTCGTAGCGCGTCTCGTATCGGGCCGTGAGCCCGGGGTCCTGCCACACCGTCGTTCGGTCACCGGCGGCGACCTCCAGACCACCCTGGCTGGTCGAGTAGACGATCGCCACCGAGGACCTGCGGCTGCGCGGCGACACGGGCCACCGCATCGGCTCCACGCTGAGGATCAGGGGGACCGGGCGACCGGTTGTCGTGGTCTCCGGCCCGAGACTCGCAGCGAGGCCGTCCACCAGGTCCCGGAGGTCCGACCGGGCGCTGCTCGTCCGGACCCGCCGCGGGCGGTGCCCGGCAAGTGCGCGCAGCGCCTCGGGAAGGCGCGTCTCAGGTGGCAGTTCCGCGCCGTCCACCAGCACCACGACGACCGGGACCGGCGTGGTGAGGGCGGTTGCGATCATCCGGTGGTTGAGGCCCGGCAGGGACTCCAGCGAGCCTGCCGACTCGCCGGGCGCGGCCGGCTCGACCACGACGACGAGTGCCGCCGAGGTTGACAGCCGACGCCAGAGCTCGCCGACCGACATGAACGCGCTGTCGTCGTCACGCACGACGCTGTCGCTGCCGAACCGAGCGGTCAGCATGGTGTCGAGCAGCCGCGCGAGGGTGTTGTCGCCGCTGCCGGAGCGGTAACTCAGGAAGAAGCTGACCACTCGACGTACCGTAGCGAAGAAAGGGCTCGCGCCGGCGGTCGGCTTCTCGACAGCCTCAGTGGACTCATCGGTCAGCGGCCGACCGCCAGCAGCAGCGCGGTGGTCAGCAGGCCCGCGCCGAGCACCACGGTGATCGGCCGGGGCCCGAGCACCGCGTGCCGGCGGTCGGCCAGCACCCGCGCCGGCGCCAGCCCGACCAGCGGCCCGAACAGGGTCACCACAAGCGCCAGCACCGGCATCCCGACCGCCAGGTCGCCGCCGTACCCGACACCCAACGCCCGCGCCCCGGCCCCCAGCGCGTACGCGAGCACCGCGCCGGCCACCCCGCAGAGCGCCAGCAGGGGGTTGACCGAACCCGGCAGCTCACCCGGCTGACCGGCCCGGTCGAGCAGGTCCCGGGCCCGGGTGAGCAGCACCACCGCGTCGGTGGCCCCGCCGCTGTTCGCCGGAGCGGGCGGGCCGCCGAGACGACGGGCACCGAGGCGGGTACGCACCTGCTGCCACAGGTGCGCCACCTCGGCGTCGACCCGTTCCTGCTGTTCGCGCGCCTCGACGAGTTCCACCTCGGCGTGCTGGACCTGCTCGGCGGCGTCGGCGACGGCCCGCTCGGCAGCCGCGCACTGCCGCTCGTACCAGGTGTGCGCCTCGGCACGCTGCTCACCCACCCGCGCGGTCAGGTCGGCGAGTCGCCGCAACTGCGCCGCGTACGTCTCACTCGCCACTGGTTCGTTCATCGCGACGGTCCATACGGGATGATCACCTGTCCGGTGCGGTGGACCGCCCGGTCGAAGAAGAGCCCCCGCCAGGGGCGGGGATACCAGTCCGGGCCGCCGGTGCCCGGGTAGAGCGAGGAACCCAGCTCGCCGCCGTGCGCGTCCAGCGCCACCCAGGCTCCGATCTGGTCGGTGCGGGCGGCGGGCCCACCGAGGTCGGCGCGCATCCGGGCCACCCCCCGCCACCAGGCCAGCACGTGCGTCCGTCGTTCCGGCCCGTCGTGCAGGATCCGGCGTAGCTGCTCCAGGCCGGTGCGTCCACCCACGCGGGCGGCCAGCGCGCCGGCCGCCGCGTCGACAGCGAACAGCAGCAGGTAGTGCGGGCTGCCCGGCCCGGTCAGCCCGTCGGCCGTCTCGGCCATCAGCTCGCCCACTGTCTCCTCGTCGTACCAGGCGGCGTCGTCGGCCAGGTCGTCGTAGAGGGCACGGGCCATCGGGTCGGCGTCCGCGTCGAGGCAGGCGATGGAGAACCGGGCGGTGCCGGGCGGATGCTGGCGGGCGAGTGACCGGGCCGCCGCGTCCAGCACCGCGCACGCCTCGTCCACCCGGGTGCCCAGCACCGCGAGGTTACGCCCCGGGGCGCGCGGCAGGCGCAGCGCCGCCGAGCGGGACTGCACGTCGATGATCTCGCCGAGCAGGGCCACCGGGCTGCGCGGCACGCTCCCGTCCGGCGGCGCGGTGAGCGCCCGGAAGTCCGGGGCGTCCGCCAGCCGGGGGATCGCGTCGCCGTCGAAGAGGCGGGCCGGCGCCGCGTCGGCCGGGCGCATCCGCCACAGCCGGTGCTGCAACCCGCTCCACGTCTCCCAGTCGCTGGCCGACGGGATCCGGGCGACCTCGTTGCCCTCCACCATGCCCGACTCGGCGTTGACCACCGCGTGCCAGCGGGGCAGCGACTGCGCCGCGTCGTTGCGTTCGGCGAGGATCCGCAGTGCCTTGGGCAGCGCGATGCGCAGGGTGAACTGGGCGACCAGCGCGGGGCGGCCCCACAGCGCCTCGATGCCCCGTACGTCCTGCGAGGCGAGCACCAGGTGGATGCCCTGCGACCGGCCGCGCCGGGCCAGGTCCTCCAGCAGGTCGGCCGCCTCCCGGGCGACCGCGTCCCGACCGGCCAGCAGCATCTGGAACTCGTCGACCACCGCGACGATGCGTGGCCAGTGCCCGGTCGGGTCGACCGCCCGCAGCTCGGCCAGCTTGGTCACCTCGTGCTTCTTGGCCGCGTCGGCCCGCCGGCGCAACTCCTCGGCGAGGAACCGCAGCAGCGCCAGCCCGAACTCCCGGTCGGTGTTGACGTTGATGCCCACCAGGCGCATGTGCGGCAACCAGCTCGGGTCACGCCGGCCCTGCGCGAACCGCGCGAAGGACACCCCCTCCTTGAAGTCCAGCAGGTAGAACTCCAGCTCGGCGGGGGAGTAGCGGGCGGCGAGGGCGCCGATCCACGCGAAGATCAGGTTGGTCTTGCCGGTGCCGGACGGCCCGCCGATCAGCGCGTGCGGCGGGTAGTCGCCCAACGTCAGGCGTACCGGACGGCCCTGCGGCCCCGCACCGATCGGCGCGGTCAACCCGTCGGCGGAGTCCTCCCGCCACATCAGCTCGGGTGGGGGCAGCAGGTCCGCGAACGGCGTCGGCGGTGGGCCGGCGTTCACTTGGACGGCGATCTCCCGGCAGGTCTCGGTGACCAGCGTCGCCGGTGGCGGTGGGTCCAGCCGGACCGGCAGCCCGGCCGACCCGCCGATCCGCGCGCCGGAGGCCCCGGCCACCACCCGGGTCACCGTCGGGTCCTCCGGCACCGGCACACCGTGCACCACCAGGTGCACCCCGCAGGCCGCGCCGGCGCGGACCACCCGGTCCAGCTGGCCGCGCTCGTGCCGGTTCAGCTCGTCGCCACCGAGCAGCACCGCCACCCGCCACGGTTCGGGTCGCCGGCCGGTCGCCGCGGCCAGTTCGCGCAGCGAGGCGTACTCGCCGGCGAGCACCGTCTCGTTGATCCGGCGGATCTGCTCCACCAGGTCGTCCAGCAGTGGACCCAGCCCACCGGGGCCGACGAAGGTGAGCAGCCCCGCCGTGCCCAGCGGCGCGAACCCGGCCAGGCCGCCGCCGAGCTGCTCCGGGTCGTACCCGACCAGCCGTACCGCCCCGGGGTCGGCGCGGCCGGCGGCCCGCAGCAGCAACGCGGACACCACGGCGTCGCAGCCGGCCCGATCGTCTCCGGAGAGGTGGACGTGGCCGGCGTCGAGAAGCGGCACCAGCGCGGGCACCGGGTCGACGCCGTCGATCCGGACCGTGCCGACCCGCAGCGCGCCGGGCGGCTCCGCCCGCCGGGTCGGCGTCGGTGCCCACCCCGCCCAGTCGGCCCCGGCGCAACCGGGCGCCTCCTGACGGGCCGCCTCGGCGGCGCGCCGGGCCAGCTCGGCGATCCGGGCGGAGTAGCGGGCGTCGATCTCGGCGATGCGGCGGTCCCGCTGGGCGCCCACCCGTTCCGGTACGGCGGCCGCCGCCCGCTGGACCCGGGCCAGCCGTTCCCGCCCGGAGGTCAGCTCCGCCTGGGCGGCGGACAGCCGGGTACGGGTGGCGCCCAACGCCTCGGCCAGCGTGTCCCGGATTCGCCTGGCCAGCTGGCCACGCCGGTCAGCCATCGGAGCCCCGACGAGTCGGCGCGTCCCGCCACGGGCTGCCCGAGCGCGGCGGCAGCCCACCGGAGCGCTGTCCACCCGCATCCCCGGGCCGCCGGACCGCACCACCGGGGCGCGCACCCGCACCGCGTTGTTGGCCCGCGCCGCCTTGTTGGCCCACACCCGCTTGTTGGCCCGAGCCGGCTTGTTGGCCGGGGCCCGCTGGTCGGGCCCGGTCGCCGGAGGGCAGGTCCCGGCCGAGGCGGGCGAGCAGCAGCCCGGTCGCCACCCCGGCGGTCACCGCGGAGTCGGCGGCGTGCGGCGGCTCCCCGGAGGCGCGCGGCGGCGGCATCCGACACACCCGGGTCAGCAGCGTCTCCAGCACCGGCGGCGGCAGCCCGGGCAGCAGGTCACGGACCCGCCCGTCCAACTCCCCGCGCAGCCGGCCGAGGTCGGCGGCGCGCGGCGGGTGCCCCAGCAGCTCGCCGGCCAGCTCGCGCAGCAGCGGTGGCGCCAGCGCCGCCATCCCCAGCCCCACGTCCGCCGGTGCCCGGCGCAGTTCGGTACGCAGCCGGTCCCGGTCGCCGGCGCGTACGCCGCCCACGACGCGGCGGAGCAGTTCCTGGGAGTCGTCCAACCGCTCGTCCGGTTCGTCGGCGCCGCCGTCGCGTCCGCCGGTCAGCTCCGCGACCCGCACCGACCACCAGCGGCGCAGCCGCACCTGCTCGGCCGGCTCCGGCGCCACTGTGGTCGGCCCGGCGCCCGGCGGTGTGTCGTGCCGGGGTTCGCGTGGTTGCGGGCGGGGCGCCGGAGCGCCGTCCGCGCCCAGCCCGATCGCGGCCAGGTACCCCGAGAGCTGTTCCTGGGCCACCCGCAACGCGTATCCGGCGCTCTCGGCGTGCTCGGTCGCGGCGGACAACTCGGGCACGCCCATCGGGTTGGCCGACTCCTGGCGCACCCAGCGCAGTCGCTCCGTGGCCAGGCCGAACTTCTCCAGCGCCTGCCCGAGCAGGGCCAGCGGGAACTCCTCGCTGGCGGCGCGGACCTGCCCACCGACGTCCTCGATGATGGACATGGCGGCCTACAGGGTCGCGACGTAGAGCTGCGCCTGCTCGACCGCGACCAGTGTCGCGGCGAGACACTCTTCCAGCTCCTGGCTGGCCTGTGTCAGCGACGCCTGGGCCGCCTCCACCGTCTCGTGCCCGCTGCCCTCCAGCGCGCCCGCGAGGGTCTGCTGCGCCTCGGCCAGTTTCTCGCCGGCCGCCTGCACGGCTGTCTGCCCGTCACCGATCTGTTGGAGGGCGACATCGATGGCAGCCTTCAGCTCGGCGACGCTCGCCACGGCGGAACCTCCTGGGGGCGGGGAGATCTCCATTAGAGCCTATCGGCCGCCGCGAAAGAACATCCGCCCTGTCGGTGTTCCTGCCCGCCTGTCCGGTAGGCCCCCGGAAGTGCCGGGAGTCCGTTCTGTGGGACTCCCAGTGCGAGAACTTCTCAACTCTCGCGGAGCCAGCGGGGCCCGTACACCTCCGCGCCCAGGGCGGTGACCCGCTCGCGTAGCTCCCGGTCCGCGGTGACCACCAACCGACGCCGCTGCGGAGCGCCAGCGACCAGGTCGACCACGCTGTCGTCGCCGGAGCCGGGGGCCGAGACCACCCGGACGCCGTCGGTCCCGGGCACGTCCCGCGCGGCCCCCTCGACCACCAGCACCACCTCCACCGGGGCGGGCAGGCGCGCCGGCAGCCCGATGGTCGCCACCGGGGCGAGGGAGTCGCGCAGGCGGGCCGCCGCCCCGGCGCGGTCACGCCACCACCCGTTCGGGCGGGAGCCCACCACGTTGGCGCCATCCACGATCAGCAGCGGGGTCTCATCCATCCGGTCAGCCTGCCACCAACGGCCGAGGCCGTACCGACGCCACTCCCGGGTGCCGCTACGCCACCTCCCACGGCGTTTGTCGGGGCGCGCGCCGGGTAGCCCCTGCCGACCGTGCCGCGCCCGACTGCGGAGGACAGACATGATGGGACCCGGTGACACCGGCTCCGACCCGTGGGACGAATTCCTGGCCAGGTACTTCGGTCGGGGTGAGGGAGGGCGCCGACCGCCGCACCGGGTCGACATCACCCGACTGATGACGGCGGACGCCCGGGAGATGCTCGCCGACGCGGCCCGGCGGGCCGCGCAACGCCACAGCAACGACCTGGACACCGACCACCTGCTCTGGGCGGCGCTGCAACGCGAACCGCTACGTGACCTGGTACGCCGGGCCGGCGCCGACCCGGACACCCTGCTCAACGCGCTCGGCGGCAAGGGCGACGGCGCACCGCGCGGAGAGGTGCCGCCCAACCTGTCGCTGACCCCAGCCGCCAAACGGGCGCTGCTCGACGCCCACCAGCTGTCCCGGGCGATGGGCGCCAACTACATCGGCCCCGAGCACATCCTGATGGCGCTGCCGCTCAACCCCGAGTCGCCGGCCGGTCGGATGCTGGCCGCCGGCCGGATCCAACCCGAGTCGTTGCAGGCGGCCAACGCCGAGCGCGGGCCGATGACCGGGCCGAAGCCGGACCGCGGCACGCCCACCCTCGACCAGTACGGGCAGGACCTCACCGATCTGGCCCGCAACGATCAGATCGACCCGGTGATCGGCCGGGCCGACGAGATCGAGCAGGCCGTGGAGATCCTGTCCCGGCGCACCAAGAACAACCCGGTGCTGATCGGCGAGGCCGGCGTCGGCAAGACCGCCATCGTCGAGGGGTTGGCCGAACGAATCTGCGACGGGGACGTCCCGCAGACCCTGCTCGGCAAGCGGGTCGTGCAACTCGACCTGGCCGGCCTGGTCGCCGGCACCCGGTACCGGGGCGACTTCGAGGAACGGCTGAAGAAGGTGATCGACGAGATCCGGGCGCACCGGGACGAGCTGATCATCTTCATGGACGAGATCCACACTTTGGTCGGGGCGGGCGGCGCCGGCAGCGAGGGCGGGATGGACGCGTCCAACATGCTCAAACCCGCCCTCGCCCGCGGCGAGTTGCGGGTGATCGGCGCGACCACGCTGGACGAGTACCGCAAGAGCATCGAGAAGGACGCCGCGTTGGCCCGGCGCTTCCAGCCGGTGCTGGTGCCCGAGCCCAGCGTCGACGACACCATCGCGATCCTGCGCGGGCTGCGCGACCGGTACGAGGCCCACCACCAGGTGCGCTTCACCGACGAGGCGTTGGTCGCCGCCACCGAGCTGTCCGACCGGTACGTCACCGACCGGTTCCTGCCCGACAAGGCCATCGACCTGATCGACCAGGCCGGCGCGCGGGTGCGGTTGCGGACCCGTACCCCCGCCTCCGACGTGCGGGAGCTGGAGCAGGAGCTCGACGAGGTACGCCGGGACAAGGAACAGGCCGTCACCGACGAGCAGTACGAGCGCGCGTCCGCCCTGCGGGACCGGATCTCCGAGCTGGAGGAGGAGATCCGTCGAGCGAACGGCGACGACGGGTCGTCCTCCTCCCAGGTGCCCGAGGTGGGTCCGCAGGAGATCGCCGAGGTGGTCTCCCGGGCCACCGGTATTCCGGTCAGCCAGCTCACCGAGGAGGAACGGGACCGGCTGCTGCGCCTGGAGGGACACCTGCACCAGAAGGTGGTCGGTCAGGACGACGCGGTCACCGCGGTCGCCGAGGCCGTCCGCCGCTCCCGGGCCGGGCTGGCCGACCCGGAACGGCCGATGGGCAGCTTCCTGTTCCTCGGCCCGACCGGCGTCGGCAAGACCGAGCTGGCCCGCGCCCTGGCCGAGGCGCTGTTCGGTGAGGCGGACCGGATGGTCCGGGTGGACATGAGCGAGTTCCAGGAACGGCACACGGTCAGCCGGCTGGTCGGCGCGCCACCCGGATACGTCGGCTACGAGGAGGCCGGCCAGCTCACCGAGGCGGTGCGTCGCCGCCCGTACGCGGTGGTGCTGCTCGACGAGATCGAGAAGGCCCACCCGGACGTGTTCAACATCCTGCTCCAGGTGCTCGACGACGGGCGGCTGACCGACAGCCAGGGTCGCACCGTGAACTTCAAGAACACCGTACTGATCATGACCAGCAACCTCGGCTCGGAGCTGATCACCGGCGCCCAGCGCTCGGTCGGCTTCGGCACCGGGGACGTCGGCAGCGAGCAGGAGAGCAACGAACTGCGCGAGCGGCTGATGCGCCGCCTGCAGGAAAATTTCCGCCCGGAGTTCCTCAACCGCATCGACGAGGTCATCATCTTCCGCCGGCTGGAGGCCGAGCAGTTGCGCGACATCACCGCGCTGCTGTTGGAGGAGACCCGCCGTCGCATGCACGCCCAGGATCTCCAGGTGGAGTTCACCACCGCCGGCATCGACTGGCTCGCCGAGCACGGCTACCAGCCGGAGTTCGGCGCCCGCCCGCTGCGCCGGGTCATCCAGCGGGAGGTGGACAACCACCTGTCCCGGATGCTGCTGGAGTCGGCGATCTCGCCGGGGCAGAAGGTCACTGTGGACGTTCGTGACGGGGCGCTCACCTTCGACGTGTCAGCGGGCGAGCGGGGGTACACCGCCGCCACGACCACCCACCCGCGATGAGCGGGCCGGCGCGACGAGACGAGCACGAGGACCCGCACGAGCCGGCGAAACCCCGGGACGAGGACGACCATCCCGACCCGATCCTGGCGCCGCCCACCGCGAACCCCCGCCGGACGCGGGTGCCCGCGGAGGGCCTGCACCCCAAGACCGACAAGGACGACCCGGAGACGTCCGGGAAACCGCCCGGAGAGGAGACCTGATGGTACGCGAAGCGCGGCTCGACCCCGAGGTGGAAGTGCTCTGGGAGGACTTCCACGCCGAGGTCAACGTCCCGTCGGAGCAGCTGCGGACGTGGTTGCTGACCCGGGGTTCCGGGGAGGAGTCGTTCAGCCCGAACCCGAACCTCGACCTGCCCCAGCCGGGCCGGGAGATCCTCAAGGTGCTGAACAAGCGCAAGGTCGACCTCACCCCGGAGGACATCGAGGTGATGCGGGAGGCGGTCGAGCGGATCCGCGAGCTGATGGACGCCAAGCCGTCGCGCGGCAACGCCGACGACGACTGGCGGCACTCCCTGCTCGACCTGGGGCACGACCCGCTCGTCGAACTCTGAACGAGGCCACGCGCGACGGCGCCGTCCCGGGCGGGGACGGCGCCGTCGCGTCTCGGCTACTGGCCCTGGTCCGGTTCCAGGCTGGCGATGGTCAGCCCCGCCGCGTCGGCGGCGGCGTCGCGGTCGGCGCGGGTCTGGTCCTCCCGGGTGAGCAGGTTGGCGTACTCGGTGACGGCGGCCGGGTCGGGCACCTGCGGCAGGCGGCGCAGGAACGCCTCGACCGCACGGGTGGCGGCGGTGTGCGCGGCGGCCGCCTCGCGGAGCAGTTCCCGGTCGTCGGCGGGCGGGTAGAGGTCGGTCATGTCCGCCAGATACCCGGCCAACGGCGATTCGCACCGCCACCGGCCGGTTACCTCCCGCTCAGCCCGGTCGGACCCCGCTCGGCTGCCGGACGCCGAACGCCGGGTGGCGCAGCAGCCAGTCCAGGTACGCGGGATGCGGGGCCAACGAGTCGACGTACGCCGCCTTAGCCGTCTCCAACATCAGGTCGGCCTCCCGGGCGGCGGGGGAGTCCGGGTGCCAGCCGAGCAGGAGCCGCCAGCGCAGCGGGATGCCGGCGAGGCGGCGGGTGACCAACCCGGCCACCGGGCGGAACGTCGCCTGGCACAGCGCCACCGCCACGCCGGCGTCCACCAGGTCGACGCAGCCGCGGATGTCGGTCTCGTACACCTTGCGGGGGGTGAAGCCGGCGCGGGCGCAGGCGGCGGCGAAGCAGTCGCTGAAGCAGCCGTCGCCCGGGGCGGCCACCCACTGTTCGTGGCGCAGGTCCGCCAGGCGCACCTCGTCGTGCGCCGCGAGGGGGTGCGTCTCCGGCAGCAGCACCAGCACCGGGTCGATGGCCACCTCCTGCCAGCTCAACCCGAACCCGGCCGACGGGCTGGCGTCGCCGCACACCCCGGTGAGCGCGAAGTCCAGTCGGCCGCCCGCCACCAGCTGCGCCAACTCGTCCACCGACCAGGAGGCGAGCGTGGTGATCTGGGCGGGCGGCTGCTCGGCCGCCAGGCGGTGCACCATCCGGCCCAGGATCGGGCTGTTCACCCCACCGAACCGGTAGCACGGCGGCGCGTCGCCGGCCCCGGCCAGCCGGGCCGCCTCGTCCTGCAACCCCTTCATCGCCGGCAGCAGCACCCGGGCCCGAGCCAGCACCAGCTCGCCGAGCGCGGTGGGCCGGGCGCCGCGCCGGTCCCTGTCGAACAGCGGGCCGCCCAGGGTTCGCTCGATGCGCTGGAGCTGGGCGGTCAGCGCCGGCTGGGCCAGGCCGAGCGCCGACGCCGCCTTGGTCACGCTCCCCGTCTCCGCGATCGCGCAGACCACCCGCAGGTGACGCAGCTCCAGGTTCATACCGTGACGGTAGGACTACGCGTCAGCCGGCGGAATAGCCCGAGCGGATCGGTGATAATGAATGCACTTGGGATCGTCGCCGCGCCTCAGTCCCGCGGCGACTCCGGCAGGTCCGCCAGGTACGTCGGCCGGCGGGTCACCGCGTCCAGCATCTTGTCCACCACCCCGACCGCCGGCTCGACGATCCGGTTCCACGGTGGGGTGGCCGGAGTGCCCGGGTGCGGCCGGGTCGGGGCCGCCTCCTCGGCGATCTCCAGCCGGTTACCCAGCCGGATCAGCTCCTCCTCGGTCGCGACAGCGCGCAGCTCGGTGACGAGCGTGCCCACGCCCTCGACGTGCTGACGAACCCGCTCGGCGACCTCGGTCAACGCGTCGTCGGTCAACCCCTTCAGGGTGTTCAGCAGGCTGGCGTCGGCGTTGATCTCGGCGTCCACCCGCTCGGCGGCGCCCGGCAGCGCGGCGCGTACCGCCGGCAGCAGGTACTGCTCCTCGGCGGACAGGTGCCGCGACAGCGCGGCGGTGAGCACCGGCAGCCCTTCCTGCGGCGTGGCGCCCGGGCCGGTGAGCTGGTCCAGCAGCGCCAACAGTTGACGGTGCTCCCGGTCGACGATGTCGGCGATGTTGCGGCCACCGGGTCGGTAGCCCCCCTCGGGTGTGGGCGCGGGCGGCAGCGGCGGCAGGGGAACGGCGGACATGGTGCCCTCCTCGACTGGCGGGCGGAAGCTCCGGCAGGGATGTGCGGTCGTGGGCGGCGGTACCCGAACCCGGTCCCGGCGAAACCGGACCCGTCGATGCACCGGTCCCGGGACACCGGTGCGCCGGCCCGTCCGCACCGGTGCGCCGGCCGGCCGGACTCCGCCGACTGGTATGAAGAGGCGATGACGAGCGATGCGGCCTCCGCCCGACCCGACCCCACCGCAGAGGTCGTGGACCTCTGCCGCGACCTGCTGCGCATCGACACCACAAACACGGGGGACAACGACACAAGCGTCGGTGAGCGCCGCGCCGCCGAGTACGTGGCGGAGAAGCTCGCCGAGGTGGGCGTGGAGTCCGTCCTGCACGAGTCCGTGCCGGGCCGGGCGAACGTGGTGGCCCGCATCCCCGGCACCGACCCGAGCCGGGGCGCGCTGCTGGTGCACGGCCACCTGGACGTGGTGCCCGCCGACGCCGACGAGTGGTCGGTGCACCCGTTCTCCGGCGAGCTGCGCGACGGTTACCTCTGGGGCCGGGGCGCGATCGACATGAAGGACTTCGACGCGATGGTGCTCGCCGTGGTGCGGCACTGGCAGCGCACCGGCGTCCGGCCACCGCGCGACATCGTGCTCGCGTACACCGCCGACGAGGAGGCGGGCAGCGACTACGGCGCGCGTTTCCTGGTGGAGAACCACAGCGGCCTCTTCGACGGCTGCACGGAGGCGATCGGTGAGGTCGGCGGCTTCTCCTACTCGGTGAACGACAGCCAACGGCTCTACCTCATCGAAACCGCCGAGAAGGGCATCGACTGGCTGCGGCTGCACGCCAAGGGTCGCCCCGGGCACGGCTCGATGGTGCACGACGACAACGCGGTCACCGCGCTCGCCGAGGCGGTCGCCCGGATCGGCCGGCACCGCTTCCCGGTGGTGGTCACCGACACCGTGCGGGCCTTCCTGGAGGAGGTGTCCGACCTGCTCGGCGTCGAGCTGGACCCGGACGACCCGGAGACGGCCATCGCCAAACTCGGCCCGATCGCCAACATCATCGGCGCGACCATCCGCAACACCGCCAACCCGACCCGCCTCGGCGCCGGCTACAAGGACAACGTCATCCCCGGCCGGGCCACCGCCACCATCGACTGCCGCAGCCTGCCCGGCCAGTCCGAGCTGCTGGAACGGCAGCTGCGTGAGCTGGTCGGCCCGGACATCGCGATCGAGTACGTCCAGCGGCAGCCGGCGCTGGAGACCACCTTCGACGGCGACCTGGTCGAGGCCATGTCGGCGGCGCTGCGCGCCGAGGACCCGGGGGCGCGACCGGTTCCGTACATGCTCTCCGGAGGCACCGACGCCAAGGCGTTCTCCCAGCTCGGCATCCGCTGCTTCGGTTTCGCGCCGCTGCGGCTGCCCGCCGACCTGAACTTCTCGGCGTTGTTCCACGGCATCGACGAGCGGGTTCCGGTCGACGGACTACAGTTCGGCGTGCGGGTTCTCGACCGGTTCCTCCGCACCTGCTAGCCGCGCCCGGCGCTGCATCCGGCGCGCGACCTCCCCAACGTGAAGGGACTGCCCCACATGACCGACCAGCACGGTGAGCTGGACGCCGCTCTCGAGCGGGTGATCGAAGCGGCCCGCCACCACCTGGCCGCCGTACGCGCCGCGCAGGGCCGCGTCGACGACGACGACGTCTGGCAGGCGTACGTGGCGTTGAACAACGCCTCTTTCGCGTACGACGAGCGGTTGCTCGACGCCTTCGGCGAGGTGACGCCGTGGGATGTCGACTCGATCGACCCGGACGAGGCCGACGAGCGCTTCGGCGGCCCCGAGGGCTCCGAGGCCAGCGACCCGCACCCCCGGGTGATCTCGGTGCGGCAGCGTCGCGACTACCGGGTGCCGAGCGTCTCCGCGCTGCTGCGGGTGGCCGAGGCGGCCCGCCGCGAGGGCACCCCGGAGGACGACGAGCCGGCGCCGGTGGAGGGCGTCGGCGAGGCGGTGCTGGAGCTGCTGCAGAGCGGCGACGGCTCGCTCGGCGCGCTGGACGTCCCCGAGCTGGAGCCCCTCGACGGGGTGGTGATGGTCAGCGAGGTGGGCACCCCGGTCGACCTGGAGTCGTTCGACGACGACGACGCGGTCGGCCCGTTCCAGCCGGCGGTCGACGACCGGCTGGTCGGCCGGCTCGACGAGCACCCGTTCCTGGAGCTCGACGACGACCACGACCACGCCGGGCACCAGCACTAGACGAGTAATTCCTAACCCTGGCTCGGGCTGTGGCCGGCGGTCGGCGGTGACCGTCGGTCACCTCCGTCGGGGGCGGATGCGGTAGTGAGCGGTATACCTCTGAGTCATGTTTATACCTCTGGGGTATACCGCTCACCAGCAGATCGCGATGGCGGGCAGCC
The DNA here is from genome assembly GCF_040607915.1 of Micromonospora sp. NPDC005215. Taxonomy (NCBI): domain Bacteria; kingdom Bacillati; phylum Actinomycetota; class Actinomycetes; order Micromonosporales; family Micromonosporaceae; genus Micromonospora; species Micromonospora sp. NPDC005215. Next base: position 65,576 of record NZ_JBEXHQ010000010.1, on the reverse strand, counting down.
ACAGCGGATGGCGAACGGCCCTTCCGGTGACAACAAGCGCTTACGGCAGCGTTACCGCTGCTGAAGCGGGCTATCCGGATGGTTGCAGCGGACACCAACCTGTGGCACGACGACGTGTGGGTCACCCGGACAACCCCTGAGCAGGTCCCTGATCGTGGGCCCCGGGCGTACGGCCGTCAGTACGACAGACCCGGCTGCGGCTGGTTGACCCGCCGCCGCCGGAGCACCACCTGCCGCGTGCCGTCCCGGTACAGCCGCACCCGGGCCAACTCCCATCCGGAGAACTCCGCCTGGATCGCCAACTGCGCCGTGGCGGTCAACCGGTCGACGTTCGGCGGTAGCCGCAGTGGCGCGTATTCGTAGTCCATGCCATCCATGCTGCCCAGCCCAGCGGCTGTTCGCCACCCCCTCGGGGGTGACCGACGCCGCTGCCGTGGGCGGTTCGTGTCCCTGTGTGCGAGCCACCGCAAAAAATCTTGGTCACCGCGGTTCACGTTCGGCCCCTCGTGACCCCTCTACCTTCCAGAGCCGCGCAACAGGCGCCGGCCGACGAGAGAATGAGGTCCAGGGTTGGAGATCATCGGCTGGGGGTGGGTAGTCGCCGCGGTCGCCGGCAACCTCACCGTGCTGGGGGCGTTGTGGATCCGCGCGCGGTGGCGCAACCAGCAGGAAAAGACCCGGGGTGACGCGCTCATCGCGATCGCCGAGGCGCTGCCCGGCGGCGGCCGGCTCCGCGACCAGCGCGCCGACGGCTCGTGCAGCACACTGACGGTGCCCGCCGCTGCCCGGTCGGTGGGCCGCCGTGGATGACCGCACCGCCGACAAGCCCGGATCAATATCCGAGGCGTTCCCCACCCTCGCCAACGAGATCGCCGAGCAGCTCAAGGTCATGCTTCCCGGCCCCGCCACGTCCGCCACGGCCTGGGCGATGGACCGGAAGCAGGTCGTCGAGGAGTTCAGCGCCTTCTACCGGGCCTTCGCCACCCGCCTTGCGGGCTGGCTGATCCTGCAGGGCGCCTCCGAGGCCGACGCCTACGACGTGATGCAGGAGACGATGTACAAGGCGTACCACTACTGGCACACCATCGAGCACCCGAAGGCGTGGGTCAGGGCAACGGCGTCCAGGGCGTACGCCGAGCGGCTGGCGCGGCTCGACCCGGTCCCCATCGAGGAGATCGCCGAGCGCCTGCCACCGCTGCCCAGCGGGTCGGCTCTCGCCGACCTGAAACAGGACATCCGGGCCGCCATGCAGCAGCTACCGCCCCGGCAGCGGCAGGTGCTCGCCTGGTCGTTCGAGGGCCACACACCGGCCGAGATCGGCGCGCAGCTGCGGATGACCTCGGAGGCGGTTCGCAGCAGCCGCTACAAGGCCAGGAAGGCGCTCACAGAGCTGCTCCGGGACAGGGAAGGGGATGCCCGGTGACCGAGGGGGGCACGATGAACACCACGCAGGCGCCGGACCCGCTCACCGCGGCCGCCCTGGCCGAGCTCGGCGCGATCCAGCGCCGGCTGGACCAGACCTGGGATCTCGCGGCGGGCCTGCGGGAGATCCTCCTGGAGGAGCCCTACCACCGGTACGTCGAGGAACAGGGCGCCGCGTTCGACGTCGAGGCGGGTCTTGCGGCGATCGTCGGCACTGACGGGGACGTGCCCGACGGCTGGCTCGCGCTGCGGTACGACGACGACAGGCTTTGCGACAGCCTGGGGACGACCGACGAGCGGTGCCGCACTCTGCTCGCCCGTCGCCAGCAGGACAACGTGACCACCTTCGAGCGGATTCGGAGGCTGGCGGGTGAGGTCCGCGAGGAGATCGACGCGGTCGTCGACGAGGGCACGCCCGACCACTGGAGAAGCATCTGGCTGGTCCACAGCCTCACCGGCGCGGAGATTGCCGCGTTGAGCCTGCACCACCTGGCCGACGATCTGGAATCCAGCGGGGTCGACCTGGAAGAAGCGCTTGCGGTGGTCGCCGACACGGCCAGGCGGATCGGCGACCTCAATGAGGCTCTCGAAACGGCCTGGAGGGAGCGCGAGGGCAGCGGCGACCATCCGCGCCGCCTGCGGCTGGCACAGCTCCGCGGCGAGGTGACCGACCTGCGAGGGTCGATCAAGCGACTGTTCGACCTGTCGGACGAGACGGTGGGCGCGCTGCTGTGACCGGCCGGGGCGGATAGCCCTCCGCCCCGGCCGGGAGGTGCCTGTCGACGTTCGCCGTGAGCAGGGTCTCCAGCGCCGGCGCGGCCAGGGCGAACGCCTGCGCCCCGCCCGGGTCGACCACCAGCCCCCACGACGGGTCCGGCCAGTCCTCCAGCAGGTCGGCGCAGGGCAGCGCGACGAACGGCACGCCGTCCCCGGCGAACGCGGCAAGGGCGCCGGGGGAGGTGAAGACCGGCAGCAGTGGCGCGCCGGTCGCGTCGCCGACCACCGTCCACGGAAAGTCGGCGTCCGCCGTCGGTGCCCCGGCCAGCGGGACGCACACTGTGGCGTCGGCCAGGGCCGCGAGGTAGCCGGGCAGGTCCCGCCGCTCGACAGCGGCGGCGAGGCGTCCGGCCACCGCCGCCTCGGCGGGCGCGGGCCGGGTGACGGTCGGCTCGACCAGCGGCGTCGCCGCAGCAGGTCGGATGGCCGGCGGCGTCGCCGCAGCGGGTCGGTCGGCCGGGGGTACGACGCGACAGGAGAGCGCACCGGGCCGGTCGGTCAGCACCTCGGCGGCGGTCCGGGCCACGAACACGCTCAGGCGTTCCACCTGCTGCGCGGTGCGCGGTGCCTCGTACCACCAGCTCTCGTCACCGGTCGGGCGGTGCCAGCCGAGTGCGGCCAGGCGTGCCTCGTCGTGGCCCGGGCAGAGCGCCCGCACCACCTCGCGGCGCACCAGCAGCCGGATCCCGCGCGGGCCGGCGGACAGCTCCAGGTCGGTGTCGCGGTCGCAGCGGGCGACCGTGTCCCGCAGCCGCGCGACGATCTCCGGCCAGGTCGGCGACGTCACGCCGGCGGCAGGCGATCGGTGAGGCGTCCGAGCCGGGCGACGGTCTCCTCCAGCCGACCCAGCGCGGAGAAGTCGCCGGGCTTGCCGAACAGGTCGGTGAGGTCCGCGCCGATGGCGACCTGCAACCCCTCGGCATGTTCCTCGACGTGCTCGGTGGCGACCGTCCGAGCCTTGCGGTACGCGTCGAGCACCAACTCCGCCAGCCGCTCGGTGCCGACGCGCAGAGCAGCGGGTGCGACGGTGAGGCCGGTCAGCGCGCCGGTGGCGTCGACGGTCGCCGAGACCAGCCCGCTCTCGTCGGCCGCGGTGCCGGACAGCTCGGCCAGGTCGTCGCCCAGGCCCGCGAACCGGCCTTCGATGTCGGCGATCCGCCCGGCGAGCGCGTCGAACGCGGACGTCGGGTCAGTCATGAGAATCCTCCCCCGTGGACAGTGCCACGGGGTGGTGCCCGGTGGCCGGGAGATCGTATCGTCGGTGCGCTCGACTCATGGGGGAGGAACGGCATGCCGCCGGATATCGATGTCGACGTGCAGGCGGTCCGTCGACTGGAGACAGCCGCCCGGCGCCTCGACAGCTCGCTCGCCGCGCTGGAGGGTCAGATCGTCTCGGCGGGCGACGTGCCGTCGGGCGCCTTCGGTCATCTGCCGTTCGCCAGCGACATGCTCCGCGCCACGTACGCCGAGCAGGTCACCGGCGGCACGGAGCTGTTCGGCGCGGCGAGTGCCGCCTTCGGGCGGGTCGCCACCGCACTGGGCGACACGGTCGAGGCGTACGAGCGCAACGAGCAGGACCTCGACGCCGGGTTCAAGACCATCCAGTCGGGGCTGCCCGGATGAGCGGGCCGGCCGGCAGCGCCGTCGAGCTGTGGAACGGCCTCGACAGCGCGCTCTCCGGCGTGCAGGACGCGGTCGACAGCGTCTGCCGGACCCTGGCCTGGCCGCTCATCCAACTCGTCGAACTGGTCGACGGGGAGCCCGAGGTCCTGCGCGCGAAGGCCGCCGAGTGGGATGCGTTGGCCGCGCAGGTGCGCGACCTGGCGCAGGGGCACCGGGGCGTCCGTGAGTCCGCCCAGCCCGGGTGGCGCTCGCCCGCCGGTACGGCGTACGGCCAGCGGCTGGCCGACGTCGAGCAGCAGCTCCTCGACGTGGCCGGGCAGTTCGCCGCGACCGCCGAATACCTGCGGGGTGTCGCCGACGGCCTGCAGATCGTGCACGACGTGCTCGTCGACATGTGCGTCGAGTTCGTCAACTTCCTCCTGGTGACGCTGGTGACGGCGTTGCTGATGGCACCGTTCACGGCCGGTGCGTCGTGGGCGGCCGGCCTGGGGGTCGCCGTGACCCGGGGCCTGATCGTCGTCACCCGGATGTTGAAGGTCATCCGGCCGCTGGCCACGCATCTGCAGAAGGTCATCCGCCTGCTGCAGCGGGTCATGGTGTACCTGCGCAAGCTGCGCACCCACCTCGACAAGTTGGTCGACCTGCAGAAGGGACTGCGTACCGGCCAGAAGTACGCCGACAAGCGGCACGCCGCCGGCAAGGCCGACAAGTGGTTCCACAAGGTCCTCGACCCCACCAAGGGCACCTACAAGCTGGGTAAGTCCGGTTCGCCGTTCGACATGGGCGCGCTGGAGCGGGCTGCCGCGCTGCGGGCGCACGGCGTCGCCGACGGCGCCCGGGTGATCGCCCGGGACTGGGCGACCCACCTGCCGTGGAACGTGCCGAACTCGGTCGTCCACGGCGTCACCTGGGGGACCGTCGCGTTGACAAGCGGTCTCTCCGTGCCCGGCGGCGAGCAGATCGGCGACCAGGTCGACAAGGCGGTGCAGGGCGGCGCGGACTGGATCGACCAGAATGTCTTCGGGCAACCGCCGGCAGGTCAGCCGGCGGGCCGCTAGGAGGAGACGCGTGATGGCAGGGGAGCGAGGCCGGCTCGGTCGGTTCACCGACGCGGTGCTCGGCGGCGCGCGGGCCGCCCGGGACAGGGCCCGTGAGCTGCGCGACGAGTTCCGCACCAGTGACGAGCCGGAGCGCGCCCTCGTGGCGCCCCTGCTGCCCGGGCAGGAGCTCCGCTACGTGGGGCTCGGCCCGGTCCGCGCCCCGGAGACCCACAAGGCCGGCCGGCAGCTCGCCGACGTCATGGGCAACGAGTTGGCCGACTCGCTCGACCCGAAGGTGCTGTTCGGCTTGCTCAACATCGTCAACCCGGTGGTCTGGGTGGACGCGGTGCTGACGCCGGTCCGGCTGGCGGCGGGCGTGCTGCTGCTGCCCGGCCGGGCGGCTGCCCTCGCCGCCGGTCAGCCCCAGGCGGCCGAGTCGGAGCCGGGCCCACCATCCCAGCCCGCCCAGCGGGAGCCGATCCCGCTCACCGAGGAGCAGGAGGCGTTCCGGGCGCTGTTCCGGCTCAGCCAGTACCGCCCGCTCGCCGATCAGCTCGCCGAGATCGCCTACCGTCGCCGCTACGTCTTCAGCGGTGACCTCGCCACCCTCGCCGGCAGTCTGCTGCTCTTCCTGGAGCGCTACAGCGGCACCCCGTTGGCGGTGACCGACACCCACCTGCACCTGCTGCGGATGGGTCCGCGCCCGGACGCCGACCGGCCTGACCGGCGTCAACCGCGGGTGCTGTGGAGTGTGCGCCGCGACCGGGTGTCCCGGGTCGACTCCGAGCGTGGCGCGAGCGGGCTCGTGCAGCTCGCCTCCACCATCGTCTTCGACGACGGCTCGTGGATCCGGCTCACCCAGCCCGCGCTGCGCGACGACCAGTCGCGCTTCCTGACCGCGATCCAGGACCTCCCCGGACAGCGCCCGACGCCGTGACCCGCGGGTCAGCCGTCGCGTTCGGGGTAGCCGAGCGGCACCGCCGAGACGTCGTCCAGCGCGGTGGTGATCTCCGCCGGCAGGGTGATCCGTTCCACTGCGAGCGCGCCGAGCAGCTGCCCGACCGTCCGCGCGCCGAGGATCGGCGCGGTCACCCCCGGCCGGTCGCGGATCCAGGCCAACGCCACCTCCAGCGGCGACACCCCCAGGCCGCCGGCCGCGGTGGCCACCGCCTCCACGATGCTGGAACAGCGCGGCTCCAGGTAGGTCGAGACGAACCGCTCGAAGTGCGGCGACGCGGCTCGGGAATCCGCTGGACGGCCATGCCGGTACTTGCCGGTGAGCACACCGCGACCCAGCGGTGACCAGGGCAGCAGGCCGAGGCCGAGCGCGTCGCAGGCGGGCAGCACCTCCCGCTCCACGCCCCGCTCCAGCAGCGAGTACTCGACCTGGGACGCGACCACCGGCGCCCGCCCCGGCCAGGCGGTCTGCCAGGCGGCGGCCCGTGCGGTCTGCCAGCCGGAGAAGTTCGACACCCCGACGTAGCGGACCTTGCCGCTGGCCACCGCGTGGTCCAACGCCGCGAGGGTCTCCTCCAGCGGGGTGTCCGGGTCGTACCCGTGCACCTGGAACAGGTCGACATGGTCGGTGCCGAGCCGGCGCAGCGACGCGTCAAGCGTCCGCAGCAGGTGCCCCCGGGAGCCGTCGCGGCGTCGGCCACTGCCCGGGCGCAACCCCGCCTTCGTGGCGATCAGCAGATCGTCGCGGGGCACGAGGGTGCCCAGCAGCGAGCCGATCACCGACTCGGCGTCGCCGTCGCCGTACACGTCGGCGGTGTCGATGAGGTTGCCCCCCGCGTCCAGGTAACTCTTCAGCTGGGCGGCCGCATCGTCGGCGTCGGTGTCCCGGCCCCAGGTCATGGTGCCGAGCGCGAGCCGGGAAACCGCCAGCCCGCTTCGGCCGAGCGGTCGCTGTTGCATGGGTGAACCTTATTTCGAACCTGCCGCCACGGATATCCTCGCTCCCGTATCTCTGCCGGTTCTGCCGGTTCCGCCGCCGTGGGCTGCCCCGACGGAGGGGGGAGCGAAGGTGTCGAGCCGGTGATCGAGTCCGTTTTCGGCATTGCGTAACCTGGTGCGACCTGTGCCACGGATGGGGGAGGACCAGTGCGACTTGGGCTCAGTCTCGGATACCAGACAGCATGGAGCACACCCGCCGACCACCTGGCCCTGGCCCAGGAGGCGGACCGGCTGGGCTATTCGGTGGTGTGGGCGGCGGAAGCCTACGGCTCCGACTCGCCCAGCATGCTCGCCTGGATGGCCGGCCAGACCGAACGGATCGACGTCGGCGCCGCGGTGATGCAGATCCCCGCCCGTACGCCGGCGGCCACCGCCATGACCGCCGCCACCATCGACGCGCTCTCCGGCGGTCGGTTCCGCCTCGGCCTGGGCGTCTCCGGCCCGCAGGTCTCCGAGGGCTGGCACGGTGTGCGTTTCGCCAAGCCGCTCGCCCGGACCCGCGAGTTCGTCGACATCGTCAAGTTGGCCATCGCCCGCAAGGAGGTGGCGTACGACGGGCAGCACTACACGCTGCCGCTGCCGGACGGCCCCGGCAAGGCCCTGCGGCTGGGCTTCCACCCACCACGCGAGCACATACCGATCTATCTGGCGGCGGTCGGCCCGAAGAACCTGGAGTTGGCCGGCGAGATCGCCGACGGCTGGTTGGCCGTGTTCTACGCCCCGGAGTTCGCCGAGGAGCAGCTCGCCTCGGTTCGGGCCGGGCGGGCCAAGGTCGGCAAGGAGCTGGCCGGGTTCGACGTGGTGCCCTCGGTGCCCGTGGTGATCGGCGACGACGTGGCCTCCTGCGCCGAGTTGGTCCGCTGGTACGCGGCGTTGTACGTGGGCGGCATGGGCAGCCGTGAGCAGAACTTCTACAACCAGCTCGCCACCCGGATGGGTTACGGCGACGCCGCCCGTGACGTGCAGGACCTGTACCTGGCCAAGCGGCAACGCGACGCCGCCGCCGCCGTACCCATGGAGTTCATCGACCGCACCTCGCTGCTCGGCCCGAAGGAGCGGATCGCCGAGCGGATGCGGGAGTACGCTGCCGCCGGCGTCACCACACTGTCGGTGAGTCTGTTCGTGGCCGACCGGGACAGTGGTGTGCAGACCCTGCGTACCGTCGCCGAGGCACTTGAGCTTTCGGGAGTCGGCGAGTGACCTGGGTTGAGGCGATCGTCCTGGGCATCGTCCAGGGACTGACCGAGTTTCTTCCGGTCAGCTCGTCGGGGCATCTGCGGATCACCTCGGCGATCTTCTTCGACCGGGACGCCGGCGCGTCGTTCACCGCGGTCACCCAGCTCGGCACCGAGGCGGCCGTGCTGATCTACTTCGCCAAGGACATCTGGCGGATCACCCGTACCTGGCTGGTCGGCATCCGGGACACCTCGGTCCGGTCGAGCCTGGACTACCGGATGGGCTGGTACGTGATCATCGGCTCGATTCCGATCGGGCTGTTCGGCTTCCTGTTCAAGGACCAGATCAAGACCGCCGGGCGCAACCTCTGGGTCGTGGCGACCACGCTCATCGTGTTCGCCTTCGTGCTGGCGTTCGCGGAGTACTGGGGGCGGCAGACCCGCACCCTGGAGAACTTCCGGATGAAGGACGGCATCGTCATGGGCTTCGCCCAGGCCATGGCGCTGGTCCCCGGGGTTTCCCGCTCCGGCGGCACGCTCACCGCCGGCCTGCTGCTCAACCTCACCCGGGAGGCGGCGGCCCGGTACTCGTTCCTGCTGGCCATCCCGGCGGTGGTGATGTCCGGCGTGTTCAGCCTCGGGGACGTCTTCGAGCCGTCCGCCCCGGGCACCTCCGTGCCGACAGTGGCCCAGACGATCGTGGCCACCCTCATCGCCTTCGGCATCGGGTACGCGGCCATCGCATGGTTGCTGCGCTACGTCGCCCACCACACCCTGTACGTCTTCGTGCTGTACCGGGTCGCGCTGGGCACCCTGGTCCTGGCGCTGCTGCTGACCGGCGCGATCGACGCCACCTGACCGACCGACAGTCGACGGCCCCCGGCTCCCGCCCACAGGCGCGGCCGGGGGCCGCCGTCGTGCGGGAACCTGCGGCCGCCTGCGACGGTCGCCCGCCACCGCCACCGCCGCCGCCACGAGATCTTGGACAGTTTCCGTTCGCGGAAGACGGAAAGTGTCCAAGATCTACGAGCCTGCTCGGGAACCCGCGCCGTCCCCGGCGACGGAGACGGGTCATAGGGTGGTCCCGTGGCGATCCTTCTGCTTCTGCGACACGGCCGGACCACGTCGAACGCCGACGGCGGCCTGGCTGGCCGGCAACCGGTCGAGCTGGACGACACCGGGCGCGCCCAGGCCGCCGCGGTGGGCGAGCGGTTGCGGGCGGTGCCGCTGGCCGCCGTGGTGACGAGCCCGCTGATCCGCTGCCGGCAGACCCTGGAGTTGGCGCTTCCGCAGGCCACCCCGGTCGTCGAGGACGGGCTGATCGAGTGCGACTACGGCAACTGGGAGGGCCAGCAGCTCAAGAAGCTCGCGAAGGAGCCGCTCTGGCCGGTGGTCCAGCAGCGCCCCAGCGCGGCGGTGTTCCCGGGCGGGGAGGCGATGGCGGACATGGCCGCGCGGGCGGTCGCGGCGGTTCGCTCGTGGGACGCCCGGGTGAGCGCCGAACACGGGCCCGAGGCGGTGTGGCTGGCGTGCAGCCACGGCGATGTGATCAAGGCCATCGTGGCGGACGCGCTCGGCGTACACCTCGATCTTTTTCAGCGGATCGTGGCCGACCCGGCGTCGGTGACAGCGATCCGGTTCACTCCGCTGCGACCGTTCCTGGTCCGGCTCAACGACACCGGCGGTGACCTCCGCGCCCTGGTGCCGCCGCCGCGTAAACGGCGTCGGCAGGCCCCCCGCGTGGCCGACTCCGACGCCGCGGTCGGCGGCGGCGCCGGTGCGGCCTCGTGAGGAGGCGGGCGAGCGGCCGGGACGCCGGCACACCCGCGCCTGCTGGTCGGCCCAGGCCGGCCGCGGCCGGCGGGTGGGCCGCCACGCCCGGCTATTGCCCCTGGTACGCCGGGCGCGCCGCCTCTGGGGCGATTCGGGTCGGTGGGGTGCGCGGTGCCATGGCGGGCCGGATAGGGTCGTGGGTATGACCCACCAGGTGCACGCCTTCGAACCGCCGGAGCGGTTCGTCGCCGGGACTGTCGGGGCGCCGGGGGAGCGCACGTTCTTCCTGCAGGCCCGCGGCGGCGGCAGGCTGGTCAGCGTCGCGCTGGAGAAGGTCCAGGTGTCCCTGCTCGCCGAGAAGCTTGAGGAGCTGCTCACCGAGGCGCAGCGTCGCTTCGGGGTGGATCTGCCCGAGCTGGCGCCGGTGATCGGCGACAACGAGCCGCTGGACACTCCGGTCGACGAGGAGTTCCGGGTCGGGACCCTCGGGCTGGCCTTCGACGTGGACACCGCGACAGTGGTGATCGAGGCGATCGCCGCGGGCGAGGTGGAGCCCGAGGTCGAGCTGGGCGACGAGGACGACGAGGACGAAGACGACGACGAGGACGACGAGCCGGACGAGGACCTGGACCGGCTCCGGGTCCGGCTCACCCCGCAGGCGACCCGCCAGTTCATCGAGCGGGCCCGGCGAGTGGTCAACGCGGGCCGGCCGCCGTGCCCGCTCTGCGGCCAACCGTTGGACCCCGCCGGGCACCTGTGCCCGCGGCACAACGGTTATCACCGGTGACCTCGTCCGGCCTCCAGCCTCGCCAGGACGGCGACGCCGCGCTGCGGCTGCTGCGTGACGGTGTGCTCGACCTGGAGGGTCGGCTGGTCGACGCGTCCAACACGACGTTGCGCGGCATCCTGACCCTGGACGGGGCCACCGCCCGCTGCGTCTACAAGCCGGTCCGGGGCGAGCGTCCGCTCTGGGACTTTCCCGACGGCACCCTGGCCGGACGGGAGGTCTCGGCGTACCTGGTCTCCCGGGCGACGGGTTGGGACCTGGTGCCGCCGACCGTGCTGCGCGACGGCCCGTTCGGCCCTGGCTCCTGCCAGTTGTGGATCGACGAGCCGGAGGACGCCGAGCCGCTGGTCGGCTTTCTGCCGGCCGGGGAGCTGCCGCCACGCTGGTTCCCGATCGCCGCGGCCCGCGACGACGACGGCGCCGCGTACGCCCTCGCCCACGCCGACGACCCTCGGCTGGCCCGCCTCGCGGTGCTCGACGCGGTGATCAACAACGCGGACCGCAAGGGCGCTCACGTGCTGGTCGGTGCCGACGACCGGATCTACGGCGTGGACCACGGGGTGAGCTTCCACGTGGAGGACAAGCTGCGGACGGTGCTCTGGGGCTGGGCCGGTAAGCAGCTGCCCACGGACGCCGTGGAGATGCTCGACGGGCTCGCCGGGCAGGTCGCCGGCACGCTCGGCGCGGAGTTGGCCGACCACCTCACCATCAGCGAGGTGACCGAGGTGGCCTCCCGGATCGACAGGTTGCGCGAGACCGGCCGCTTCCCGCAGCCGCCGGAGGACTGGCCGGCGATCCCCTGGCCGCCCATGTGAACCCGTTGTCATCTTGATCACCCGTGGGGCGCTCCGGCGTCGCCGTCGGGCTGGCTAGGCTGATCCCATGGAGTCTTGGGCGGGACACGAGGTGCCACGACTGCCGGGCAGGGGCGAGCCGCTGGCGTTGTACGACTCGGCGCGGCAGGGCGTCCACCCGAGCGAGCCGGCCGACGCGGGGAGCATGTACGTCTGCGGCATCACCCCGTACGACGCCACCCACCTCGGTCACGCCGCCACCATGATCACGTTTGACCTGGTGCAGCGGATGTGGCGGGACGCCGGGCGCCCGGTGCGCTACGTGCAGAACGTCACCGACATCGACGACCCACTGCTGGAGCGGGCCGCCCGCGACGGCGAGGACTGGGTGGTCCTGGCGATGCGGGAGACGGCGCTGTTCCGGGAGGACATGGAGGCGCTGCGGATCATCCCGCCGGCGCACTACGTGGGCGCTGTCGAGTCGATCCCGGACATCGCCGACAAGGTCGAGGTGCTGGTCAAGGACGGCGCCGCGTACCGCCTCGACGACGGCAGCGGCGACGTCTACTTCGACATCTCCGCCACCGGCCGGTACGGCTACGAGTCCAACCTGACCCGCGAGCAGATGCTGGAGATCTTCCCGGAGCGCGGCGGCGACCCCGACCGGGCCGGTAAGCGTGACCCACTGGACCCGCTGCTGTGGCGGGGCGCCCGCGAGGGGGAGCCGTCCTGGCCGGGCGGGGAGCTGGGCTCGGGCCGCCCGGGTTGGCACATCGAGTGCGCGGTCATCGCGCTGAACCTGCTCGGTGACCGGATCGACGTGCAGGGCGGCGGCAACGACCTGCTGTTCCCGCACCACGAGGCGTCCGCCGCACACGCCGAGCGGCTCACCGGCCAGGCGCCGTTCGCCGAGCACTACGTGCACGCCGGGATGATCGGCCTGAACGGCGAGAAGATGTCCAAGTCCCGGGGCAACCTGGTCTTCGTGTCCCGGCTGCGCGCCGACAAGGTGGATCCGATGGCGATCCGGCTGGCGTTGATCTCCGGGCACTACCGCGGTGACCGCACCTGGACCGACGCGCTGCTGGTCGACGCGCAGGAGCGGCTGGACCGCTGGCGGCGGGCCGCCGCCGCGCCCGCCGGGCCGTCCGGGGCTGAGCTGCTGGCCGGGGTACGCGAACGCCTGGCCGACGACCTGGACACCCCGGGCGCCCTGGCGGTAGCCGACCGCTGGGCCGAGGCGACCCTGGCCGGCGCGACGGACGACTCCGCAGCCCCCGCCCTCTTCGCGAACACCGTGGACGCCCTCCTGGGAGTCCGCCTCTAGGGCCTGCCCTCCCAGCGGACACCCGGGTGGGAGTCAGCCCAGGACCAGGCCGGGGTCGGGTTCCGGGTCCGGGGTCGGGGTCGGGGCGGGGATCTTGTACTCCTCGGTGAGGGTGGTCATCGGGCCCGGCCAGGTGGCCTGAGCTACCTCGATGGGCTTGCGGCGGGCGTCGTACGCGACGTGCAGCAGGTGCAGCACCGGGGTGTCCGGCCGGATCTGGAGCGTCTCGGCCTCCTCCCGGCTGGGCTGGCGGGCGCTGATCGTGTCGGTGGCCGAGACGTACCGCCGCCCGGTGACCTCCTCGGCCTCCTGGTAGAGGGGGCGGCCGAACGCCTCGGCGCGCTCCAGCGAGGTGCCCGCCGTGTCGGTGGGCAGGAACCAGGAGGCGCCCACCTCGACGGGGGAGTCGTCGGTGCGCACGAGGTGTCGGCGGCAGAGCAGGTCGGTGCCGTCGGGCACCCCGAACGCGTCGGCGACCTCGGCGGGGGCCGGGGCGCGACCGACCGAGACGAGTTGCTGACGGTACCGGGCGGCCAGGTCGGTGTGGTAGCCGCGGAAGCCGCCGTACCGGCCTCGGGAGAGGCGGTTGAGTCGGCGTCGGGTGCCCCGGACGTACGTACCGGAGCCGGGTTTGGTGATCAGGATGCCCTCGACCCGCAGTTGGTCGACGGCGCGTTGCGCTGTCTGTTTGGCGACGCCGAACATCTCGGCGATGGCCGGGATGGACGGCAGCCGCTCGCCGGGTCCCCAGTCGCCGCGGCGGACCTGGGCCTTGAGCTGTGCGGCGATCTGTCGGTGCGGGAACTCGGCGGCCCCGGGGTTGATCTGCACACCCACCTCCTTGATCACATCTAGGTTCCTAGGATGCCCTAGAGGGTGTGACGGCGCTACCCCGGACACGCGAAAACGGGCCCTCGGACCACAAAGGTCCAAGGGCCCGCAGCGAGCGGTGTTACCAGGAGCCGGCGGTGGGGCCGGCCGAACCGCCCCGGCGGCGCAGGTACTTCTCGAACTCCTGAGCGATCTCGTCACCGGTCAGCGGGGTGATGCCCTCGTCGCCGACCCGTTCCTCCAGCTCGCGGACGTACTCGCCGAGCTCGGCGTCCTGCTCGGCGGCGCTCCGCACCCGCTGCTCCCACTCGGCGGACTCCTCGGCCAGGTCGGCCATCGGCACCGGCAGGTCGACGACCTCCTCCACCCGGTGCAGCAGGGCGAGGGTGGCCTTGGGGCAGGGCGGGTTGTTGGCGTAGTGCGGCACGTGCACCCAGAACGAGACGGCATCCACGTCGGCGCGGGTGCAGGCGTCGTGCAGCACGCCGACGATCCCGGTCGGCCCGTCGTAGCGGGTGGGGGTGAGCTGGTAGCGCTCGGCGGCCTGCGCGTCGGAGGCGCTGCCGCTGATCGGCAACGGCCGAGTGTACGGAACATCGGCCAGCAGCGCGCCGAGCAGCACCACCCGTTCCACCTCGAGGCTGTGGCAGATCTCCAGCACCTGCTCACAGAAGGTCCGCCAGCGCATGCTCGGCTCGATGCCGCGGATCAGCACCACGTCGCGGTCGGTGCCCTCCGGGCTGGCCACCATGAACCGGGTCGTCGGCCATTCCACCCGGCGGGTCTCCCCGTCGGCCATGGTGATGGTGGGCCGGCTGACCTGGAAGTCGTAGAAGTCCTCCGGATCCAACTCGGCGATCGGCCGGGCGTTCCAGACCTGCTCGAGGTGCTCGACGGCTGCGGTGGACGCGTCGGCGGCGTCATTCCAGCCCTCGAACGCGGCGATGGCCACCGGGGACCGCAGCACCGGCAGCCCGTCGAACTCGGTCACGCCGTCACCTCACCCTGCTCGTCGCGGCCGGCGCCGGGATGGCGCCCGGTCGTCATACCGTGGGGCACAGCGGCGTCCCTGTTGTCCTTCACGTCCGTCAGCCTACGTCCCGAGCGGAGGTACGGCCCGCCGGCCGCGCCGGTCGGCCGCTTCCAGGCCCGGTCATACACGAACGGACCGGACAGCGTGATCCCGCTGACACAATCTGGGATCGGGTGCCGAGGGTCGGTGGGCGGGGCGGCTGCCGCACTAACCTGGACGGGTGCGGACTTCGTTGATGGATGTGCTGGCCGACCGGATTCTCATCGCCGACGGGGCGATGGGCACGATGTTGCACGCCGCAGACCTCACACTCGACGACTTCGACGGGCTGGAGGGGTGCAACGAGATCCTCAACGTCACCCGACCGGACGTGGTGCGCGGGGTGCACGACGCCTACCTGTCCGCCGGCGCGGACTGCGTGGAGACCAACACCTTCGGTGCCAACCTCGCCAACCTCGCCGAGTACGACATCCCGCAGCGCATCCGGGAGCTGTCCGAGGCGGGCGCACGCATCGCCCGGGAGGCCGCCGACGCGGCCAGCACCCCGCAGCGGCCCCGCTTCGTGCTCGGCTCGATCGGGCCGGGCACCAAACTTCCCACCCTCGGGCACACCGGCTACGCGACCCTGCGCGACGCGTACCAGGAGAACGCCGCCGGTCTGATCGTCGGTGGCGCGGACGCGTTGATCATCGAGACCTGTCAGGACCTGCTCCAGGTCAAGGCGGCGGTGGTCGGGTCGAAGCGGGCGATGGTCGAGCTGGGCCAGTCGGTGCCGATCATCTGCCAAGTCTCCGTGGAGACCACCGGCACCATGCTGGTGGGCAGCGAGATCGGTGCGGCCCTGGCGGCGATCGAGCCGCTCGGGGTCGATCTGATCGGGCTCAACTGCTCCACCGGCCCGGCCGAGATGAGCGAGCACCTGCGCTACCTGTCGCAGCACTCCCGCATCCCGCTGTCGGTGATGCCGAACGCCGGCCTGCCGGTGCTGACCGCCGACGGGGCGTATTTTCCGCTGACTCCGGTGGAACTGGTCGAGGCCCTGGAGCGGTTCATCACCGAGTACGGCGTGGGGCTGATCGGTGGCTGTTGCGGCACCACCCCGGAGCACATCCGGGTGCTGTCCGAGCGGCTGCACGGCGTCTCCGCCCCGGCCCGCGAGCCCCGCCACGAGGCGGGCGTCTCCTCGGTCTACCACCCGGTGCCGTTCGCCCAGGACGCGTCGGTGCTGATGGTGGGGGAGCGCACCAACGCCAACGGCTCGAAGGCGTTCCGCGACGCGATGCTCGCCGGCGACTGGCGGGCCTGTGTGGAGATCGCCCGCAGTCAGGCCCGCGACGGCTCGCACCTGCTCGACCTGTGCGTGGACTACGTCGGCCGCGACGGCACACAGGACATGCGCGAGCTGGCCGGCCGGTTCGCCACCGCGTCGACGCTGCCGATCATGTTGGACTCTACCGAGCCGCCCGTCGTCGAGGCGGGGCTGGAGATGCTCGGCGGGCGGTGCGTGGTCAACTCGGTGAACTTCGAGGACGGTGACGGCCCCGACTCCCGGTACGCGCGGGTGATGCCGATCGTCCGTGAGCACGGCGCGGCGGTGGTGGCGCTGCTCATCGACGAGGAGGGGCAGGCGCGTACCCAGGAGTGGAAGGTGCGGGTCGCGGCGCGGCTGATCGACGACCTGACCGGCCGGTGGGGCCTGGACCGAGCCGACATCCTGATCGACGCGTTGACGTTCCCGATCGCCACCGGGCAGGAGGAGACCCGCCGCGACGGCATCGAGACGATCGAGGCGATTCGGGAGATCACCCGCCGCTACCCGGGGGTCAACTTCACGCTCGGCATCTCGAACATCTCGTTCGGTCTCAACCCGGCGGCCCGGCAGGTGCTCAACTCGGTGTTCCTGCACGAGTGCGTGCAGGCCGGTCTGACGTCGGCCATCGTGCACGCCAGCAAGATCCTGCCGATGTCGAAGATCCCCGACGAGCAGCGCGAGGTCGCGCTCGACCTGGTCTACGACCGGCGGCGCGAGGGGTACGACCCGGTGCAGCGCTTCCTGGAGCTGTTCGAGGGCGTCGACGTGACAAGCGCCCGCGCCAGCCGAGCCCAGGAGTTGGCCGCGCTGCCGCTTGACGAGCGGCTCAAGCGGCGGATCATCGACGGTGAGCGCAACGGCCTGGAGGCCGACCTGGACGAGGCGATGGCCGGTGGCCGGTCCCCGCTGTCGATCATCAACGACATCCTGCTGGACGGCATGAAGGTGGTCGGTGAGCTGTTCGGCTCGGGCCAGATGCAGCTGCCGTTCGTGCTCCAGTCCGCCGAGGTGATGAAGACCGCGGTGGCCTACCTGGAGCCGCACATGGAGACCGCCGAGGACGGCGGCAAGGGTCGCATCGTGCTCGCCACAGTGCGCGGCGACGTGCACGACATCGGCAAGAACCTTGTCGACATCATCCTGTCCAACAACGGCTACGAGGTGGTGAACATCGGCATCAAGCAGCCGATCAACGCCATCCTGGAGGCCGCCGAGCAGCACCGCGCCGACGCGATCGGCATGTCCGGGCTGCTGGTCAAGAGCACTGTCATCATGAAGGAAAACCTGGCCGAGATGGCCACGCGCGGGGTCGCGGAGCGGTGGCCCGTCCTGCTGGGCGGGGCGGCGCTGACCCGCGCGTACGTCGAGGACGACCTGCGGTCGATGTTCCCCGGGCAGGTGCACTACGCGCGGGACGCCTTCGAGGGGCTGTCCCTGATGGACAAGGTGATGACCGCCAAGCGTGGTGGCGCGCCGGTGATCGACCCGGAGCGGGAGGCCGCCCTGGCGGCCCGGCGGGCCCGGCGGGAACGGCAGCGGTCGATGGTCAGCGAGTCGCTGCCGGAGCTGCACGACTCCTCGGTCCGCTCCGACGTGGCCGTCGACGTGGAGGTGCCCACTCCACCGTTCTTGGGCACGCGGGTGGTCAAGGGTGTGCCGATGGCCGACTACGCGGCGCTGCTCGACGAGCGGGCCACGTTCCGCGGGCAGTGGGGGCTCAACGGCGCCCGGGGCGGCAACGGCCCCTCCTACGACGAACTGGTGGAGACCGAAGGTCGACCGCGCCTGCGGTACTGGTTGGACCGGCTGATCGCCGACCAGGTGTTGGAGGCAGCAGTGGTGTACGGCTACTTCCCCGCGTACTCCGAAGGCAATGACCTGGTGGTGCTCGACGAGAACGGGCACGCGGAGCGCGCCCGGTTCTCCTTCCCCCGCCAGCGCCAGGAGCGGCGGCTCTGCCTGGCGGACTTCTTCAAGCCCAGGGGCGACCAGCTCGACGTGGTCGCGCTGCAACTGGTCACCGTCGGCCAACCCGTGAGCGAGTACGCGGCGAAGCTGTTCGCCCGCAACGAGTACCGCGACTACCTGGAGGTGCACGGGCTGTCCGTGCAGCTCACCGAGGCGCTCGCCGAGTACTGGCACCGGCGCGTCCGGGCCGAGATGACCCTGCCCGACGGCCGTCCGCTGGGCCACGACGACCCGACGGACCTGGCCGGAATCCTGCGCAACGACTACCGGGGCTGCCGGTACGCGTTCGGCTACCCGGCCTGCCCGGACCTGGAGGACCGGGCGAAGATCGTGGACCTGCTCGGGTCGGAGCGGATCGGCGTGGAGTTGTCCGAGGAGTTCCAGTTGATGCCGGAGCAGGCCACCGACGCGATAGTGGTCCACCACCCGGAGGCAAGCTACTTCAACGCCAAGTAACCGGCGCAGTTGCGCTGACCTGCACCTGAGGTCGCTCGGAAGGCCGCTGATCCGTGACTCATGCCGTCAGCGGCTTCCGGGCCGTCATTGGCGGCCTGGTCCCCACCGAACGCGGTGTCGATGGCGCGCCGCGTTCGGTCCTCGCGGGTCGGCAGGAGATGCGTGTAGGTCCGCAGGGTGAATCCGGGGTCGGCGTGGCCGAGGTAGGTCGACAGGGCCTTGACGCTCTCGCCGGCGTCCAGGAGGACCGAGGCGTAGGTGTGCCGCAGGACGTGCATGCCGTTGTGACGGTCGGCGGGGATGCCGGCGGCCCGGATGGCGCGCTTCCAGACTCCGGGGTTGAACTTCGAGCGGCTGAGCGGCAGGCCGTCGGCGGTGGTCAGGTAGAGCGTGACAGTCGTGGGGTCGCCGACGCCAGCGCGAGCCAATGGGTCCAGATCGCCGACCTCGCGGCGTGGACCGGGTATCGGTCTCTACGCCCTGCCGGTCAAAGAGACAAGAGCACCGCGTGGTACGGCCAAATCCTGCGGCCCCTTGACAGAGACGGAGGGCCGGTTGAACTCTGAACGCTCGGCAACCTATCGCGGCATCCATGAGTGGGCGGTTGGCGCCCACAGCTGGTCGGCGTCACCGGCGGCGAGCCGGCCTCGGTAGACGTCGATCTTGTGATGGATGATCTTGAGGTTTTCCTGTAGGTCAGCGAGCTTGGCGCTAACGTCGGCACGGTGGGCCTCCATGAGGGCAAGGCGTTCCTGCTCGTTGCCGCGCCCGGCCGCGACGAGCTGGGCGTAGCGCCGGATGGTCTTGATGGGCATGCCGGTGGCGCGCAGCCTGGTGCAGACGGTGATCCAGTCGAGGTCCAGCTGGTGGTAGCGCCGTGTGCCTCCGGCGGTGCGGTTGACAGGGGTGACGACCAGGCCGGCGCGTTCGTAGTAGCGAAGGGTGTATGCACTGACCCCGGTGCGACGAGCGGCCTCGGCGATGCTCACACCTGCCTCGGCGGCAGAGCGAGTGAGCCCGGATGCCGGCTGCGGCTTGACTTGGAGCACGCTCTAAATCCTAGCGTGGTGGTCATGAGTGCTTTAACACTGTTGAAGACCGCGGTCGAGGACCGCAGGCTGGCCGTTGGTGGGACGGGAGTATCCCGATGAAGGTGTTGGTGACCGGAGGGACGAGCGGGCTGGGACTCGCCATGGCCTCCGCCCTGGCCACCGCGGGAGCGACGGTCGCGTTGACCGGCCGATCCGGCGAGCATGCGAGCTCGGTTGCCGGTGAACTTCCCGGGGCGTTCGGCATCGAACTGGACGTGCGAGACGAGTCGTCGGTAACAAGGGCGGTCGACCAGGCGTGGTCGCGGCTCGGTGGCATCGACATGCTGGTGAACAATGCCGGGATCGGCATGCGCACGGTCAACCCGCGCTTCATGACGCACCCGCAGGCATTCTGGGAGGTTCCCGCCGACGGCTTCCGCGCGGTGGTTGAGACAAACCTGACCGGCTACTTCCTGGTGGCGCGCGAGGTGACGCCGCGGATGCTGGCCGCTGGCGGCGGACGGATCGTCAACATCTCGGTGAGTGAATCGACCATGCAGCGGGCTGGATTCGTCCCCTACGGGCCGTCGCGCGCCGGCAGCGAGTCGCTTTCCCGGATCATGGCGGCCGACCTGCGGGACACGGGCGTCACCGTCAACCTGCTGCTGCCCGGGGGCGCGACCGTCACGGGCATGTTGCCGCCCGGCACCGTGTCCGAGGGACGGCGATTCTTGGAGTCGGCGGTGATGGGTCCGCCCATCGTCTGGCTGGCGTCCGACGACGCAGCCGGCGTGCACGACGAGCGGATCGTCGCCGTCGAATTCGAGCGTTGGCTGCGCGACAGGAACGGCAGGAGGTAAGGCGGGACTGACGGCCCCCTTCGACCGGTCAGGCGCCATCGCTGAGCCCAGAAGGTCGGGCAGGCCGCTAACGATGACACGTACCTGCCCGACCAGGCGACGTTCGTGAGGCGTCAGCCGTACCCAAACGTCGCGCGGCTTGGAATGATTCCTCATTTCCAGCGGGCGCCCGGCGACCGTGACCAGGTTGCTGGGCGTCTACCCGGTATCCGGCAGCTACCGCCGCGGCACGGTCAGTCCACGCAACCGCCCAGGATCGACGGTGGCTGCTTTCCTGCCCGGACCGCATTGGGCCCCAACCTGGATTCCGGTGACTCGTCGAGGATTCGCCATGGCGATACTCACACTCGCTGCACGATGGGCCGTAACTCGTCACGCACATGCGAGCATCGATGCACGTTACGTAAGTACGGGCGTTGGGTGGTGGGGGGAGCATGCCCAAGAGTCAGGTGCGGCGTGACCAGTTCGGGGGCCTCCTCAGGACCCTCCGCTTGGAGCGGCGGCTGACCCAGGAGGAGCTTGCCGAGGCGTCCGGTTCCAGTGTCCGCGGCATCCGGGAGATGGAGCGCGGCCGGGTGCGCAGCCCGCAACGGCGGACGGTGGTGCTGCTCGCCGACGCCCTGCGGCTGGCCGGGGCGGACCGCGACCGTTTCGTCGCCCTGGCCCGGGTCGAGCGGCAGCCGCACGACCGAGCGGCGGTGCCGGACGACCGCGTCGCGGTGCCGGACGACCTCGCGGAGGTGCCGGACGACCGCCAGGCGGTGGTCGTACCCGGGGAACTGCCCGCCGCCGTTCCGGACCTGGCCGGCCGGGCGGAGATCCTGGAACGGCTTTCGGCGCTGGCCGCCGACGTCACCGCGGGGCGGCCGGACACCGCCTCGGTGGTGGTGCTGCACGGGCCGCCGGGGATCGGCAAGACCAGCCTCGCCGTCGCCGCTGGACATCGACTCAGCCCGGCCTTCGCCGGCGGACAGCTCTTCGTCGACCTGCAGGGCGCCTCGCCAGACGGCCCGGTCGACCCGGCCGAGGCGCTGGCCGGATTGCTGCGGTCGCTCGGGGTGCCGGACAGCCGGGTGCCGGTGTCGCCGGCCGAGCGGGGTGGTCTGTTCCGCACCCTCACCCGGGACCGGCCGCTGCTGGTGGTCCTGGACAACGCCGCAAGCGAGGCACAGGTACGCCCACTGCTGCCGGCCGGGCGGGGATGCCTCGCGCTGGTCACCTGCCGGCGTCCACTGACGGGTCTTGCCGGTGCGGTCCGCCTGCCGCTCGACGTGCTCGCCCCGGCAGCCGGTCGACTGCTGCTCGCGGCGATCGTCGGTGCCGACCGGATCGCCGCCGAGCCGGTCGCGGCCGACCAACTCGTCAAACTCTGCGGCCGGCTGCCGCTGGCCGTCCGCATCGCCGGCAACCGCCTGGCCAGCCGACCGCAATGGTCGGTCGGTTGGCTGGTGGATCTGCTCCGCGACCAGCGTCGGCGGCTGACCGTGCTGACCGCTGGAGACCTGGACGTCCGATCCGCGTTCGAGGTCTCCTACCGGCAACTGGACCCGATGACCGCGCGAGTGTTCCGGCGGGCCTCGCTGATTCCCGGCACCGACTTCGAACCCGCGCTGGTCGCCGCCGTGGCCGGCACCGGCGAGGAGACCGCGGCGGCGGCCCTGGAGGAGTTGGTCGAGGCCGGTGTCCTTCTGACCGTGGGGGACCGGTACCAGTTCCACGACCTGGTCCGGCTCTACGCCCAGGAACGCCTCGACGCCGAGGAACAACAGGCCTGCCGGACGGCGGCGCACGATCAGATGGTCGGCTGGCTGCTGCGGCGTACCCGGCAGGCCGGCTTGATGTTCGAACCGGTCGCCTGTCGGGTCGACTCCCCGTTCGACGACGATCGGACGGCGGCGTACTGGTTGGATCGGGAGTCCGGCAACTGGCTGGCGGCGCTGCGCGACGCGGCCCGGCGCGGTCGGCACGCCGACGTGGTCGCGGTCACCAGGGCTCTGCACTGGTACTCGGACGCCAACAGTCACCGGCACTCCTGGGACGAGATCTTCTCGCTGGGAGTGGCCGCGGCCCGGGCCGCCGGCAGCCCCCGCGACGAGGCCGTACTGCTGAACTTCCTGGGCTGGGCCCGGTACTTCTGCCGGGACCGCAACACCGACGGGCTGGCCGCCCTGGCCCGGGCGCTGGAACTGGCCCGGCGGATCGAGGACCGCCGGGAGGAGGCGTGGGCGCTGACCTACACCGCCGCCATCCTTATCCGGATCGGCCGCGGCGGGCCGGCCATCGACCATTGCCGCCGGGCCGTGGGCCTGTTCCGCGAGATCGGGTACGCCCTCGGCGAGCACAGCGCGGCGAGCGCGCTGGGCGGAGCGCTGGCCGCGCTCGGCCGGTTCTCCGAAGCGGCCGAGTTGCACCGCGACGTGCTGGCGTTCTACGTCCAGGGCAACGGTCTCAGCCGTACCGGCGCGGCGGTGGCCCGGGCCGGCGCGATGATGAGTCTCGGCGCGGATCTGGCCGGGATGGGCCGTTGGCGGAACGCCGCTGACGAGTACGCCCGCGCCCGGCGGGTGTTCAACCTGTGCGGCGCGACGTTCAGCGAGGCCATCGCCATCCATCGCTACGGGCTCGCGCTTCAGGCGTTGGGCGAGGTCGCCGCGGCGGCCGAGGCGCTGCGGGCGGCGCTGGCCCTGTATGCCGCGCTGTCCTGCCCGTGGTGGGAGGCGCAGACTCTGTCCGCGCTCGCGGCGCTGGCCGGCTCGGCTCCAGGCCGGGCCGCCGACGCCCGCCTGCTGCGCCAGCGGGCGCTCGACCGGTGCGGCGAACTGGACGCCCCGGAGGTGCGGACCCTGCGCGCCACCCTGCGACGCGAACTGGCCGAGTCCTGATCCCGGACACGCACCGGGCCCCGCCGACGATGCGGCGGGGCCCGGCGTGCAGGGACAGGGGTCAGTTGCAGGTGGTGCCGTTGAGGGTGAACGGTGCCGGGGTGGCGGGCGAGCCGTTCGCGGTGAAGCCGAAGTTGACGGCGCCGCCGGTCGGGATGGTGGCGTTGTGGTTCTCGTTGGTGACGGTCACCGCCGAGCCGGCCTGCTGGAAGACGCCGTTCCAGTGGCCCTGAACGAGTTGTCCACCCGGGAAGGCAAAGCCCAGCGACCAGCCGTTGGTGGCCGGGCCGTCGTTGTAGACGGTGACGCTGGCGCTGTAGCCGGTGCCCCACGAGTTGGTGACGACGAAGGAGACCCGGCAGGTGCTGGCGATCGGCGTCGCCGGCACGAGGTTGCCGTAGTCGTCGCGGGCGGTGGCGAAGTCCTGGAACCCGAAGCCCGGACCGGCCGATCGGGTGGTGGTGCCGGCGGCGAGCACGGTGCCGTTGGCGTTGACGGCGTAGACCGGGCCGCCACTGTCGCCGCCCCGTGCGGACTCGTCGCCGTCGAGCTGGGTGGCCTCGACGAGGTCCTCAATGTCGTCGTAGTGGTAATCGACCCGCAGGTTGCAGACCGGACCGCCGATCTCACCCGCGGAGGTGTACCCGGACTGGCACAGCAGTTGGCCGGGGAAGACCTCGGTCCAGCCGACCACCTGGGCGCGGACCTCGTCATGCTGACCGCCGACGTAGAGGTGACCGCCGGGCGTCGACGTCGAAATGATCATCGTGTCGTGGTCGTCATTGCTGTCGACCGCGTAGCCGACCAGGGTGCCGGTGCCGGTGGTGGTGTTCCAGCCGACGTGCCAGGGCGAGCCGATGGCTCCGCAGTGTTCGGCGGTGAGGATGTAACCGGCGTTGGTGTCCGCGTTGCGGACGCCGAAGCCTGCGGTACACCCGGGCGTGGTGAACCCGATGCCCGCCCCGCCGTCGAACGGCGCGGAGTCGTTGGCCCGTGACCGTTCGACCATCCGGTCGCGTTCGACGAAGCTGGTACGGACGCCGGTGACCGGTAGCTTCGGCAGCTTGGCGCCCGCGGTGTGGTCGACGGCGATCTCGATGCCGGTACCGTCTGTGCGCAGCCTGACCGAGTGGCTGGCGTCCGCCGGGTCGGCTTCCACCACCGGTGTGAGTCTGGCGGCCGCCTTGCGCAGTTCGGCGCGGGAGTAGGTGGCGTTGGCCACCTCGACCGGCGCGGTGCGGCGGGCGGCGGTGACGGCTGCGGCGATGTCGGTGGGCGGCGCACCCTTCCACCACAGGGTGACGTGGTCGTCGACCAGGCCGATGCCGGCATAGCCGCGTGCCGGACCGCGATCCACCGCGGTACGGATGACATTGGCCGCGTCGACAAGTGGGGCCTGGGCGACCATCTGGTCCAGGGTCTGTGCCGGGATGATGTCGAGGAGGGACTTGGCGGCCCCGGCTGCCCCCGGTTGGCCGGACTCCGCGTACGCGGAGGTGGGACCGGTGAGCGCCGTCGCGCCGACCAGTGCCCCGACGACCACCGTACGGGTGATCGCTTTCCGTATTGATGTCATGCCGCTGAGTCAAGCAACGTCCGCTACCGGGAGACAGGCAGGACGCCCGGCAGGAGTCAACATGCCGGCGGTCCTGCCGGCAGGTGTCCGTGGGTTGCCTCCCACACGTGCTCAGCGTGCCCGGATTGGTGCTCGGGCTGAACGCCGCTGATTTGTGTGGCTACGCTGACCTGCACCGCGTTGACGAGCCGGTCGACCTCGACCGGGGTGCGGGCCTGGATGGGGCCGGTGGTGCTGGACGGTGGCCCGGCGGGGTGCCGTCGTCGGCGCCATATCGGACCGTGGTGGGCCTTCGTCGCCGGTCTGGGCAGGATGAGGCAACGGTCTACGGAGACGGCTGTGGTGGCCGGATGAACTGGCGATCGTGGTCACTGACTGTGGTCCGAGGGCCGGCGGCGCGCAGGACGACGTCGAGCACCAGGTCAGGGTCGGCTTGGTAGGCTCCGCTGGCCCAGGCCGCGTTTGGCTCGATCACGGCCCAGTGGCCGTCGATGACCCCCACATCCACGACGATGGCGGTGGGAAGCGTGTGACCGAATCCGGCCAACAGGTCAGCGCCGAAAGCGAGCGCGTCGGCTGTTGCGGGGCCGAGGCGCAGCCTCCCCTGCTCGGCGTACTGACTGCCGGCATGGACCGCGCCGTCGAGCAGGTGCAGCCGGTACTCGGCGGCAAAGTCGACGATGTCGCTGACGAGGACGGGAGTCTGTCGGTCGACGGCATCGGGACCCGGCAGGCGGGAGCCGTCCGTATAGATCATGGCCCGGATGGTCTTGTCGTTCGGTGACTTGACGAATGCGGGTCGACGGAGTTCGTACGCCTCGCCGATCGTGACCACTGTGATCTCCCGGTGCGTGAAGTCCCGGGGCAGTCCAGCGAGCCAGTCGTGTGGGGCCTCCAGCGGGGCGATCCCGAGCAGTGGGGCGACGGCGTCGGCGAAGGTCGGCCCGGCGTGCAGGTGGTCGGCCTGCAGACCGGCGGGCACCTCGAAGGTGGCGAGCTGCACAGTGGGCAGCCCTCGTCGATGGGCGGCATCGCGCAACCGCTGGGCGGACGCGGTCAGTCGCGGTGGCAGGACGAGTGTCACGGACGAGGATCCTGCCGTATCGGGTGGCGCGGCCACAGTCGTTATCCGTGGCTTGTGCCGTCGCGCTGCTGGGGCTGGCCCTGTTCGCATGCGAGGATCCGTGGCCATGGGCCTAGACGAGTGAGTCCGAAGTCGGGTCAGTGGTCGTAGGCGATCAGGGACCTCGTCACGGGTTGGCCGGTGGTCCGGTTGTGCCAGATGGCGGCGGTCATCGCGAGGAGTCGCTGGGCGACCCGGGCGGCTACCCCTTCGATAGTTCGACCGCCGTGTAACTCAAGGTCGCGTTGGCCCTTCAACGTGTCGTTCGCCGACTCGATGAGCTGGCGGACCGGCTTCAGCAAGTGCTCGTCCGGGGCGTGGGGTGCGGTTGCGATACGACGGTCGCAGCAACCGCACCCCACGTTCGGCCAGCCACCGGTCCAACTCGGCGAAGACGTATCCCTTGTCCGCCACGATCAGCAGGCCCGGACGGTCGGTGACAAGGTCCGGGTCATGTTCGAGGACCGCGGTCAGCACCTGCCGCTCGTCGAGCTTCGGCGTCGCGAGCGCCCAGGCGATCGGCAGACCGGACGGGGTGCAGACGAGATGCGGGCGCAGGCCCCAAAACCTCGAGTGCGAGGCGCAGTACCCGTCCCGGCCCACCCCGCCAGATCCGAGCGTTTCACCGTCGGCCTGGACCGGCCGCATTCCACCGGTGTCGAGTCGATGACCCAGGTCGGATCGGACCACAGGTCGGTGTCCGCAGCGACCACCCGGATGGCACGCTTGAGTAGCGGCAACGCCGCCCGCAATCGCTTGTTGTAACCGGACTGCCCGGGCAGGTACGGGCACGCCCCGGGCAGATGCCCGGGGACGAACCGCAGCCAACGGGCCTCGGAACGCACCCCGAGCAGCGCCTGCGCGACAGCCAGGGTCAGCAACTTCGCGTCGGACAGCTTTGGTGGCCTACCGGTCCGGCGAGGACGCCCGAGCCAGTCATCGATCTTCACGTACAGTGCGGTCAGAAGGGTGTTGAGGTCTGTCGTCACAAACGGATCATCAACACCCTTCGTCTATGCCCACAGCCCCGGGGCCGTCAGGACTTACTCGTCTAGACGAGTAAGTCCTGACTCAGGACGGGGCTGCGGGCGCAGCGAAGGGCGCTCGCCAACCGCTGTGGCTGGCCGACCATGTGATGTGCTGTTGAGCGGTATACCTCTGAGGTATGAATATGACTCAGAGGTATACCGCTCACTACCGCATCCGCCCCCACCGAGGTGACCGACGGTTACCGCCGGCCGCCGGCTGCGTCCACAGCCCGAGCCAGGGTTAGGAATTACTCGTCAGCACCGCCGGCTCTCGCTGAGTGGACGGACGTGGACGGCGCCCAGTATGAGTTGGGCAGGACGGTGGGCCTGTTCACGGATCGCACGTTTTTGCAGGTCAAGTGGGTTTTCTGGTCGGACATTCCGGTCGGTGAGGCGCTCTTCGAGATGCTGCACGCGTTGGTGAAGGCGGGCGTTCTGGAGCACCGCGACGAGCCTGACCACCAGTTTCCATGGAAGACGGCGGCACCGCTCGCGTGAGGTCGTGCGTGTACGGGCACAGTGCGCCGCGAATCACGGCCAACCGCCACCGCGCCGCCACCGCGAGTGGCCAATGCGTTAGACCATTTCGGCGCACACGGTCTGCTGATTCCCGGAATTTCTGGTACGGCCAGCCGGTGGACGTCGACAATCGGGCTACGACCGTGATCCTGCGGTAGCCCGCCCCTTGTGTCGTTGGGGTTCCAACTGTCCCCGTTCAGTGGTGTCTGCGCACAATCCCCTCCCGCAGACTCCGGGGGGTGACCACCTACCCTGCGAAGAAGAAGATCGGGAATCTCGGTGCCGTCGGTATCGCCGCCGCCATTTCCGTCTTGTTGTGCTGCGGCGTCGGCACCATTGGGGCGCTCACCGACAATGACAGCGACAAGAAATCCGTCGCGGTAGCTACTGCGACCGCTTCGACTGTCGGCGACCGTATTGTCGACAACGCGACCGCCACCGCCAGTCCTGCTCCGGGTGCCCAGGCGTCCGCCACCCCGTCGCCTTCGCTGAGCCCGGCACCCGGTCCGCAGCGCACCACTGGTACGCCGACGTCGCGTCCGGTCGCCAAGCCGACGACCACCAAGCCGAAGCCCAAATCGACGACGGCGGCACCGAAGCCGAAGTCGACGACGGCGGCGCCGAAGCCGAAGCCGACCACCGCGAAACCGAAACCGCCTCCGGTGTCGACGGTGCATCCCGGCTCGTTCTGCTCGAAGCAGGGGGCGCGTGGGGTGACGAAAACTGGTAAGCCGATGGTGTGCACGACCACCGCGACGGATGCCAAGAAGCGGTGGCGGGCAGCCTAATCCACCATCACGACAAGCCCGGCAACCTGGAATGGCGCCGGGCTTCGTTGTCGCTGCGGAACCGGGGCATGAACCGCCGGTCCGCACGACAGGTGGATGCCGCGCGGTGTGTGCGTGGGAAAATGCCTGCGATCCGGTGTCGCATGCGGATGTCGAGAACGGCGGGGCGGCTCCGTCCCAGGGGCGGATGCGGCAACAGCACCGCACCAGACCCAGGGAGTTCCAGCATGGCGATCCAGCGGATGGACAACGTCCTCATCGTGGTCGACGACCTTGACGCGGTCATCGCGTTCTTCGTCGAACTCGGCATGGAGGTGGAGGGCAGGGGGCCCGTCGAGGGGCGGTGGGTGGAGCAGGTAATCGGGATCGATGACGTTCGGCAGGAGGTCGCGATGCTGCGGACGCCGGACGGCCACGGCAAGGTCGAGCTGGCGATGTTCCACACGCCGGAGGCGATCAGGGCCGAGCCGAAGGACGCCCCGGCGAACACGCTGGGCATTCGTCGCATCATGTTCGCCGTCGACGACGTCGAGGACGTCATCGCCCGCCTGCGTACGCATGGGGCCGAACTCGTCGGTGAGCTGACGCAGTACGAGAACATCTACCGGCTCTGCTATGTCCGCGGCCCGGAGGGCATCATCGTCGGACTGGCCGAACAGCTCAGTTGAGGGCCAGCGCAGCGCGGGTCAGGCCCGCATTTCGGCGATCATCGTGTCCGCGTTCTCGAACGACTCGACTGTGCGGAACCCTTCGGCGGCGTAGAACCCCGCGGCGAAGTTCGCCCGCTCCACGCTCAGCGACACCCGATGGATGCCGCGTGCGCGCGCGGCGTCCAGGACGGCGCGCAGCAGCATCCGGCCCACACCCCGGCTGCGCCACGACTCCACCACGCCGATGGTCAGCTCCGGCACTTCGTCGCTCACATACCCGTAACCCGGATCAGCGGCGCTCAGGTGCCGCAACCAGGCCGCGCCGACCGGCTGACCGACCGGCTCCACCGCGACCACCCCGATGTCGTCGGGCCGCATCCACCCGGTGACATAGTGCGCCAGCGCGCGGTCAGCCAGGATCCGCTCGCGAGACCAGTTGCGTTCCGGCAGCCAGTTCACGGCCTCCATCAGCATGTCGACCAGGAACGGGTGATCGGTCGCGGTGGCGGCACGGATGTCGACGTGATGCACCGCCACACCCTGCCACACGTCCAGACCCCGCCGCCGCTGACAGACTGCCCTGTCGGCGGACGGGCTCAGGCGACCAGGGTGCCCCCGTCGACGGTCACCATGGTGTGTCGCGGTGTGAGACGCGGCTACCGTTAGCGGCGCAGGCCGCGCGGAGGCAGCGCCTGGCTTCCTGGTTACGCTCAGGGCATGTTCCGTGCGGCCCGGCCTGATGACTTCGCGCAGATCATCCGCCTCTACCGGCAACTGAACCCGGACGATCCGGTGCTCGACGACGGCTCCGACGAGGCGGCCTTCCAGCAGATCATGGGCACACCAGGGCTGCGTCTGTTCGTCCTCGAACTGGACGGGGTCGTCGTCGCCACAACGTACCTCAACCTGATCCCCAACATCAGCCGGTCCGCATCGCCCTACGCGGTCATCGAGAACGTGGTCGTCGACGAATCGCGGCGCGGCACCGGGCTCGGCCGGCAGATCATGGCCGGCACACTCCAGGCGGCCTGGGACGCGGGCTGCTACAAGGCGATGCTGATGACCGGGTCGCGCAACCCCGCGACGCACGCCTTCTACCGCGCCTGCGGGTTCTCGGCCGACGCCAAGACGGCGTACCTCGCGCGACCACCGGCATCCGGAAGCTAGCTAGGCGGGGAAGGTCTCGCGCAGCGCGGAGTCCAGTGGCCGGCCGGTCGTCGGCTCGACGAACAGGTCGGTGAGCAGCAGTTCGGCGAGGTAGGTGGGGTTGATGCCGGACTCCTTGCCCCCGAGGCCCTGCAACGCGCCGCCGAGTCGCAGGGCGGCCCTTGCCGCGCCGGCCGGCAGTCGGGTGACCCGGCGGCGTCGGCCGACCGCCTCCGCGATGCGCCCGATCATGTCGGGCCAGGTGAGGTTCTCGTCGGCGACCGGAATGTCCGCGCCGCTGGCCTGCTCCAGAGCGTCCGCCGCGACCTCGGCCACGCTGCGCGCCGAGGCCGCGGCGCTCCCGCCGGTCGGCGCGACCAGCGGGGTACGCGACCGCGCCCACCGGTCCAGCGGCCCGGCCCAGTTCGGCAGCCGGTCACCGGCCCGACCGAAGACGAAGGGCAGTTCGAGGACGGCGACCGGCAGGTCCGGACCGGCTGCTGCCCGCCCCTCCCGGGCCTGCTCGATGCGGCACCGGATGTACGTGTGCCGCTCGGCGAGCCGCCACTGCGGATGCAGCCTGTCGAAATAGGTGTAGTACGACCCCAGCACGACCGCGCGGGTGAGACCCTCCAGGCGGGCGGCGGTGCACAGGCGTACCACCGGTTCGACGTTGTCGCGGCGGAACGCCGGGTAGATCGGCTTGGGCAGCGGCCGCTGCTCGTCGGTGCGGGTGGCGTACACGACACCGTCGTGGCCGGCGAGCAACGACCGCAGCTCGTCGATCGAGGCGGACCCGACATCGAGCCGGTGATCGACCCCCGGCTGGGCGGTCCGCGCCACAGTGGTGGTGGCATGGCCGCGCTCGCGCAGCACGTCCACGACATGAGCGCCGATCAGGCCACTGCCACCCACCACGAGAATCCGCACGGCACATCGTCCATTCCGGAGCCCTGCCCTTGTCAACCCACGACCACCGCCGGGCCGGTCACTGCTTGTTCTTCGCCACGTTGTAGATGTCCAGGACGTCGTCGTCGAAGTAGGGGCCGGGCCGTACATGTTGCCGGCGAACGTGTACGACATCACCGAGTTGACGTATCCGAACCGCAGGTTGTTGTTCCAGGCCCGCAGGAAGGGCCCCCCCGCTGGCACCACGGTTGAGCGGGCAGTCCGTCAACTTGCCCCGCTGCACCCCGGTGGCCTTGATGTTGCCCTGGGCGAAGAACTGCGACTTGCCGTCGAACGGTGGCTCCGCCGGGTAGCCGAGCAGCATCGCCAGCAGGGACTCGGACTTGTTGACGCTGAGCCACTGCCCGCCGGTGACGTGCACGAGCCGGTTGCCGTTGAGCGGGTGCATGCTGACGAACGCGAAGTCCCACCAGAGGTAACTTCAGTCGACCCACCCCTCGACAGAGGTGAACTCCTTGGCGAACCAGAGGCCGTGCGATGCCACGCCGTTGGTGAACTCCGACGCGTACGCCCAATTGTCGAACCAGACGGACCCGCCGTCACCGGGATGCAAACAGTGCCCGGCGGTGGACACCAGGTTCGCCTGCGGGTTGTTGATGGTCGCGCCGGAGCAGAAGAAGTCCTCGTCGTTGTGGGTGAAGAAGACCGGCCCTACCCCGGGTGGGGCGTTCACCGCCCGGTCGGCAACCTCCCGTCGGGGGCGTCGACCCCGTCCGGCATGGGAGCGGGTCGTGCCGCCCGCATACGCCCAGGCGTCCAGTAGGCGTTGCCCGCCAACGCCGCGGTGGCCGCGTCGGTCGACGGCCGTCCGTTGATGGTGGCGCGCCCTGCGGCCACCGTCGCGGATCCGCGCGCCGCGGTGGTGCCGGCCCGGGCCGGGGCCTGCGCGACGGTGACACTGGCCAGCAGCATGATGCCCAACGAGGCGATTCCGATGTTCCTGCGCACGAGACCTCCCGGAGGCGGTCCGCTCCGCCGTCGCGCCGCCCACGCCAGGTGGCCCCCTTCGATCCGTAGTGGTCGTGTCGCTTGCGTTACCTGACGGGTGCCTGACTGCGCGACGCACCGGTGTGGACGCGGGGCGCGAGGTGCGACCGGAGCGAGGTGCGGCGACAATGGGCAGCCGGAGGTGGATCGAGGATGGCTGATCAGGAGAGCGTCCCCCGACTGGGTTCGGTGGTGCTGGACGGCACCGACGCGCGGGTGTTGGCAGAGTTCTACCGCCACCTGCTCGGCTACGTCTACCGGCCCG
Source organism: Micromonospora sp. NPDC005215 (assembly GCF_040607915.1). Lineage (NCBI taxonomy): Bacteria > Bacillati > Actinomycetota > Actinomycetes > Micromonosporales > Micromonosporaceae > Micromonospora > Micromonospora sp. NPDC005215. The sequence goes on along the minus strand of NZ_JBEXHQ010000010.1, from coordinate 33,478 downwards.
GCGACGAGCCCTCGGCGGCCGGTCAGGACGACGAGCGTGGACGTGACTGGCTGGTGCTGAGGTCCCCCGACGGCGGCGCCCAGCTCGCGTTCCGGCAGGTGGATCACCTACCGGAGGCGACCTGGCCGAGCGACGACGTGCCTGCGCAACTGCACCTCGACCTCACCGTCGAGTCCGTCGAGGAGCTGTTGGTCCAACACGTTCGCGTCCTGCGCCTCGGTGGCCGGCTGCGCTACGACCGCGTCGAGGATCCCGTCGAACCGCTGCGCGTGTACGCCGACCCGGCGGGTCACCCGTTCTGCATCCTGGTGGGGTAGGGGCGGCGAGGGGACCCTCCGCGCCGGCACCTGGCATAGGTTCGAGGTGCTGGACATCATCGTCGGGAAACGGGGACTAGCATGCCGGAACCACGGGCCTTCTGGCTGGACGAACAGTTCGACCGCGAGCACGGCAGCGACGGACGCGGCCGGTACGAGGCCGAGGTGTACAGGCGGATCGACGACTTCGCCGACAGCTGGGGGGACATCTCGCCGGTCGGGTTCGCGGCGACAGCCTGGCGGGTCGCCATCGAGCTGTCGCCCGGCTTCGTCCGCTGGCATCGGCGCATCGTCTCGGCGACCTGCGCGAGAAGCCCGTGGGACGGCAGCATGGTCGGCGCGGTGACAGTGATCTCCCGCTGGCCGGCCGAACTCACCTGGACCAGACAGTGGCAGCGCGACCGCGGCTGGCGAGACTGGCCCCAGCTGTTCGGCCAGTACACGACCCCGACGGAGCAGGATCAGACGCGCAGCCCGCACCTGCGGGCGATGCTCCAGGTCGAGGCGCCCGTGCCGCTCGACGATCTGCCGCCGGCCCCGCCGGGCCCGGATGACGACGTCGCGACCACGGCCCGCCGAGCCACCGTGGTGCTGGCTCGGGAGCTCAACGACCTGCTCGCACCGATGATCGGTCAACTCGAGGCAGGGGTGCCCGCGGAATCCTAGGCCGTCCGTCATAAGGGCTTTTCGACGTTGCGCGGGTTGAGGTGCCCACGGTGGCGGCGGAGGGTCGTCGGGCAGTGCCAGCGGCCCAGCAGCCGAGTCGTATCGTCGACCATGCCCGCAGCTGTTTATCTGTGACTATCCGACCCAGACACTCAGATGACCACGATGGGCCACAGAACCCTTCACACTCGGGTCGGCTTCAGCCACGAACCCTGCTCCACTTCGACGAGCCAACAATTGACCCCATCGCCGATAGTGGAATTCACGATATTCTGGCGACGACCGTTGAGATGGTGTGGGGGGATATGGGGTGAACGAGGAAGAGGCCCAGGAGAGTACTCCACCTGGCAGCTCAGATGATGTCTCCGACAAAGACGCGTCGCCCCCGGCCATAGGAGGTGGCGAAGGGCGGCAACCCCGCTCTCCGTCGCGGCTGTGGGAAGCCGTGGTCGGAGTCTCTACCGCTGCCGGGGTGATCGTGGCGCTCGCCGTCGGCCTGCCGAATCTTCTGTCGGACAGGTCTGCCGAGTCCGACCGCCTCCCGGCGTCCGCGCCCCCGGCGTCGGCGCCGTCGCCCAGCCCTCCACCGCCTGTCATGATCCTCACGCCAACGTCAACAGGTGGCGCAACCGTGGAGTGCGTGAAAGACGCCTGCGCCATCGAGGTGCGCGGCAGGACGCGCGCTGCGACCGGGCTGCATTCGTATGTGTTGATCGCGCGCGAATGCTGCCCCGGAGACGCGCCGCGGTACTACGTCCAGTGGGATTCCACGAAAGAGGTCCCGGGTGGAGACTGGGTCGCTCTGGCGTACGTTCAAAAGCCGCCCGTCAATGCTACGTTTCAGATCAAGGCGATTCTCACGACGTCCGCCATCCGGGCGACGCCCGGACCCGATGACCTCATTGTCTGGTCCGACGACATGGCGAAGGCCGTCGGACTCGTCGCGGAGACGCCGACGGTCACCGTGAAAGTCGCGGGCATCGTCCAGGCGACCGCGTTCTGCGACTGCTCATAGCGAGGGTTCCGTGCTCGATCCGGCCGACGCCCACGGCTTTCGCAACCCGGAGAATCAGCGCCTACGGACCCGCACGCGGATCGACCTGGGTGTGGCTGTCGCGGCGACACACCGACCTGACAACGCACTACTAGGTCCACGGGCTCAACGGCCACGAGAACCGGGGCGGGCGATTTTCACCGCCCGCCCCGGACTCCCTCCGTTCGGCGGCCCGGCCGCCGACCAGGCCGGGCACCACCGCTCAGCCGGTGGTCAGGATGAACCTCTCCCAAGCCCCCACCGACGTACGGTTGGCGATCAGGGAACCGGCCCCGGCGTTCTCGGCGCACACGATCTGGTTGTTGACCGTGGCGCGCAGGCTCACCGTCCCATCCGTGTTGGTGATGAGTTGGAACGTCTCCCACGATCCGATCGACGTGGCGTTGGCGACCAACGGGTTGGCGCCCGCGTTCGCGGCCGAGACATAGAGCCCGTTGGCGCGCGACCGCAGCGCGATGTTGCCGTTGCCGGCGTCCACCCGGTCGAACTGCTCGGTGCTGCCGACGCTGGCCTTGTTGGCGATCAACGCGGTGCTGCCGACCGCCGACACGTACTGGCTGTTGATCTGCGCCCGCAGGGTGCTCACCGGCGTGCTGCCACCGGTGCCGGTGGTGAAGGTGAACGCGTCGACATCGAACAGGTAGCCCGACCCGCCCTTGAACACCAGGTACAGCGTGGTCGACGCGCTCGGCGGGTTGCTGATCGTGGCGGACGAATCGACGAAGGTTTCCCAGTTGCCGGTGACCGGCACCGTGACGGTGCCCAGCAGGCTGCCGGTGGCCGAACCGGCCCGGACCTCGATCGTGCCACCGGCGCCGGCCGACGACGCCCGCACGGTGATGCGGTTGGCATTGGCCAGGTTGTACGGCTGGTACGAGATCCAGTCGTTGTTCTCGATGAACCCGGCGGTACGACCACCCTCGGCGCTGGTGTGGTCGGTGGCCTGGACGCCGGACTGGGCGCCGAAGTGCTCACCCTGGCGGTGCTTCGGTTGCAGGGTCTTGATGCTGTGCGTGGTCAGTCCGCCGTTGTCGGTGTAGGCGGCGTCGAAGACCCCGTAGATGTTGGCCGCCGAGTCGTGCTCACCGTCGGTCGGGACGGTGATCGAGCCGCTGCACCCGGTCTTCGAGGTGATCTGGTGGGCGTGGCTGTCGTGGCCCAGCGCGTACGTCAGGCTCACCTTGGAGCAGTCGATAGTGCCGTCCTGCGGGTCGCTCACCGAGATCTGGTACGACACTGTGTCACCGAAGCTGAACAGCTGTCCGTCGGTGGGCGAGGTGAGCGTCACCGTCGGTGCCGTGTTGCCCACTGTGATGACCAGGCTCGCCGTGCCGGACAGGCCGGTCGGGTCGGTGACCTTCAGGGTGGGGGAGAAGGTGCCGTTGGTGGTGTACGTCTTCGTGGGGTTGGCCGCCGTCGACGTGGTGCCGTCGCCGAACGTCCACAGGTAGCTCAGCGCCCCGCCCTCCGGGTCGGAGCTGCCGGACGACGAGAAGTTGACAGTCAGCGGGTTGGCACCCGAGGTGGGGTTGGCCGAGGCGACAGCGATCGGGTTGCGGTTGCCTCCACCGATGTACTCGATCCGGAACAGCGCCTGGTTGTTCGAGCCGGTGCCGTAGTCCAGCACGTAGAGCGCGCCGTCCGGGCCGAAGGCCATGTCCATGACCTGCGTGCCGCTCCACGGGAAGCTGGAGATCTCCCCGCGGGAGCCGTCGGAGTTGATCGCGATGGGCTTGATCCAGCGGCGGCCGTACTCGCCGGCGAAGAACTGGCCGTTGAGCGACTGCGGGAACTTGATGCTGGAGTTCAGCGAGGCGTCGTACCGATAGACCGGCCCCGCCATCGGCGACTCGGAGCCGCTGCCGAACTCCGACGGTGAACCGGAGTCGCCGGCGTACTTGATCCAGGCCGGCTTCGCCGCGGGCAGCGTGCCGAGCCCGGTGTTGCGGAACGAGTTGTTTGTCGGCCCGCCGGCGCAGTTGTACTTCGACTGCGACGGCCCGGACGGGAAGGTGTATTCATTGTATGTTTCGGTGCTCGTGTTGCTGCCGGTGCAGTACGGCCAGCCGAAGTTGCCGGGCGCCGTGATGCGGTTGAACTCGACCTGACCGGAGGGGCCACGGCTGGAGTTCGTGGACCCGGAGTCGGGGCCGTAGTCGCCGAGGTAGACGACGCCGGTTGCCTTGTCGACGCTCATCCGGAACGGGTTGCGCAGACCCATCGCGTAGATCTCGGGACGGGTGTTCGCCGTGCCGGACGCGAACAGGTTGCCCGACGGGATCGTGTACGTCCCGTCCGCCTGCGGCTTGATCCGCAGCAGCTTGCCCCGCAGGTCGTTGGTGTTGCCCGCTGAGCGCTGGGCGTCGAACTGCGGGTTGCGGTTGGTCCGCTCGTCGATCGGCGCGTAGCCGGACGACTCGAACGGGTTGCTGTCGTCGCCGGTGGTCAGGTACAGGTTGCCAGCGGCGTCGAAGTCCAGGTCACCGCCGACGTGGCAGCACTGCCCACGGTCGTTGGCGACCTGGAGCACGATCTTCTCAGTGCTCAGGTTGAGCGTGTCGTCGCTGTTGAGGGTGAACCGGGACAGCCGCAGGTGTCCCTTCCACCGGTCCCAGTCGGACTGTGAGCCGGTGGTGGGGGCGTCCCCGGACGGGGTGCTCAACGTGGGCGAGTAGTACAGGTAGATCCACCGGTTGGTGGCGAAGTTGGGGTCGACGGCGACGCCCTGCAACCCCTCCTCGTCGTGCGTGTAGACCGACAGGGTGCCGGAGACCTTGGTGTTGCCGGCCACGTCGGTGACCCGCAGGACGCCGTTGCGCGCGGTGTGCAGCACCGAACGGTTGGGCAGCACGGCCAGGGACATGGCCTCACCCAGCTCAGCCGAGCCGGTGGCAAGTTTGACCTGCTGGTAATCGCTGGCGGGGATCACCACCGCCTGGGCGGCGGTGGAGGGTGCGGCCACGGCCAGGGCCACACTCGCGACGGTGGTGACCGCCGCGACGAGTGCCCGGGACCAGCGCCGGGGGTTCGAAAGCATGATCGTCCTTTCTCGACGACCGGGGGACGGGCGCGCGGGGGCGCACCACGACCAGGTGGGGGTGGTGACGAGCGAGCCGCGGCGCGCTCAGTTGGTGACGAGGTCGAACTTCTCCCACTGACCGATGGAGGTCCGGTTGGCGATCAGCGGCGAGGCGCCCCCGTTGTCGGCGGCCACGTACCGGCTGTTCACGTTGGCCCGCAGGCTCACCGTGCCGTCGGAGTTGCGGATGAGCTGGAACGTCTCCCAGGCACCGGCGGTGGCCCGGTTGGCGATCAGTGCGGCGGCCCCGGCGTTCTCCGCCGCGACGAACTGCCCGTTGCTCTTGGCGCGCAGCGCGACGTTGCCGTTGGCGAGGTTGACCAGTTCGAACCGCTCGCTGGTCCCGGCGGAGCTCTTGTTGGCGATCAGCGCGGTGGTGGCGTTGGGCGCGCTCACGTACTGGTTGTTGGCGCGGGCCCGCAGGGTGGAGCCGGTGGCGGCGGGCGGCGGGGTGGTCGGCGGCGCGGTGGTCGGCGGGGCCGTCGTCGGCGGCGCGGTGGTCGGCGGCGCGGTGGTCGGCGGGGCCGTCGTCGGCGGCGCGGTGGTCGGCGACGTCCCCGGCGAGCAGTTGGCGCTCACCGAACCCGCGGCGACCTGGAGGCCACCGAGCAGCATCCGGGTGAAGTTCGGGTCGGTGTACGACGCCTCGGTGTGCCCGAGACCCGTGTACCAGGCCCGACCGCCGCCGAACGCCTTGCACCACGTGATCGGGTGGTCGCCGTTCATGTTGCCGCCGCTGTAGGACGACTCGTCGAGGCTGGCGAGGACCCGTGCGCTGGACCGGGGGTTGGTGCGGTAGTTGTACCACTCGTCGGAGCGGACCCAGGTGGCGCCGAGGTGCGCGGTCGACGGGTTGCTCCGGTCCTCGATCTTCACGGTCGCGGTCTGGATCGCCGGGTGCGAGTCGAACCACGCGCCGACCAACTGGCCGTACCACGGCCAGCTGTACTCGGTGTCGGCCGCGGCGTGCACGCCGACGTAGCCGCCGCCGGCGGCGATGTACGACTCGAAGGCCGTCTGCTGGCTGGAGTTGAGGACGTCGCCGGTCGTCGACATGAAGACCACCGCCTGGTACTGGGCCAGGTTGGAGGTGGTGAACTGACCGGAATCCTCGGTCGCGGTGACGGTGAAGCCGTTGGCCGAGCCGAGCTGCTGGATCGCGGCGATGCCGTTGGGGATGGCCGAGTGGCGGAAGCCGGCGGTCTTGCTGAACACCAGGACCTTGGTCAGCGCTGCGGCCGAGGATGGTGTGGGAAGGACCAGCAGGCTGGCCATCAACACGGCCAGGCCGATGACGAAGGCCAACAAACGGGGACGGGAACGCATGGTCTTGCTCCTCTGCTGAGCGTCGACCTCAGGCTGTGCACGGGGGCAGGCCGGGGCCGCAGTGGCGGTGGTGCGGAAGCCGGGCCGCCGATGCTCGGCTGAGGTGGTGCGGGGGTGGTGGGGGATGGGGCGCTGCGCCAGTCGGTCACCCCGACCGACACTGTGGACGATCAGATTGTATCGACTGGTATCGCTGACGCAGTAAACCTCCGATGTCTGGCCCTCGTCAAGCCCACCTGCTCTGGGCCGGGTGCCCGGTGGCGCGGCCGGCGCAGGCGGTGCGGCACGCCGCGTGCCCGGCGGCAGGTCCACCCACTAAGACGGGAACGTCGCGCGGTACAACGCGCGGCGCTGCTGGTTTACCCACCAACCCCGCTGCGGCTCGGGCGGTCAGCCTCGGCCGTTGGACGTGCGATCACGAGTTCCCCGGGTCGCCATAAGGATGAGATCGGCGATCGTCTCGGGATGGGTGACCATGGCAAGATGCGATGATTCGACCTCGATCGTCGTCGCGTTCATCCGATCGGCGAGGAACCGTTCCAGCTCCGGAGCGCTCGTGCGATCCTGCGTGGAGATCGAGTAGTAGCAGGGCCGGTCCCGCCAGGCGGCTGCCGTCGTGCGGCCCTGGAACAGGTCCCCGGCGATGGGCCCCTGCACCGCGTAGAGGGCGCGGGCGCGGGTCTCCTCCACCCCACCGGCGAAGTCGGCCAGGAAAGCGCTCTCGCTGAGTTGTGCGTACCCGTCGTAATGCACGAGACCGGCGTTCGCCGGCGGCGTGGGGTACTTCGCCGCGAGCGCGGTGAAGTCCTCACCGGCGTCCGGCGCGCGAGCCGCCACGTAGACCAGGGCGGTGACCCTCGGATGGTTGCCGGCGTCGCTGATGACCGTGCCGGCCCAGGAGTGGCCCACCAGCACCGTCGGCCCGTCCTGGCGGTCGAGGGCACGGTTGGTGGCGGCGACGTCGTCGGCCAGGGAGGTCAGCGGATTCTGCACCGCGGTGACGGTCAGCCCGGCCCGCTGCAGGAGGGGGATGACGTCGGACCAGGAGGAGCCGTCGGCGTACGCGCCGTGGACCAGCACGACGTTGCGCGCGGGCGTGGCCGGGGACATGTCGCTCATCTGAAACCTCCGCGGGCGGGGCGACGCCGGGCCACCGCTGGGTCGTCGACGACAGCTCTCGCCTGCCACTCTTCCGCACGCCGGTGCGCCCGGTGGGCAAAACGCCGACGGCGCACCGGGTCCGGTTCGACCGCCCGCCAGTCGAGGCGGTCGCGGTCCAGCGGAGCCCCGAGCGCCAGCCGTCAGCGACCGAGGACGAGGTAGGCGAGGCCGAGGATGCCCCGGTAGCCGCCGACGTACTGGCGCAACCGGTCGTCGAGCTGCGTGCGGACGTCGGCCGCGCGGGGATCCTCCGGGTACGCCAGCAGCCACTCCTGGCGGCCCGCGAGCCAGGTGGACTCGAAGTCGTCCCACTCCCGTTGGTCGGCGGTACTCAGGTGCAGCACCCGCCAGCCGCGCTCCCGGGCGGCCTCGACCAGCTCCGGAAGGGACACCACCGCCCGGCCGAAGATCTGCTCGACCTCCGGTGTCGGGGGGCGGTCCCAGTACGCGTCACCGAACAGGAGCCGGCCACCGGGTCGGACCACGGTGGCGAGCGCGTCGAGCGCGGCCCGGGTGCCGCCGAAGGCGTGCGCCGATCCGATGCAGAGGACCCGGTCGGCCGGCTCCTGCCAGGCCGCCACCTCGCCCTTGACGAAGGCGACGTGTCGGTTCAGCGACCGATCCGCTGCCAGCCGCCGCCCCCGGTCGAGGGCGGCGCCGTCGGTGTCGACGCCGACGCCCCGCGTCGCGACCGGGCCGGACACGCCCCCGGCGGCGACCGCCCGCAGCAGCAGCTCACCCCAACCGCAACCGAGATCGAGTACGCGCGCGCCGGGGCGGACATCGAGTCGCTGCAGCAGCAACGCCGCGTGCTCCGGTGCCAGTGGCGTGTTCCAGCGCATCCGGGCGTAGCGGCTGGCGGCGAGGTGGTCGGCTGACTGCATCCGTTGAGGGTGCCAAGTCGTGATCGTCGGCGTGCGCCGGGTCCGGTGCCCGCGCGTACGGCAGGATTGATGGGGTGGACGCGCAGCGGTCGGGGCCGTTTCGGCGGCCGACCCCGCAGGAGGTGGCGGCAGCGGCCGGGCGGGGCCTGGCCGACGTGATCGGCCCCGGCCTGCGGGTGCTGTTCTGTGGCTTCAATCCGGGTCTCTACTCCGCCGCCGTGGGGCTGCCCTTCGCCCGCAGGGGCAGCCGGTTCTGGCCGGCTCTGCACGGCGGCGGTTTCACCGACCGGGAGTTGCACCCGTGGGAATCCGACGAGTTGCTGCGCCAGGGCTTGGGCATCACCAGCCTGAGCAACCGCGCCACCGCCCGCGCGGACGAGCTGACCTCGGCGGAGTTGGTGGCCGGGGTCACCGGGTTGGCGGTGAAGGCCGAGCGCTACCGGCCGCGCTGGGTGGCGATTCTCGGGGTGACCGCGTACCGGATCGCCTTTGTCCGACCGAAGGCCGGGCTGGGTCCGCAGCCGGATCGGCTGGGCCCGGCCCGGGTGTGGGTGCTGCCCAACCCCAGCGGCCTGAACGCGCACTTTCCGCTGCCGGCGTTGACCGCCGAGTTCGCCAAGCTGCGGCGCGAGACCGGCCCCTAGGGCCTGGCCTCGTCGGTCGCCAGCCCCTGGTAGTAGGGCTGCATGGCGGGGCGTCGCCGGGGCTCGCACGCGTCGATGTGGACCTCACACCAGGGCTGCTCCTCCTCGTACGCCGTCTGGACCCGGATGGTCCGTCCGGGCGTGGCGTCGCCCTCCCACGGGCCGAACCAGCGGGCCGTGCGTTCCGACTCGGTCAGGCTGGCCCAGACGTCGGCCGCCGGGGCGCGGAAGGTCCGGGTGAGGACGAGATCGTGGCCGGTGGCGGTGCGAAACAGGCGTCCGGCGGGTGTGCGGGTCATGCCGTGTGCTCCCTTCGGTGCTCCACCGGGCCGCGAGCGCGGCGCTCACGGCGGGTGCGGTAGATCTCGGTTTCCAGCGCGTCGAGGTGCCGCTCCCACCGGTCGGCGGTGGCGAGCCCGGCCAGCCAGTCGGCCAGCGGGGCGAGCGGGCCGGGGTCGAGGCGGTAGATAGGGTGGCCCGGCTGCGTCGATGGTGGGCACATGATCAGCTGGCCTGGCACTCTGTACGGCATGGCCACCCTGCTTCGCTCCCGGATGACCGACTGGACCGTCGCCGTACCCGTGCTCGCCGTGCTGGTGCTGATCGTCACCTGGGGGCGGAACCTGCCCGGCCCGATCATCGTGGTGGTCGCGGTGCTGCTGGGAGGTGCGGTGCTGGCGGCCGTGCACCACGCGGAGGTGGTCGCCCACCGGGTGGGGGAGCCGTACGGGTCGCTGGTGCTCGCCGTCGCGGTCACCGTGATCGAGGTCGCCCTCATCGTCACGCTGATGATCAGCGGGCCGGAGAAGACCCAGTCGCTCGCCCGCGACACAGTGTTCGCCGCTGTCATGATCACCTGTAACGGCATCCTCGGCCTGTCGCTGCTGCTCGGGGCGCTGCGCCGGCGCGTCGCCGTGTTCAACCCGGAGGGCACCGGCGGTGCGCTGGCCACCGTGGTCACCCTGGCCACGCTGAGTCTGGTCATCCCGACCTTCACCACGGCCCGGCCCGGCCCGGAGTTCAGCCCGGCCCAGCTCACCTTCGCCGCCGTCGCCTCGCTGGCCCTGTACGGGCTGTTCGTGCTCGTGCAGACCGGCCGGCACCGCGACTACTTCCTGCCGGTCGACAGCCAGGGCCGGGTGATCGACGCCGAGGAGCACGCCAAACCGCCGACGACCCGCGCGGCGCTGATCAGCCTGGGGCTGCTGCTGGTGGCGTTGGTCGCCGTGGTGGGCGACGCGAAGACCGTCTCGCCGACCATTGAGGCCGGTGTCGCGGCCGCGAACCTGCCGCACGCGTTCGTCGGTGTGATCATCGCCCTGCTGGTGCTGCTGCCGGAGACCCTCGCCGCCGCCCGCGCCGCGCGCCGCGACCGCGTCCAGATCAGCCTGAACCTCGCCCTCGGCTCCGCGATGGCCAGCATCGGCCTGACCATCCCGGCCATCGCCATCGCCTCGATCTGGTTGGACGGCCCCCTGCTGCTCGGCCTCGGCGGCACCCAGCTCGCCCTGCTCGCGCTGACCGCGGTGACAGCGGTGCTGACCGTCGTGCCGGGCCGGGCCAACGTCCTCCAGGGTGGCGTACACCTGGTGTTGCTGGCCGCCTTCGTCTTCCTGGCCGCCACCCCCTGACCCCGCCGTCACCGACTCTCGTCACCCCGGGGTGTCCGCCAGGCGGTCCGCGCGGGCGTTCAGGTAGCGCTGCTGTGCCAGGTTCGTCGAGCACGTCGCCGCCATCCGGTACGCCTCCCGCGCCGCGACCCGTTCACCGACCTGCTTCCACAGGTGGGCGCGAACGGCGGGCAGTCGGGGATCGTCGGCGAGCCGGGCGTCGTCGGCCAGGACGGCGAGCAGAGCCAGACCCGCCAACGCGCCGGCCTACGCGTTGCCTGGTCCGGCAGCGACCCACTCGGCGACAACGCCAGCACCACCCGCGCGGCCCTCACCGAATACGCCGTCACGAACGGAATGTGACCATGCTTCGCCGCACCCACCCGTCCGCGCCTGGATCGCCCTACCGGCACCGCCGCGCGCCCCAGGCGCAACGTTGGAACGGCCGCCTGATCAAACACAGCTCGCGACCAGGTGCAGTTCGCGACCAGGTGTCGGTGGAGCCCAGCTTGTACTCCCGCCTGCGGCCGCTTGGCGCGTGCTCGGCGTTGCTCCTCGGCCACCCTGCCCGCCGCCGTGGCAACCGCAGCGACCGGCACGGCGCCGAGCCGGTGCCGGGGGTCGTCTCAGGAGAAGACGCGACAGCGCGACGTGTGCTGGCCCAGCACCTCGGCCAGCTCGTGCAGCGCCGTGAACCGCTCGACCGGCAGCGCGTCACCACATTCGCCGCACTCGATCCGGTCGGTCCGGACCGGCCACCGCCACACATCGACATTGACTGGTACCTGCATCGGCTTTTCTTCGGACAGCATCGGCAACCACCTCCGTACGGCAAGGGGCGGGGCGCCCCGCCCCTTGCCAGGGGTCGGGACGCCCCATCAATCGGCAGCGGCTCGCACCGACTCGCTGTCCACCACGGGCCACGCCTTGCCCCTCGCAATCTAGTGCCAGTAGTGCAATCAGGGCAACCAGTGCCAGGCGTGTCAACAGTGCCCGTCCGGGTAGACGGCACCATGGCGCCCGTGCCCATCCCGCACTCTGCGCGAGAGATCACAGACGACCTGGCCCGCCGCATCGGTACCGGGGAGTTTCCGCGCGGGTCGCGCTTGCCGACCTACGATGCGCTGGCCGAGGAGTACGGGTCGGCAAGGCGGACGGTCGCCCGAGCAGTCGACACACTCAAGGCGCGCGGTCTGGTCGTAGGCGTGCCCGGCTCTGGTGTCTACGTAGCGGAGTAGCTCCGACCAGCGGTCACCCCACCCCACCCCACCCCACCCGATTCGATCTCACCCGATTCGATCCGTTGATCATGAAGTTATTGCCCCGACACGCTGGGTGGTTTCTAGGCTTCAGTGCAACTGATCAGTGTTGGGCTGGAGGTGCTGGCGTCGAAGGCGATAACTTCATGATCAACGGGGAGGTGTGGGGGTTGGGAGAGGAAGGGGGTGGGTGGTGGGGGGTGGTTAGGTTGGCTGGTATGACGGTGGTTTGGGTCGTGGTTGGAGTTTTTGCGGCGGTGGCTGCTGCCGCGTTCGGGGTTGTGGCTCGGCGGGGGCGCGGGGTGCGCGAGGTCGGCGGCGACGAAGGGGCGGCCGGTCGGGATGCCCGCGGCCGGCAACAGCGCTACGAGGCCGAGCGACACGGCGACCAGGGCGACACCTGGCAGCGCGGCCGTGAGTCCAGCGGCTGACGGGTCACTGGCCGTAGGAGCGGCGGAGCCGGTCGTTGATCAGGTAGTTGAGCCGGTGCCGGAGGTACCCGAGTGTGCTCTCGCTCGGCACCTCTCCGTCGGTGGTGAGCGTCCACCGCAGCGCGCATTCCGGGCCGGGTGGGTGGGCGGCCAGGTCGAAACGGATCCGGTCCAGCGGCCGGTGCGGCCACAGCGACGACCAGATCAGCAGTACCGGCGCGTAGCCCGCCACCACCCGCGGCGGCACCTCGTCGTCACGTAGCTCCAGCCAGGGCCGGCTACCGACCTCGTACGGGTCGCGCAGCGAACGCCACACGACGTGCGGCGGGGCCGGCTGACGCCGAAGGCGACTGCCCAGCTCGTGCACGACGACCCTCCTCGCCGGACGGATGCACCCGCCCCGGGTCATTCTGGCCGCACGACACCGGTGCGGTGAACCATCCGCGGCCCGCGCACGTGAAACGGGTGCGTGGGCGTGGCGGTCGTATCGTCGGGGTACTGCGCAGCGCAGCACCGGCGCCAGCAGCGCGGCACCGACGCCAGGGGAGGGCACAGTGGGGGCACGGTCGGGACGTGACGCCCGAGGCCCGTTGGCGGGCCTGCTGATCGCCGCACTGGTGTCGCTCGCCTGCTCCGCAGGTGGGCTGACCGAGCCGGAGGGCGAACGCCCGGCGCCGGAGGTGTCGCAGGCGCCTGCGGGGCCGAGCACCACCCGGGCTGACAGCACCACCAGCGTCGCGGAGTTCGAGCAGGACGTCGCCGACGCGCAGACCATCGCCGAGCGGTACTGGGCGGCCCAGTTCAAGGAGTCCGGGCAGCGGTTCCAACAGATCCGGCGGATCACCCCGTACCAACGGGCGGGCGAGGTGTCCTGCGGGGGCCAGCCGCTGCCCCGCAACAACGCCGTCTACTGCTCGCAGGGCGATTTCATCGCGTACGACGTCGCCTGGTCGGTGGCGGCGTTCCGCCAGGTCGGTGACGCGTTCGTGTTCTACCTGCTCGGCCACGAGTACGCCCACGGCATCCAGGTGCGCCTCGGTATCAACTACAGCTTCACCATCCAACAGGAGTTGCAGGCCGACTGCATGGCCGGTGCGTTCCTCGGCGACTCGGTGCGCGCCAAGGCCCTGACCCTGGCCGAAGGTGACCTCGACGAGTTCCGCGAGGGGCTGGCGGCCGTCGGCGACGACCCGGACCAGCCGTGGTTCGCGGAGGGCTCGCACGGCACCGCCGAGCAGCGCACCGACTCGTTCTTCCGCGGCTACGAGCGCTCGCTGGAGGCCTGCGACCTGGGCTGAGCGGGTTGCCCGGATCACGTCGGCGCCCATCGCGGTCACCGGTGGTGTTCCGGCCTGGCAGGATCGCCGGTGTCGGCCACGACCCTGGAGGATCCGCTGAGCAGCCACCACCCCGCCGCCGTGCTCTTCGACATGGACGGCACGCTCGTCGACAGCGAGAAGCTGTGGGACGTCGCGCTGGAGGAACTCGCCCGGGAGTACGGCGGGGAGCTCTCCGCCGCCGCTCGCGGGTCGATCATCGGCACCAGCATGGCGGAGTCGATGCGGATCCTGCACGACGACCTGGGGCAGCCCGAGCGGGACCCGCAGCTCAGCGCGGCGTGGATCAACGCCAGGATCCTGGAGCTGTTCCGCAGCGGCCTGCGCTGGCGGCCGGGCGCGTTCGCCCTGCTCGGTGCGGTCCGGGCGGCGGGAATCCCCACCGCGCTGGTGACCTCCAGTGGCCGGGCCCTGGTCGAGATCGCCCTGGACACCCTGGGCCGGGACAACTTCGACGTGGTGGTCGCCGGCGACGAGGTCGTCGCGGCCAAACCGCACCCCGAGCCCTACCTGACCGCGGCGCGGCTGCTGGGCGTGCCGATCGAGCGGTGCGTGGCGATCGAGGACTCGCCGACCGGGGTGGCCAGCGCGCTCGCCTCCGGCGCGGCGGTGCTGGCCGTACCGGCGGAGGTGGCGCTCGCGCGCACTGCCGGCGTACACCAGGTGGAGAGCCTGACCGGCGTGGACCTGGCGCTGCTCGCGGCGCTGCTGGCCGACCGGGCCGCGGCGACCGGCTGACGGGTTGGCGCGGGTCAGGCGCGTTCGGCGAAGAACGCCCCGGCCCCGCAACCTGTCGAACGCCCTCGCCGCCGACGCGTAGCCGGCCCAATCGGCCAGCCCGGGACGGCCGATGCCCCCGATCGCGCTGGGCGACCGGGGGCATCGGTGGCGCCGATCAGTCGTGGGCGATCGCGCCCAGGACGTTGATCCGGGCCGCGCGGATGGCCGGCAGCACAGCGGCCACCACCCCGATGATCGCGGCGAGACCGAGGAAGACACCCATCTGCCCCCAGGGCAGGATCAGGTCGGTGATGCCCTCGTCCTTGAGTGCCTCGACCACGGCGGCGCCGAGGCCGGTGCCGACCGCCACGCCGAGCAGCGCGCCGAACACGGAGATCACCACCGCCTCCACGGTGATCATGCCCATCGTCTGGCCCCGGCGCAGGCCGATCGCCCGCAGCAGACCCAACTCGCGGGTCCGCTCCAGCACCGACAGCGCCAGGGTGTTGATGATGCCGAGCACGGCGATCACGATGGCCAGGGCCAACAGGATCTGGATCATCGTGAGCAGCCCGTCGAGCTGACCGGTCTGCTGCTTGATGAACGCGTCCCGGTCGGCCACCGACACCTCGGGGCTGTCCGCCAGCAACGTCTCCACCTGGGGCTGCACGTCGGCGACCCGGGCACCGGGGGCGAGCTGGATGAAGCCCTGGATGGGCTGCGGGATGGTGAAGTCCTTCGCGGCCTGCGCCGGCAACGTCACCGGGTTGGTCAGCTGGGACGACTCGTAGATGCCGCTGACGGTGTACGCCCGTGCCTCACCCCGGGTCAGCTGCACCTTGACCGTGGAACCCACCGACCAGCCACGCGAGGTGGCCGTGTCCGAGCTGGCCAGCATCTGGGTCGGCCCGAGCCGGTCGATGTCACCGGCGGTGGCCTTCGCCCCGAAGATCTGCCGCAGCGACGCGACGTCACTGCTCGCCGCGACCCAGGTGCTCTCGCCGTCGACCTTCGCCATGTCGCCGTACTCGCCGTCGACCAGCTGCACGCCGGGCAACGCCTTCGCCTGGTCCAGCACACCCGGGTCGAAGCTCGGTGGACGCGGGCCACCCTGCTGACCGGAGATCACCAGCTCGGCCTTGATGGTGTCCTGGGCGAGCGTGCTGATGCTGCCCTTCGCCGAGTCGAGGATCACCGTGACGCCGGTGACCAGCGCGATGCCGACCATCAGCGCCGCGGCGGTGATCGCGGTGCGGCGCGGGTTGCGTCCGGAGTTGAGCCGGCCCAGCTTGCCCGGCACCGACCAGGAGAAGATCGCGCCGAGCAGGTTCACCACCGGCCGGCTGATCAGCGGGGTCAGCAGCGCCACGCCGATGAAGGCGAACAGCACCCCACCGAGGATGGTGGACAGCGTCTGGCCGCCGGCGTTGCCGCTGAGCCCGAGGAACAGCAGCACCGCGCCGATGCCGGTGACCACCGACCCGGTGACGGTGATCTTGGTCAATGGCCGGTCCGGCGTGGCCACGTCCTGCATGGCCGCGATCGGCGGAATCCGCGACGCCCGCAGCGCCGGCAGCAGCGCCGCCACCACCGTGATGACCAGCCCGACGGCGAACGACCCGATCACCGCCGCCGCCGGCACACCGATCCCGGCCAGGGTCAAGCCACCGGCCAGCTTGCCGAACAGGAACGCCAGCAGCGCCCCCACACCGATGCCGGCGGCGAGACCGAGCACCGAGGCGATCAGCCCGACCGCGATGGCCTCCAGCACCACCGAACCGATGATCTGTCGCCCGCTGGCCCCGATGGCGCGCATCAACGCCAACTCCCGGGTGCGCTGGGCCACGATGATCGAGAAGGTGTTGAGGATCAGGAACGTACCGACCAGCAGCGCCACCGCGGCGAAGCCGAGCAGGATCTTGTTGAAGAAGGACAGGCCCTCCTTCAGGCTGGCCGAGGCGTCCGCGGCCACCTGCTTACCGGTCTTCACCTCGAAGTCAGCGCCCAGGGTGCGGGCCACGTCGTCGCGCAGCTTCTCGTCGGAGACGCCGTCGGCGGCGCTCACGGTGATGCTGCTGAACGTGTCCGGCTCGCCGAGCATCAGCCGCTGCGCCACCGGAGTGGTGAAGATGACCTCGTTGACCCCACCGATCGAGTCCCGGTCACCGCTGTAACCGAGGATGCCGACCAGAGTGAAGTCCCGCTTCTTCGACTCGAACGCGGTGAGCACGCCGACCTTCTGACCGACCTGCAGCTTCGCGGTCGTCGCCAGCGACTTGTTGACCACGATCTCGTCCTCGGCCTGCGGCGCGCGCCCCTCCCGCAACTGCATCAGGTCGCTCTCGCCGGTCCAGTTCTCGCCCAACTGCGGCGGACCGAACGAGGTGACCACCTTGCCGTTGCTGCCGATCACGCGGGCGCCGTCGGCGTTGACGATGCCGGTCGCCGAGGCCACCCCGGGCACCTGCTTGACCCGCTCCACCACGGCGGCGGGCAGCGGGGCGGAGGTCTGCTCGCCCTCCATCTCGCTGAGCTCCACCTTCGGTTTCGCCGCCACGTTCACGTCGATCTCGGAGAAGCCGTCGGCGAAAACGGAGTCGAACGAACGGCCCAGCGTGTCGGTCAGCACGAAGGCGCCGGAGACGAACATCACCCCGAGCACCACCGCCAGACCGGACAGGATCAGCCGGACCTTGCGGGCCAGGAGACTCTTCAGTGTCGCCCGGAACATCAGTTGCCCACCTCGGCCGGAGTGTCCAGCTTCTTCATGGTGTCCAGCACCGTCTCGGCGGTCGGCTCGATCAACTCCGAGACGATCTCCCCGTCGGCGAGGAAGACCACCCGGTCGGCGTACGCGGCGGCGGTCGGGTCGTGGGTGACCATCACGATGGTCTGGCCGTGCTCGCGGACCGAGTTGCGCAGGAAGCCGAGCACCTCTGCGCCGGAGCGCGAGTCCAGGTTGCCGGTCGGCTCGTCCGCGAAGATCACCTCGGGGCGGGAGACCAGGGCCCGCGCGCACGCCACCCGCTGCTGCTGCCCGCCGGAGAGCTGCGCCGGCCGGTGCTCCAGCCGGTCCTGCAGACCAACCGTGGTGATCACCGTGTCGTACCACGCCGGGTCCGGCTTGCGCCCGGCGATCGACAACGGCAGCAGGATGTTCTCCTTGGCGGTCAGCGTGGGCAGCAGGTTGAACTGCTGAAAGATGAAACCCACCTTGTCGCGGCGCAGCTTCGTCAGCCCCGCGTCGCCCAGCCCCGTGACGGTCGTCTCACCGATCGCCACCGTCCCCCGGGTCACCGAGTCCAGGCCGGCCAGGCAGTGCATCAGCGTCGACTTGCCCGAACCGGACGGTCCCATGATCGCGGTGAACCGGCCCCGTTCGAACTCCGCGCTGACCCCCCGCAGGGCGATGACCTGAGCCTCGCCGGTGCCGTACACCTTCCACACGTCGTTCGCCCGGGCCGCGGCCTGCGCCTGCTGGCCTACCGTCGCGGTCACGTCATCTACCTCTTCCGTCTGTCCGTATGTTCACGCCGCCCCCCGATGGTCCGGCGCGACTGTTCCATCATCGGCGCTGCTCACGCCCGTTCCGTCCGTCCACGGGGGGACCCGGCGCGGATTTCCCGCTGCGGGTGGCCCCCGATGTCGGATCAGGGTTGCCCCTGACCTGACGGCCGGTCGACCCCTTTTCCCGCGACCGGCGACAGCGCCGAACACGACTTTGCCCCCGCACGCCACAGGAGGGTCAACCGCGCCGAGCCGTCTCCGGTCACGGTAGGTGACCACGGCAACCGTGCCGTCCCCCCGCGGAGGGATTCTTGGGTACGCCAGGTGGGGTAGCCGCCGGACGCCGGCTACGTCCTGGGGCGGATCAGGCCCGACTCGTACGCCAGCACCACGGCCTGCACCCGGTCCCGTAGTCGCAGCTTCGTCAGCAGGCGCCCGACGTGGGTCTTCACAGTGGTTTCGCTTACCGACAGCACCGCCGCGATCTCGGCGTTGGACAACCCCCGGGCCACCTGCACCAGCACCTCGCGTTCCCGGTCGGTGAGCGCGTTGAGCACCGGCGCGGGCGTCGCCGCCGGATCGGGCAGCAGCTCGGCGAAGCGCTCCAACAGCCGCCGCAGGATCCGCGGCGAGACCACCGCGTCCCCACCGGCCACCGTGCGGATCGCCGCGATCAACTCCTCGGCGGGCACGTCCTTGGCCAGGAACCCGCTGGCGCCCGCGCGCAGCGCCCCCACCACGTACTCGTCCAGGTCGAACGTGGTGAGCACCAGCACCCGCACCGGCAGCCGGGAGTCGACGATGGCCCGGGTCGCCGCCACCCCGTCCATCCGGGGCATCCGGATGTCCATCAGCACGACGTCGGGCAGCAGCCGCCGGGACAGCTCCACCGCCTCCACACCGTCGCCGGCCTCGGCCACCACATCCAGGTCACCCTCGGCCCCCAGCACCATCCGGAAGCCGGTGCGCAGCAGCGGTTGGTCGTCGGCGAGCAGGATCCGCACCGGCCGCGCCGAGGCCACCCGATCCGTCATCTCGTCCCCCGTTCCGCCGACGTCGTGCCCGCACCGCCCATCCTCGCGTACGGCGGCCGGTGCGTCGCGGACCACGCTGGGGCCTGTGTCAAAGCCCCTGGCCGGCCGAGGACTTTGACACAGGCCCCAGGGCCGACCCGGGTGCGAGTCCCGACCGACACGGCACCGCTTCGGTCGGGACTGCCGGCGAGGCCGGGTGTCCACGACGGATGGGCGAGGGCCGGGACCGACCACGCCTGCGGCGGGCACGACCGACCACGCCGCCGGCGGGCACGAGCGGCCCGCCGCGGGTCGTCACTCGTCGGCGCCGGGCACCACCGGAGCGGACCGGGCGTCGCGCAGCGGATCGGCGGTCGCCACCGTGACCGGGAACGGCGGCGGGGTGCCGCCGAAGCTCGGGCACAGCGCCTGGTGGCTGCACCAGTCGCAGAGCCGGCTCGGCCGGGGTCGGAAATCCTGCCGGGCGGTGGCCTGCTCGATCGCCCGCCACAGCGCCACCACCGTGCGCTCGAAGCGGACCAGCTCATCGGCGTCCGGTGTGTAGTCCAACACCTCGGCGTCGCGCAGGTAGAGCAACCGCAGCACCCGGGGCACCACCCCCCGGGTGCGCCACAACACCAGGGCGTAGAACTTCAGCTGGAACAGCGCCCGCGCCTCGAACGCCTCCCGTGGCGCGCCCCCGGTCTTGTAGTCGACCACCCGCAGCGCGCCGTCCGGAGCCACGTCGAGCCGGTCGAGGTAGCCCCGGATCAGCAACTCCTCGTCGACCACCGCCGAGATCAGGCTCTCCCGTTCGGCCGGCTCCAGCCGGGTCGGATCCTCCACCGCGAAGTAGCCCTCCAACAGCCCCGCGGCCGAGCGCAGGAACTCCACCGGACCGGCCGGCTCCGCGTCGTCGAAGATCCCGGCCAGCTCCGGCTGCTCGGTCACCAGCCGGTCCCACTGGGGAGCCACCAGGTCGGCCGCCGCCGCCGGCGTGCGGCCCTGCGCGGGCAGGTCGAACAGGCGCTCCAGCACCGCGTGCACAAGCGTGCCCCGGGCCTGCTCGATCGTGGTGCGCTGGGGCAGCCGGTCGATGCTGCGGAACCGGTAGAGCAGCGGGCAGGTCTTGAAATCCGCCGCCCGCGACGGCGACAGCGAGGCCCGCACCGTCGGCGGCGCCTGCGCCGGGGAGGAGGGCTGGGAGGTGGTGACCGGTTCCGCCGTCATGTCGGCAAAGGTTAGGGCACCGGTGTGACACCGACCGCCGCCCGCCCCGCACGGCGACGGTCCGTAGCATCGTGGCGATGGAGCAGACATCCCGCCCGCCGCGCCGACCCGACCGGCGTCTCGGCCTGAACGTCGGCCGGGTGTTCGGGGTGCCGCTGCACCTCAACGGCTCCATGGTCCTGCTCTCGGTGCTCATCGCCGTGCTGTACGCCGAGTTCGCCCGCCGACAGCTCGACCTGCCGCAGATCAGCGGCTACCTGATCGGCTTCGGGTTCGTGGTGTCGTTGCTCGGCTCGGTGCTGCTGCACGAGCTGGGCCACGCCCTCACCGCCCGCCGGCACGGCATCGGTGTGCGCGGAATCACCCTGGAACTGCTCGGCGGCTACACCGAGATGGACCGGGACGCCCCGTCGCCCCGCGTCGACCTGCTGGTCTCGCTGGCCGGTCCGGCGGTCTCCGCGGTGCTCGGAGTCCTCGCGGTCGCCGCCACCCTCGCCCTGCCCGAGCGGACGGTGGCGCACCAACTCGCCTTCCAACTCGCGGTCAGCAACGTCATCGTCGCGCTGTTCAACAGTCTGCCCGGGTTGCCACTCGACGGCGGCCGGGCGCTGCGTGCCGCCGTGTGGGGGCTGACCCGCGACCGGCACCTGGGCACCGAGGTCGCCGGCTGGGCCGGCCGGGTCGTCGCGGTCGGCACCGCCGCCCTGGTCGGGCTGCTGACCGTCGCCGACTACCTGTCGCCGCTGGCGCTGCCGCTGATGCTGCTGGTCGCCGTCACCCTCTGGCGGGGCGCCGGGCAGGCGATCCGGGCCGCCCGGGTCAGCCGCCGGTTCCCGCTGATCGACCTCTCCCGGCTGGCCCGCCCGGTCTGGCCGGTGCCCACCGGTACGCCCCTGGCCGAGGCCCAGCGCCGACGCGCCGAAGGCGGGCAGCCCGCCGCTGCCCTGCTGGTCACCGACTCCACCGGCCGGCCGGTGGCGCTCGTCGACCCGGCCGCCGCCGACGCGGTGCCCGTCGACCGCCGACCATGGCTGGCGGTGGACGCCGTCGCCCGAGCCCTGGGCACACTTCCCGCGCTGCCGGTCGGCTGGGACGGCGAGCGGGTGATGGAGGCCGTACAGACCCACCCGGGCGCGCAGTACGTGGTGACGTCAGGCGAAGATGTCGTCGGCATTCTGCACATCGCGGACCTTGCACAGCTCCTCGAACCCAACCGGAAGATGACACAGTGACCGCAACTCCCTCCACCGTCGGAGCCGACCCCACCACCCCGGCGCTGACACCCGTGCACCGTGGGCCGTTCCGGCCCGGCGACCGGGTTCAGCTGACCGACCCCAAGGGGCGGATGCACACAGTGACGCTGGAGCCCGGCAAGGAGTTCCACACCCACCGCGGCATCCTGGCGCACGACACGCTGATCGGGCTCCCCGACGGCAGTGTGGTGACCACCGCCGGTGGCGGCACCGCGTTCCTCGCCCTGCGGCCCCTCCTGTCGGACTATGTGCTGTCCATGCCGCGCGGCGCCCAGGTGATCTACCCGAAGGACTCGGCGCAGATCGTCGCGATGGGTGACATCTTCCCCGGCGCGAAGGTCCTCGAGGCCGGCGCCGGCTCCGGCGCGCTGAGCTGCTCCCTGCTGCGGGCCGTCGGCACCGAGGGCGAGCTGCACTCGTTCGAGCTGCGCGACGACTTCGCCCAGATCGCCAAGCGCAACGTCGAGGCGTTCTTCAACGGGCCGCACCCGTCGTGGCACCTGCACGTCGGTGACGTCGCGCAGTGCCAGGAGACCGGCTTCGACCGGATCATCCTGGACATGCTGACTCCCTGGGAAACTCTCGACATGGTCGAGCGGGCGTTGGTCCCCGGCGGTGTGTTCATCGGCTACGTCGCCACCACGCCGCAGCTGTCCGAGCTGGTGGAGGCGCTACGCGAGCGCGGCGGCTGGACCGAGCCGCGCGCCTGGGAGTCCCTGGTGCGCGACTGGCACGCCGAGGGCCTCGCCGTCCGGCCGGATCACCGGATGATCGCGCACACCGCGTTCCTGGTGTCCGCGCGCAAGCTGGCCCCCGGGGTCACCGCGCCGCCGCGCCGGCGCAAGCCCAGCAAGGGCACCGAGGCGTACGTGCAGCGCCGCCAGGACCTGCGCGCGGCGGAGGCGGCCCGACAGGCCGCCGCGCTGGTGGCAGGTGCGCAGTCCGACGGTACGGGGGAGATGGACAGGCCGTGACCATCGAGCTGGCCGGCGGCACCGCCGAGCAGGGGGAGGCGCTGGCATGAGCCGACCGGGCTACGGCGGCGGTGACCTCCCCGCGGTCTTCCCCGACTGGTCGCCCTACCAGGATCTGGAATCGGCGGCGCGGGCCTACCTGCGCGACCCGGACGTCGCCCTGGAGGCGCTCGGCGGCGTGCTGCGCGGCGCGTCGGTGCTCGGTTTCACCCTGGAACGCTTCGTCAACGAGGTCAACGGCGTGTGGCAGGAGGTCGTCGTCTGCGACGGCAGCCGGCTGATCCTCTGGCACGGCGAGGACGTACCGCCGGAGGAGGGCCCCCCGGGCTCGATGACCTCGTCGTTGCGGGTCGTGCCGGTGTCCACCGTCACCGAGGTCGGCTGCCGGCGGCGGCTCAACCGCGCCGACAGCGGCGAGATCCGGGTCGACAGCATCGACGTCTACCTGCTGCTCACCTCACTGGACGAGGCGCCGCCGAGCGAGGAGATGGTGGGCACGCCACGGCACGACGCGCTGCGCTTCGGCAAGACCCTCGACGACGGTGGGGCCGGGCAGATCGCCCGGTTGGAGGAGTTCGCGCGGCTGGTCGCGTCGGTGGTCGGCCGTCCGATGCTCTGAGGCGTACCCCTCCTGGGTCCGGCCGGGCCGCGCGGCCCGGCCGGCGGACGGCTCAGTCTTCCTCGGCGTCCGGACCGGCGATCTCGACACCGTCGCCGCGCACCACATGGATGCAGTCGCCCGGGCATTCCTTCGCGGAGTCGATCACCTCGAGCCGCAGGTGCTCGGGCACGTCGACGCGGCTGCCCGGCGTCGCCAGCAGCTCACCGTCGGCGCCCTTGACGTACGCCAGACCGTCGATGTCGAACTCGAAAACCTCCGGCGCGTACTGCACGCAGAGCCCATCGCCCGTGCACAGATCCTGGTCCACCCAGACCTGCAGCTGATCGGTCGCGACCTCGGTCACCGGCGCACCCCCCATGTTCTCCCGTCCTACACTCCGACGGTACCCGAACGCCGGTAACCGCCCGTCAGGCCACCCTTGGCGATCAAGGTTCGGTGACGAGGGTGTTGCGTGGGACCGAATCGGCCTCATAGCGGCTAGTGTTAGGGCAGAACGTTCAAGCCCCCCGGGGAGGTGGGACGTGGCAGCACGCAGCGACGACGCGGACTCGCGCGCCGCACGGTGGGAGAAGGAAGCCCACGATCTCTCCACGCAGGTCGCGTTCCTTCAGGAGGAACTCGCTCTGGTGCGGCGCAAGTTGACCGAAAGCCCCCGACACGTCCGGCAGCTCGAAGAGCGGCTGGCGGCCACTCAGGCACAGTTGGCGCGGCTGACCGAGAACAACGACCGGCTGGTGAGCACCCTCAAGGAGGCTCGCACGCAGATCGTGACGCTCAAGGAGGAGATCGACCGGCTCGCGCAACCGCCGAGTGGCTACGGCGTCTTCCTGGCCAAGCACGACGACGGTTCGGTGGATGTCTTCACCGGCGGTCGCAAACTACGGGTCGCGGTCTCGCCCTCGCTGGACGTGGGTGACCTGCGCCGTGGCCAGGAGGTCCTGCTCAACGACGCGCTCAACATCGTCGACGCGTTCGGCTACGAGCGGGTCGGTGAGGTCGTGATGCTCAAGGAGATCCTGGAGGGGCCCGGCGGCGGGCCGGGCGACCGGGCGCTGGTGGTCTCGCACTCCGACGAGGAGCGCATCGTGCACCTCGCCGAGACCCTCATCGGCTCCGCGATCCGGGCCGGCGACTCGCTCATGATCGAGCCCCGCTCGGCGTACGCGTACGAGCGGATCCCGAAGAGTGAGGTCGAGGAGCTGGTCCTGGAGGAGGTGCCCGACGTCGACTACGGCGACATCGGTGGCCTCCAGTCGCAGATCGAGCAGATCCGCGACGCGGTGGAGCTGCCCTTCCTGCACGCGGACCTGTTCCGTGAGCACCAGCTCCGCCCGCCCAAGGGCATCCTGCTCTACGGCCCGCCCGGCTGTGGCAAGACGCTCATCGCCAAGGCGGTGGCCAACTCGCTGGCCAAGAAGATCGCCGAACGGCAGGGCAAGGAGAAGCACACAAGCTTCTTCCTCAACATCAAGGGCCCCGAGCTGCTCAACAAGTACGTCGGCGAAACCGAGCGGCACATCCGGCTGATCTTCCAGCGGGCGCGGGAGAAGGCCGGCGAGGGCACCCCGGTGATCGTGTTCTTCGACGAGATGGACTCGATCTTCCGGACCCGTGGCTCCGGTGTCTCCTCCGATGTGGAGAACACCATCGTCCCGCAGCTGCTCAGCGAGATCGACGGCGTGGAGGGGCTGGAGAACGTCATCGTCATCGGCGCCTCCAACCGGGAAGACATGATCGACCCGGCGATCCTGCGCCCCGGTCGGCTCGACGTCAAAATCAAGATCGAGCGGCCGGACGCCGAAGCGGCCAAGGACATCTTCTCCAAGTACATTCTCGCCGGGCTGCCCCTGCACCCGGACGACCTGGCCGAGCACTCGGCCGACCCCCAGGCCACCGTCGCCGCGATGATCGACGCCGTGGTGCTGCGGATGTACTCGGAAACCGAGGAGAACCGCTTCCTCGAGGTCACCTACGCCAACGGTGACAAGGAAGTCCTCTACTTCAAGGACTTCAACTCCGGCGCGATGATCCAGAACATCGTCGACCGGAGCAAGAAGATGGCCATCAAGGAATTCCTCACCTCCGGTCGCAAGGGGCTGCGCCTGCAGCACCTGCTCGACGCCTGCGTCGACGAGTTCCGCGAGAACGAAGACCTCCCCAACACCACCAACCCCGACGACTGGGCGCGCATCTCCGGCAAGAAGGGCGAGCGGATCGTCTACATCCGCACGCTCGTCTCCGGTGGCAAGGGCGCCGAGGCCGGCCGGTCCATCGAGACCGCCAGCAACACCGGCCAGTACCTCTGACCGCCAGCGGCGGCACCGGACCCGTCCGGTGCCGCCGCTGCGTGCGTCCCACCGCGACCGTCCCACCGGCCCGTCCGGACCCCGCGCATCCTGCGGCGTCGCCCCCGCCCCCGGCGGCTCCTTCGTGGCCCACCCGGGCGCCCAGCAGGCCATCGACGGAATCCACGGGCGCGGTGCGCCGGCTGAGCGTGGTGCCACCGGGAGCCGCCACGGCACGGTAGCCGCGCCGCGCCGACCGGCAGGGCCGCGCGGTAGGCCACCGCGCAGACTAGTCTCGATGGTGTGAGCGGCGGGTACGCCGGCTCCAGGGGCGAGCGAAGCGAGTGGTCGCATGACGGTACGTCGGATCATGGGCACCGAAGTCGAGTACGGCATCTCCGTGCCCGGTCAGGCCGGAGCCAACCCGATGGTCACCTCATCACAGGTGGTCAACGCCTACGGCGCACGTCCTGAGCTCAACCGGGGTGGTCGAGCCCGCTGGGATTACGAGGAAGAGTCGCCGCTGCGCGACGCCCGCGGTTTCACCTACTCCGGGGCCGCCTACGACCCGGCCGAGGCGTTGGCCGACGAGGACCTCGGCCTCGCCAACGTGATACTCACCAACGGTGCCCGTCTCTACGTCGACCACGCCCACCCCGAATACTCCACCCCGGAGGTCACCACCCCCCGCGACATCGTGCGCTGGGACAAGGCCGGCGAACGGGTGATGGCCGAGGCGTCCCGCCGGGCCGCCACCATCCCGGGCAGCCAGCCGATCCACCTCTACAAGAACAACACCGACAACAAGGGCGCCAGCTACGGCGCTCACGAAAACTACCTGATGCGTCGGCAGACCCCGTTCGCCGACATCGTGGCGTACCTGACGCCGTTCTTCGTCACCCGCCAGATCGTCTGTGGCGCGGGCCGGGTCGGCATCGGCCAGGACGGCGGGCAGAGCGGCTTCCAGATCTCCCAGCGCGCCGATTTCTTCGAGGTCGAGGTGGGCCTGGAGACCACCCTCAAGCGGCCCATCATCAACACCCGCGACGAGCCGCACGCCGACGCCGACAAATATCGCCGGCTGCACGTGATCATCGGCGATGCCAACCTCTCCGAAATCTCCACCTACCTCAAGGTCGGCACCACCTCACTGATCCTCAACATGATCGAGGAGAAGGCGCTCGGCGCCGACCTCGGCATCGCCGACCCGGTCAGCGAGTTGCGCGCGGTCAGCCACGATCCCGGCCTGTCGCACCTCATGCGACTGCGCGACGGTCGCCGGCTCACCGCACTTGACCTGCAATGGGCGTACCTGGAACGGGTCCGGTCCTTTGTCGACGACCGCTACGGCACCGACGCCGACGAGCAGACCGTCGATGTGCTCGACCGCTGGGAGAGCGTGCTGGACCGGCTCGGCCGGGACCCGATGCTCTGCGCCGACGAGTTGGACTGGGTGGCCAAACTGCGGCTGCTCGAGGGTTACCGGGAGCGCGAGAAGCTCGGTTGGGGCGCGCACAAGCTCCAACTGGTCGACCTGCAGTATTCCGATGTCCGGCCGGAGAAGGGCCTCTACAATCGGCTGGTTACCCGGGGGGCGATGAAGACGCTGCTCACCGACGACGAGACACGCACCGCGATGACCGAGCCGCCGGAGGACACCAGGGCCTACTTCCGGGGCCGCTGCCTCGCCCAGTACGCGTCCGAGGTCGTCGCCGCGAGCTGGGACTCGGTGATCTTCGATATTGGCAGGGAGTCGCTGGTCCGGGTGCCGATGATGGAGCCGGAGCGCGGCACGCGCGCGCACGTCGGGGCCCTGTTCGACCGTTGCGCCAGCGCGAAGGATCTGCTGGAGACGTTGACCGGCGGCTGAACGTACGTCCTTATGCCCGTCGCGTGCCGTAAGCCGGCGCGCGGCGGGCTTTTCGTCGCCCGCGCGAGGTAAGTTCATCGCAGACGATCGTGGAGGAGGCAGCAGTGGCCACTCATGACAGCGGCGGCCAGTCGCAGTCCGGCAAGTCCCGTCAGGGCGAGGAAATCGAGGACGTCACCACCGAGGCCAACCCCGAGGTGGCCGAGCGGCACGCCGAGATCACCGAGGACGTCGACGACCTCCTCGACGAGATCGACTCCGTCCTCGAAGAAAACGCAGAGGAATTTGTGAGAGGCTATGTCCAAAAAGGGGGCGAATAGGGCATAGCTGCATAAAACGGACATGCCTCGTCCTTTGGGTGACCGGGATGGCCACCGCCGCTGCCGCGACTGCGGCGAGTGGCTGCCCCTTGATCAATTCTGCGCGAACAGCAAACGGCCGGATGGTAAAGGCAGCTACTGCAAGCCCTGCTTCAACGTTCGCTCGAAGGCGAGCTACGCGAAGCGCCTGAAGGAGCAGCAGGGCAGGGATGTACGGCAGTTGCCGCTGGTCCCAGCGGGCCACCGGCGATGCCCGGACTGCGGTGCCACGAAGCCCTTTGAGGACTTTCCGCGGAACCGCTCCGGTCGTGGAGGTTACGGCCGATACTGCAAGCCTTGCCACAACGCGAAGGGCAAGGAGAGCAAGCTTCGCCTACACGGCGGGACTCGCGAGTACCACCTGCAGCGGCGGTACGGCGTGGGGGAGAAGGAGTTTCAGGAGCTCCTGGCCGAGCAGGGCGGGGTGTGTGCGATCTGCGGCGGCGCGGACCCGCAACATCTGGACCACGATCATCGCACCGGGTGGGTGCGCGGGATACTCTGCTTCAACTGCAACGGTGGTCTTGGCCAGTTCCGTGACAGTCCCATGAGGCTGGCCAGGGCGATCACGTATCTGAGAGGAACCACGTGGCAGCGGGCTTTGATCCATCCGGGCGTCTACCAGATGTGTTCACCAACGCGGGGACGTCCTCCTTCACGACGTTCCTGAGTCGGGTGGCCCCGGAGATGCTGCCCGGCCGGCGGCCGTTGCCGCCGGGTATGGCAGCGGACCTGGCGCCGCACGCGACCACCATCGTGGCCATCTCGGCCGACGGTGGTGTCGTGATGGCCGGCGACCGGCGGGCCACCATGGGCAACCTGATCGCCCAGCGTGACATCGAGAAGGTGCACCCGGCCGACGCGTACTCCCTGGTGGGGATCGCCGGCACGGCGGGCATCGGGATCGAGCTGATGCGACTGTTCCAGGTGGAGCTGGAGCACTACGAGAAGATCGAGGGCGCCATGCTCTCGCTCGACGGCAAGGCCAACCGGTTGGCGTCGATGATCCGCGGCAACCTGGGTGCGGCCATGCAGGGCCTGGCCGTGGTGCCGCTGTTCGCCGGGTTCGACCTGGCCGCCGCCGACCCGGCGCGGGCTGGTCGGATCTTCAGCTTCGACGTGACCGGCGGTCCGTACGAGGAGACCGGCTACGACGCGATCGGCTCCGGTTCGCTCTTCGCGAAGTCGGCGCTGAAGAAGCGGTTCCGGGCCGGTGTGTCGGTCGACGACGCCACCCGCCTCGCGGTCGAGGCGCTCTACGACGCGGCGGACGACGACACCGCGACCGGCGGACCGGATCTGACCCGTCGGATCTATCCGGTGGTGATGACCGCTACCGCCGAGGGCACCCGCCGGTTGACCGACGCCGAGACGGCGGCGATCGCCGAGGGCGTGGTCGCCGGTCGGATGGAGAACCCGGGCGGTTGAGCCTCGTCCACCCCCACCAGTCAGCAGTCGTCAGCACCGCGCCGTAAGGAGAACCGCCGCCGTGGCCATGCAGTTCTACGCCTCGCCCGAACAGATCATGCGCGACCGCTCCGAGTTGGCCCGCAAGGGCATCGCTCGGGGTCGCAGCGCGGTGGTCCTCAGCTACTCCGGCGGGGTGCTCTTCGTCGCGGAGAACCTCTCCAGCGCCCTGCACAAGGTCAGCGAGATCTACGACCGGATCGGGTTCGCCGCGGTCGGTCGGTACAACGAGTTCGAGAATCTGCGCCGGGCCGGTGTGCGGATGGCCGACCTGAACGGGCTCAGCTACGACCGGCGTGATGTCACCGGGCGGGCCCTGGCCAACGCGTTCGCGCAGACGCTCGGTGCGATCTTCACCGAGCAGTCGAAGCCGTTCGAGGTGGAGATCTGCGTGGCGGAGGTCGGGGCGACCGCGGACGATGACGAGCTGTACCGGCTGACGTACGACGGCTCGGTCAACGACGAGCCGGGGCGGATGGCCATGGGTGGCCAGGCCGAGGCGATCACCGGTGTGCTGAAGTCGCAGCACCGCGCGGACATGTCCCTCGCCGAGGCGGCCCGGGTGGCGGTGCAGGCGTTGAGCACGGTTGGTGGTGAGGGCGGGGCAGCCCGGACGATCGCCGCCAACCAGTTGGAGGTGGCGGTGTTGGACCGCCACCGGGTGGGCCGTTCGTTCCGCCGGATCACCGGTGCCGCGCTGACCGCGTTGCTGGACGGCGATGTGTCCGCCGCCGAGCAGCCGGCGGAGGCGGGTGGCCCGGACACTCCGGCGCAGCCCACCACGGAGTCGCACAAGCCGACGACGTCGGCGGCGTCCGCGGACCTGGAGGACAAGCCGGCGGACGGCAAGTAACACCGGCGGATGCGGCGGGCGGCCCTGGAATCAGGGCCGCCCGCCGCAGCACGTCCAGCACCTGTGGCGGGCGGGCCACCCCGAGCGCCGCGGGTCGCTGTGACAACGATGCGCGGGGGTGCGGCCCGGATCAGGCCCCGCCGGTCACTCCCGGTGCGGCAGTCTCGAAGGTAGGGGCGTGGGTGGGTGCTGCCGGGTGGGTGGCGCGGGTGCGCAGCAGCACGGCCATGACGGCGGCGACCACGACGGAGCCGATGGCGTAGCCGAGTTCGACTCGCAGCGCGGTGGAGACCGGGGCGAGCGTCGCGACGACGAGTGCGGCCACGCCGATGGCCCAGGCGAGGGCCTGTGCCCGGTGCCGGTCGAGGGCGAGCAGTGCCTGGCCGAGGACCATCGCCCACAGGTAGGCGAGGGTGGCGACGGCGAGCCAGGCGAAGTCGGCGTAGCCGAGGACGCCGGGTGCGTCGAAGAGGGTCTGCACCAGCCGTGGGCCGAGGAGCACGGCGAGTACGGCGCCGGTGAGGCCGAGCGCGGTGACGATGCCCAGGGCGCGGCGCAGCAGGTTGTAAAAACCGGTGAGGTCGCCGGTGCTGGCCGAGGTGGAGAGGCCGGGTAGCAGCGATGCCTGCAGTGAGGCGAAGACGAACAGCGGGATCCGGACCAGCACCAGCGCGGAGAGCAGTGCGCCGGCGGTCGCCACGTCGGACGGGTCCAGCACCTTGACGTTGATCACGCCGATGTTGACGACGACCTGGGCGAGCAGGCTGGAGGCGGTGAGGAGGCCGAGGCCGCGCAGCAGGGTCGCCCAGGCGACGGGGACGCCGCCGCCGATGGCTCGCAGGACCGGTGGTGCGGTGAGGATGGCGCCGGCGACGGGCGCGATGACCAGAACCGCGCCGTACCAGACGGGGTTGGTGACGCCGTTCAGGCCGAGCACGGCGACGATGACGATCCGCAGGCCGCCGTCGATGCCGAGTTGGGTGCCGTACCAGGGGAACAGTTGCAGGCCGGAGAGGACGCCACGGGTGGTGTGCGCGACGGCGAGCCCGGCCAGCGCGCCGATCAGGACGGTGACCATGGTGCCGTCGCCGGCGAAGAGCCGGTCGGCGAGCGTTCCCCGGAAGGCGATGATCAGCGCGATCACGGCGGCGAGCAGGCCGGCGGCCAGGGCCGCCCCCCGGGCCAGTACCGGCCCCGGGGGAAGGCCCTGGCTGTGCCGGGCGGCGACGAGTCGGGCGACTTCCTGCTCGACCGGCATGAACAGGCCGATGCCGAGGGTGAAGACGATCGACCAGAGCACCGAGAGCGAGTTGTAGTCCGCTTCGGTGAGGCTGTGCCCGGCGACCGCCAGGTGGACGTAGGAGGCGAGCCCCAGCAGGGCGAGGCCGGCGCCGACGGCGACGGTGCCCGGTGGGACCAGACTCAGGAGCCTGCGGATCACCGGCGAATGAGCGCCAACGTGAGGACGGCGAAGGCGCGGCCGAGGTAGATCATGGCCTTGGCGGGGGAGTGGCTGGGGGTGCCCGCCATCCGCTTGCGCATGGCCACCGGCACCTGGCGGATGGTGTAGCCGCGTCGGGCGGTGTGCACAAGCGTCTCCACGGTGTCGCCCAGGTATTCCACCGGGTACCAGGTGGCGAACATGTCGATCACCCGACGGTTGGCGGCCCGGAACCCGGAGGTGGTGTCGGTGAGCTTGGTGTGGGCGACGCGGGACAGCACACCGGAGAGCATGACCATGGCCCAGCGGCGGGGGCCGCGGACGTTGTAGTCACCCTCGCCGGCGAACCGGGCGCCGATCACCAGGTCGGTCTCGTCGAGCAGGTCGACGAGCTTCGGCACGTACCGGGGGTCGTGCTGGCCGTCGGCGTCGATCTGGATGGCGACGTCGTAGTCGTGGTCGCGCGCGTACCGGTAGCCCACCCGCATGGCGCCGCCGACGCCGAGGTTGTACGGCAGCTTGGCCACGAGGGCGCCGGCTGCGGCGGCGACCGCGGCGGTGCGGTCGGTGGAGCCGTCGTCGACGACGATCACGTCGACGCCGGGCAGCTCACCGCGGACCTCGCCGACCACGTCGGCGATCGAGCCGGACTCGTTGAGCGCCGGGATGATGATCAGGACCCGCTTGCCGTTAACCATCGTGGGACACCAGTTCGTTTCGGGCCGCCCGGTCCGCGTCGATCTCGGTACGGAGCAGGGCGAAGTCTTCGGCCAGGGTGCGGGTCTCTTCTTCCAGGTGGCTGACCTCCCAGCTGAGGTGCACGCAGACCAGCAGCAGGAAGATGATGCCGAGGAAGAGCACGAGGCTGACGCCGGAGGCGACGCCGAGCAGCTCGGCGACGTTGTCCAGCAGGCGGGGGAAGAGCGACAGGGGGATGACGATCACCAGGACGCCGAGCCAGAGCATGCCGTACTTCTCGCGGAGCTGCCGGCGGCGCAGCAGCTCGACGATGGTGGCCAGCAATATCAGGCCGGTCAAGCCGGTGACGAGGGTGAGCTTCATGCGACCTTCCACGGAGCGGGCGGAGCGGGGGAGTCGAACGCGTCGACGAGGGTGGCATGCCAGTCGGGGAGCGACGGCAGGCCCGCGGCCGCCCAGCGGCTGTGTGCCAGCACACTGTACGCCGGACGGGGAGCAGGACGAGGATACCGGTCGCTGGTGGTGGGTCGGATCCGGTCCGGGTCCAGACCGGCCAGCGTGAACGCCGCGCGGGCCAACCCGTACCAGGTGGTCTGGCCGGCGCAGGTGCTGTGGTAGATGCCGGCGGCGGCCTGGCCGTCGAGGGCGGCTTCGGCGAGCGCGACGAGCTGTTCGGCGAGCCGGTAGGACCAGGTGGGTTGCCCGTGCTGGTCGTCGACCACGTCGATGTACTCCCGCTGGGTGGCGAGCCGGAGCATGGTGGCCACGAAGTTCGGGCCGTGCGCGCCGTACAGCCAGGCGGTGCGGACCACGTAGCCGGTGTCGGGCAGTAGCCGGGCGACGGCCTGCTCGCCGACGAGCTTGCCCCGGCCGTAGGCGTTGACCGGCGCGGTGGGGGCGTCCTCCGGGTAGGGGGCTCGCGCGTCGCCGGCGAGGACGTAGTCGGTGGAGACCTGGATGAGCCGGGCACCGCTGGTGGCACACGCCGACGCGAGGTTCGCCACGCCGTGGCCGTTGACGGCGGTGGCTGCCGCCTCGTCGGCCTCCGCGCCGTCGACATTGGTCCACGCCGCCGTGTTGATCACGATGTCGTGTTCGGCGACCGCCGCCCGCACTGCGCCGGGGTCAGTGACGTCGAGGTCGGCGCGGCCCGCGGCGGTCACCTTGAGGTCGGACCGGGCGTGCAGCACGGTGACCAGGTCCCGGCCGAGCATCCCGCCGGCGCCGGTGACGAGTAGTCGGGTCATGCGGTGGGTGTGGTCTTGAGGGGTTCCCACCAGGTGCGGTTGTCGCGGTACCAGGTGACGGTGTCGGCGAGGCCGGCGTCGAGGGTGATGCTGGGGGTGTAGCCGAGTTCTTGGTGGATTTTGGTGATGTCGAGGGAGTAGCGGCGGTCGTGGCCCTTGCGGTCGGTGAC
>NZ_JBEXHQ010000009.1:17307-154503 GCF_040607915.1 Micromonospora sp. NPDC005215 | reverse complement strand
CTCAACCTGGGTACGGCCGGCGCGTTGCGTTCCGGGTTGGCCGGCATCCACGAGGTCGCCACCGTGCTCCAGCACCCCCACCCCGATCACGAGCAAGCCCGCAGCGACGCCGTGCCGAGCTTCTCCACGACGGCACGGACGTGCGCGCCGGGACGCAGTGGGACAGCGGCCGTGGCCGCGCCGGCCAGGAACACCCAGCCGGACTCCAATCGCACCCCGTGCCGGCCGGCCAACCGGATGCCCTCGTCGAGGGCCCGGCGCGGATCGCCGAGGATCGCCGCCGTCGAACCGACCTGCGCCACCCGACCGTCGATTTCCAGCAGCACGCCCAGGTTGTCCAACCCGTCGGGCACCGGCGACCACGGCCCGATCACGAACGCGGCGGCCGAGGTGTTGTCGGCGACCACGTCCGGCAGCGAGAAGCGGAAGTCCGCGTACCGGGAGTCGATCAGCTCGATGGCCGGCGCGACCGCGCCGACGGCCGTGGCGAAGTCGCCGACCGGCTCGCCCGGCTCGGGGAGCCGGTCCAGCAGGAACGCCACCTCCGGCTCCACCCGGGGATGGATGTACGCGGACAGGTCCACGGCGCCCCCGTCGGGCACCCGCATCGCGTTGGTGAGCCGCCCCCAGATCACCTCGTCCACCCCGACCTGGGCCATCTTCGCCCGGCTGGTCAGCCCCATCTTCAGCCCGACCAGCCGCTCACCGGCGTCGAGGCGGCGCTGGAGCAGCGCGGCCTGCACGGCGTACGCGGCATCCACGTCGAGGCCGGTCTCGGCGGCGAGCTGCGGGATCGCGGTGGCCGTGGCCGCTGCCACGCCCAGCCTCTCGGCGATCCCCGCGACGTCTGGTCCGATCATGACTGCTGCTCCTTGCCGGCCAGGTCGAGTGCGACGTCCACGATCATGTCCTCCTGGCCGCCGACCATCCGACGCCGGCCCAGCTCGACAAGGATCGAGCGAACGTCCACGCCGTACTTCGTGGAGGCCCGCTCGGCGTGCCGCAGGAAGCTGGAGTAGACCCCCGCGTACCCCAGGGAGAGCGTCTCCCGGTCCACCTGGACCGGTCGGTCCTGCAACGGGCGGACGATGTCGTCGGCGGCGTCCATCAGCGCGAACACGTCGCAGCCGTGCTTCCAGCCGTGCAGCTCGGCGACCGCCACGAAGACCTCCAGCGGCGCGTTGCCGGCACCCGCGCCCATCCCGGCGAGGGAGGCGTCGACGCGGACGGTCCGGCCGTGGGGTGCGGCCGGTCCCACCGGCGCGGAGCCGGTGACCCGGCCGTGCTCGACGGCGAGCACGCTGTTTGCCACCCCGAGCGACAGGTTGTGGTGCGCGTGGATGCCGATCTGCGTCTCCGGGGCGAGGACCTGCCGGTACGCGTCGACCCGCTGCGCCACGTCGGACATGAGCAGCCGACCGCCGGAGTCGGTCACGTAGACGCAGTGCGCCCCGTACGACTCCATGAGCTTGGCCTGCCCGGCCAGCCCGGCCGGATCGTTCATGTGCGACATCATCAGGAACCCGGCCACGTCCATGCCGTTCTCCCGGGCCCAGGAGATGTGCTGGGCGGAGATGTCCGCCTCGGTGCAGTGGGTGGCGATCCGCACGCTCGTCACACCGAGCGCCTTCGCCGCCTTCAGGTCGGCGATGGTGCCGATGCCGGGCAACAGCAGGGTGGTCAGCTTCGCAGTGGTCAGCACCTCGGCGGCGGCGGAGATCCACTCGGCGTCGCTTGCCGCGCCGTGGCCGTAGTTGACGCTGGAACCGGCGAGCCCGTCGCCGTGCGCCACCTCGACGGCGGCCACCCCGGCGGCGTCCAGCGCGGCGGCGATGGTGCGTACCTGATCGACTGTGTACTGGTGGGCGATGGCGTGCATGCCGTCGCGCAGCGTCACGTCCTGGATGTACAGGTCGGTCATGGCGCGGCCACCTCCGAAGAACGCAGGGCGACCAGCCGCTCCGCGGTGCGCAACGCGGCGGAGGTCATGATGTCCAGGTTGCCGGCGTACGCGGGCAGGTAGTGCCCGGCTCCGGAGACCTCCAGGAAGACCGACACCTGCAACGCGGTGAGCTGCCGCCCGAGCGTCGGCAGGTACGCCCGCACCCGGTCGAACTGCACGTCCTGCTTGAGTCGGTAGCCGGGAACGTACTCCTGCACGGCCGCCACCATGTCCGCCACCGAGGCGGCGATGGCCTCGGTGTCGGCGTCGGCGTCCGGGCAGAGGCAGTAGACGGTGTCGCGCATCAGCAGCGGCGGGTCCGCCGGGTTCAGCACGATGATCGCCTTGCCCCGTTCGGCCCCTCCGACCACCTCGATGGCCCGCGCCGTGGTCTCGGTGAACTCGTCGATGTTCGCCCGGGTGCCGGGCCCCGCCGACCTCGACGCGATCGAGGCGACGATCTCCCCGTACGCCACCGGGGTGACCCGGCGGACGGCGGCGACGATCGGCACTGTGGCCTGCCCGCCGCAGGTCACCATGTTGACGTTCGACTCGTGCAGGTGCTCGTCGAGGTTGACCGGCGGCACCACGTACGGGCCGAGCGCGGCCGGGGTCAGGTCGACCACCGTCCGGCCGTGCGCGCGCAGCACCTCGTCGTGGTGCCGGTGCGCGCCGGCCGAGGTGGCGTCGAAGACCAGCTCGACGTCGGCGAACTCGGGCATCGCCACCAGCCCGTCCACGCCGTCGGCGGTGGTGGCCACGCCGAGCCGGCGAGCGCGCGCCAGGCCGTCGGAGGCCGGGTCGATGCCGGCCATCGCCACCATCCGCAGGCTGTCGCTGAGCCGCAACACCTTGATCATCAGGTCGGTCCCGATGTTGCCGGAACCGAGCACCGCCACTCCGGTCACTGGTTGCCTCCGTTGCTGAAGCAGGTGCGCACCGAACCGAGGCCGGAGATCCGCGCCTCGTACGCGGCTCCCGGGGTGACCGGCACCATCGGGCCGAGCGCCCCGGAGAGCACCACGTCCCCGGCGCGTAGCGGGTCACCGGCGCGCGCGAGGGTGCCGGCCAGCCAGTGCAGGGCGTGCAGCGGGTTGCCCAGGCAGGCCGCGCCCGCGCCCACCGAGACCGGTTCACCGGCGTGCTCCAGCACCATCCCGCACAGCCGCAGGTCGACGTCGGCGAGTCGGCGGGGCGTGGTGCCGAGCACGAAGAGCCCGCTGGAGGCGTTGTCCGCGACGGTGTCGACGATGGAGATGTCCCAGCCGGCGATCCGCGAGTCGACGATCTCGATGGCCGGCAGCACACAGTCGACAGCGCGGATCAGGTCGACAGTGGTGAGCTGCGGGTCCGGGAGACCCTTGTCGAGCACGAACGCGATCTCCGCCTCGACCCGCGGCTGGAGCAGCCGGTCGATGGGCACCTCGACCCCGTCGCCGACCGCCATCGCGTCGGTCAGCATGCCGAAGTCCGGCTGGAACACCCCGAAGGTCTCCTGCACCGCCCGGGACGTCAGCCCGATCTTCGCGCCGACCCGGCGTTCGCCGCGGCCCTGCCAGGCCCGCGCCTGGAGCTGCTGCACCCGGTACGCGGACTCGACGTCCCCCTCCGCCAGCAGTCGACCCCGCAGCGGCGGGCACGGCTTGCCGGTGCTGCGGGCGTCAGCCAGCTCCCGGTTGGCGGCCTCGATGTCAGCTTGCATGCCCGCTCCCTCGCCACGGCTCACGACAGGTCCACGCAGACGTTCGTCAGTTCGGAGTAGAAGTTCAACGAGTGCACGCCGCCCTCGCGGCCGATGCCGGACGCCTTCACCCCGCCGAACGGGGTGCGCAGGTCACGCAGGAACCAGGTGTTGACCCAGACGATGCCGGCGTCCAGCCGGGCACCGGCGCGGTGCGCGACGCCCACGTCCCGGGTCCACACGGTCGCCGCGAGGCCGTACTCGGTGCCGTTCGCCAGGGCGTACGCCTCGTCCTCGGTGTCGAACGGGGCGACGTGCACCACCGGGCCGAAGATCTCCTCGCGGTTGGTGCGGGCGTCCGGGCCGAGCCCGGTGAGCACTGTCGGCTGCACGTACGACCCGCCGTCGCGGGCGTCGCCGAAGGTGGGCGTGCCGCCACCGGTGAGCACCTCGGCGCCCTCGGTGCGGGCCAGCTCGTACGCGCCGAGGACCTTCGACCGGTGCTGGTGGGAGATCAGCGGCATGGTGGCGGTGGCCTCGTCGGTCGGCCAGCCGTACGACAGCTCAGCGGCCCGCTTCGCCAGCCGGGCGGTGAACTCCTCGAAGACCGGGCGCTGCACGTAGAGGCGTTCCGTGCAGAGGCACACCTGTCCCCCGTTGGTGAAGCTCGACCGCACCGAGCCGGCCACCGCGGCGTCCAGGTCGGCGTCGGCGAAGACCAGGCCGGCGTTCTTGCCGCCCAGCTCGAAGCTCACTGCCTTCACCCCGTCGGCGGCGGCCCGCATGATCGCGCCGCCGGTGGCCGACTCGCCGGTGAAGGTGATCGCGTCGACCCCCGGGTGGCGGGTGAGGTGCTCGCCGGCCGAGTCGGGCCCGAAGCCGTGCACCAGATTGAACACCCCGGCCGGTACGCCCGCGGCGGCCATCACCTCGGCGAGCACCGTCGCCGAGGCGGGCGTCTCCTCGCTGGGCTTGACCACCACGGTGTTGCCGCAGGCCAGCGCCGGGGCCACCTTCCACGTGAGCAGCAGCAGCGGCAGGTTCCACGGCACGATGACCGCGACCACGCCGACCGGCTTGCGCAGCGCGTAGTTGAGCGCCCGGCCACCGGTCGGGGTGACAGTGGTGAACGACTCGGTGGGGGCGGTCGCCACGATCTCGGCGAACGCCCGGAAGTTCGCCGCGCCGCGCGGGATGTCCAGTGTGCGGGCCTGGGCGATGGACTTGCCGGTGTCGGCGACCTCGGCGGTGACCAGATCGTCGAAGCGGCGCTCCAACTCGTCGGCGACCCGGCGCAGCATTTCCGCGCGTTCCCGCTCGCCCATCCGGCCCCACGGTCCGCGCAACGCGGCCCGCGCGGCGGCCACCGCGTCGTCCACAGTGGACCGCGATGCCTCGACCACCTCGAAGACCTGCTCCCCGGTCACCGGGCTGGCCTTGGCGAACGTCGGACCACCGTCGACGAACTCGCCACCGACGAAGTTGCGCAACCGCTGCGGCCCGGCCGGCGGGTGGCCGGCCATCAGCCGCGCATCCCAGTTGGCGGTCATCCGCGCCTCCCTCGACCGAGTGTCGCGCCGACCAGCAGCAGCGCGGCTCCGCCGACGACCGCGCCGAGCACCCGGTGCTGCCGGCGCACCCGGCGGCGCACCTCCGCGTACGGGGTGGTGGAGAAGGACACCAACTCGTACTGGGAAACGTACCGGCCGGGCAGGGCGCGTTCCAGTGCGTGCTCGATCCTGCGGCGGAGCTGGAAGACCGGGGAGGCCACCTTGTCCCGCATCTCCACGAAGTTGGTGAGCGCCATCGTGGCGATGGCCTCGGCGTTCTCCTGGCGGCGTCGCTGGAACAGCGGCAGCGCCGCCAACCAGTCGTCGGCGCACTCGTCCAGGCAGCGGTCCAGCTCGACCACGTCCTCGAACGCGCAGTTGGCGCCCTGACCGTAGAACGGCACTATCGCGTGCGCCGCGTCGCCGAGCAGCCCGACCTTGCCGAAGACCTGCCACGGGGCGCAGCGAACCGTGCCGAGCACGCCCACCGGGTTGTGCTGGTAGTCGTCGACCAGGTTCGGCGCCAATCCGATGACGTCCGGGTAGTGCGTGGCGAAGTGCTCCTCGATCGCCGCCGGGTCGTCCAGGGCCGCGAAGCTCCCGGCGCCCTCGGTGGGCCAGAACAGCGTGCAGGTGAAGGAGCGGTCCGGGTTGGGCAGCGCGATCATCATCGAGGTGCCGCGCGGCCAGATGTGCAGCGCGTCCGGATCGAGCGCGAAGTCCCCGCCCAGCGGCGGGATCGTCAGCTCCTTGTAGCCGTAGTCGAGGAAGTCCACGCTCTCGTCGAGCAGCCCGTACGCGAGCAGTTGCCCGCGTACCGCGGAGCCGGCGCCGTCGGCGCCCAGCACGACCGACGCCTTGGCGGCGACCGTACCCTGCGGGGTTTCGAAGCTCAGGGTCCCGTCGGTCGGGTCGAGCCCGACCAGCCGGTGGTCGAAGACGACCCGTACTCCGGGCAGCGCGGCGGCCTCGTCCAGCAGGGCGTTGTTCAGGGCACCCCGGCTGATCGAGTTGATCGCCCGGTCACCGGCCGCGCTGTACGACTGGAACTGCTGCTCCCCCGCCACCGGGTGGATCATCCGGCCGCGCATCGGCAGGGCGTCGGTAAGCACCTGCTCGGCCAGCCCGATCCGGCGCAGCGCGTCCAGGCCGCGCTCGGAGAGCGCCAGGTTGATCGAGCGACCGCGCTCGGCCGTACCGGCCCGCGGGTCGGACCGGCGCTCGTAGAGGGCCACCGGGTAGCCACGCCGGGCCAGGAAGCAGGCGGCCAGGCAGCCGGCCAGCCCGGCGCCGATGACCGCGATCTCGTCCCGCCGCTTCGTCATGAGGTCACCTGCCCGACCGTCGCCGCCAGCGCGGCAGCGGCCCGCCAACAGTCGTGGTACGTGGAGTAGAGCGGCACCGGGGCGAACCGGACGACGTCCGGCTCACGGGCGTCGGCGATGACGCCGTGCTCGTACCGCAGGCGTTTGGTCAGCTCGGCGGCGCTGCCGCCGCCGATGCGGACCGAGAGTTGGCAACCCCGCCGGGCCGGGTCGCGCGGGGTGATCACGCGCAGCGGTCGGTCGGTGACGACCTCGTCCAGCAGTGACTCCAACCAGCCGGTGAGTCGCTGGCTGCGGGCGCGCAACGCGGGCATGCCGACCGCGTCGAACAGCTCCAACGAGGTACGCACCGGGCCCATCGCGAAGATCGGCGGGTTGGAGATCTGCCAGGCCTCCACCGTCGCGGGCGGCCGGGACACCGCTGTCATCTCGAACCGGGTGGCCGCCGCGGTGCTCCACCAACCCTCGAAGCGGGGCAGGTCCTCATCACCGAGGTGCCGCTCGTGCACGAAGACGCCCGCCAGCGCGCCCGGGCCCGAGTTCAGGTACTTGTAGGAGCACCAGGCCGCGAAGTCGACGTCCCAGTCGTGCAGGGCCAGCGGCACGTTGCCGACCGCGTGGGCCAGGTCCCAGCCGACCACCGCACCGGCGGCCCGGCCGGCAGCCGTGATCGCCGGGAGGTCCAACAACTCGCCGGTCAGGTAGTTGACCCCGCCGAGCAGCACCAACGCCACCCGGTCACCCTCGGCGGCCAGGTAGTCGGTCACGTCCTCGGTGCGCAGGGCGTCCTCGCCGGCACGCGGACGCAACCGGACCACTGTCTCGTCCGGGTCCAGGCCGTGGAACCGGGCCTGACTGCGCACCGCGTAGCTGTCCGAGGGGAACGCCGCGTCCTCGATGACGATGCGGGTGCGAACGCCGGCCGGGCGGTAGAAACTCACCATCAGCAGGTGCAGGTTGACAGTGAGCGAGTTCATCACCACGGTCTCCGCGGGCCGGCCGCCGACCAGTCGGGCGGCCGGCGCGGTCAACAACTCGTGGTACGGCAGCCAGGCGCGCTCCGCCTCCAGGTGCCCCTCGACGCCGAGCCGCCCCCAGGCGTCCAGATCGGCAAGGAGTTCGTCGCGGGTGGCCCGGGGTTGCAGGCCGAGCGAGTTGCCGGCCAGGTACGCCGACTCGCTGTGGTCGCCGCCATCGGCCGGCGGCACGTGGAACAGGTGCCGGTGGCCGGGGTCGGCATCGTCGCGGCGGTGCGCTTCCGCCTCGCCAGCGGCGAGGCCCGTCGGCTCCGCCTCGCCAGCGGCGAGGCCCATTGGCTCCGCCTCGCCAGCGGCGAGGCCCAGCGGCTCGGCTTCAGGGGTCGTCATTGCGGGTTCTCGCTCTCCGGTCACATCGCGGTACGGGCCGACCACAGCTCCGGGAAGACCACCCGGGACATGCTGCGCTGCAACCACGCCAGACCGGCGGAGCCGCCGCTGCCGACCTTGGCGCCCATCGTCCGCTGCACCGCCTTGACGTGGTTCCAGCGCCAGTCGCCGAACTCCTCGGCGACGCCGCTCAGCGCCTCGCCGAGCAGTCGCAGATGGTTGTCCGGGCTGGCGTCGTCGTAGATCCGTACCCAGGCCGCCTCGACCAACGGGTGCGGGTCGTGTTCGACGGCCACGTCCCGGTCGAGCAGGTCGGCGGGGAGGTCGAAGCCGCGCCGGGCGAGAAGTGCGAGCACATCGTCCCAGAGGCTCGGGGTGGCCAGTGCGGCGCTCAGCTCGGCGTGCACCTCGGCCTGCCGCCGGAACGGGCGGATCAACGTCGGGTCGCGCAGCCCGAGCAGGAACTCCAACTGCCGGTACATCGCCGACTGGAAGCCGGAGGCCTCGCCGAGCAGATTGCGGAACCGGTTGAAGTCGGCCGGGCTCATCCAGCGCAGGCCCTGCCAGGCGGCGTTGAGCCCCTCCAGGTGCAGCTTGGCCCGGCCCAGCGGGGCCAGCGCCTCCCAGATCTGGTCGGCGCGGATCAGCCGCTGGGTCTCCCGCAGTTCGTGGCAGGTCAGCCCGAAGTACAGCTCCATGATCTGGCTGACCATCAGGAAGGACATCTCGCCCGGATCGCTGCTGAGCGGGTGCTGCATCTTGTGCAGGGCACTGGCCTGCACGTATGCGTCGTACGGCACCATGTCGGCGAACTCCAGGGTCGGCTCACCGCCGGTGCGCGCCGCCTGCGCCACACGCTGCCCGGGGGTGACCGGTTGCACCGTGGCACGGCGGTTCGGCGCCCGCCGCTCCGTCTGATCCACCAGTCGTCTCCCTCCCCCGGACCTGTCGACGTCATGATCTCGCGGTGGGATCGGCCTGCGGAATGCCGGATCAACGGCTCTCGCCGCGTTGTCTTGACGAACCGAAGGCAACTAGGCGAATTCGGTTCACGAAAGTAAGGTCTGAGCGTGGACGACATGGACTGGGCGCTGCTGCGCGAGTTGCAGGCCGACGCGCGGCTCTCCTTCAGCGAGCTGTCCCGGCGGGTGCACCTGTCCCCACCGGCCGTCGCGGAGCGGGTTCGCCGGCTGGAGGAGGCCGGCGTCGTCACCGGCTACCACGCCCACGTCGACCTGACCCGAGCCGGCCGCACCGTGGTCGCGCTGATCCGGATGTCCTGCTACGGCGCGCGCTGCATCCTGCACGACCCGGCGGTGGCCGGCTGGCCGGAGATCCTGGAGATCCACCGGATCACCGGCGACGCGTGCAGCATGCTCAAGGTGGCCGCCGGCTCGATCGGCGACTTCGAGGCGGTCATCGACCGGCTCGCCCCGTACGGCCAACCGTCGAGCACGATGGTCCTCTCCTCCCCGCTCGACTGGCGACCGATCACTCCCCTGCCCTCCCCCCGCCGCGGCTGACCCGGGTTTGGCCCGGAGCCAGCGGGAAAGCAGCCTCGTGCCCAGGGGACGCCCTTCCTTCCCTCCGGAGTGCCGCCTTGCGGCGCGGAGGCGGAATGAGGGGCGGAGGCTCCGGCGGTCGTCGCCGGTTGGGGGGAAATCATGCAGGGAATCCGCACGATCAACCGCGCGCTCTCGTCCGCACTGACACTGGTTGCGCTGATCGGGGCGTTCGTCCTGATGTCGGTCGCACCGGCGCGCGCTGGCGAGAACATCTTCGTCGAGGTGACACCGAACAGCGCCCAGGCCGGCAGTCGAGTCAGCATCAAGGCGAGCTGCGACAACGACAACAACAACCGCCAGTCCAACGTGCACTCCGACGCGTTCGGGCACGTGATGCTCAAACCGGACAAGGGCTTCCTGACCGGGCAGGTCACCATCCCGCGCGACAAGCCGGCCGGCGAATACCCTGTCGACCTGCGCTGCGAGAACGGCCAGACCGCCTCGACCACGCTCACCGTGCTGAACATGGCCTCCCCCAGCAAGGGACCGGCGACCGGGGGCGGCGGGACGGCCGGCGGCCGCGGTACCGGCTCGTTGCTGGTGCTCGG
Source organism: Micromonospora sp. NPDC005215 (assembly GCF_040607915.1). Taxonomy (NCBI): domain Bacteria; kingdom Bacillati; phylum Actinomycetota; class Actinomycetes; order Micromonosporales; family Micromonosporaceae; genus Micromonospora; species Micromonospora sp. NPDC005215. Next base: position 144,525 of record NZ_JBEXHQ010000009.1, on the reverse strand, counting down.
CGGCGTGGCGCTGGTCGCCACCGCTGTCGCGCTCGGGATGGCGGGCGGCCGACGTCGGACCGGAGCCGGCTCCTGAGCCGGGTGACCCATGACCCGCGATGCCGCGCGTGCGCGGCCGGACCGCGATGCCGCGCGTGCGCGGCCGGACCGCCGCGCCCGCTTCCAGGCCGGGCCGCTGCTGCGCGCCTCCGGCCGGCTGGTGGCCCGCGCCTCCGGCCGGCTGGGTCGGGTCGCCGGGCAGGCCGGCTCGGCGAGCGTCGCCACCCCGGATCCGGCCACTGCCCCGCTGCCGCCGCGCCGCCCGGCCGGATCGCGGTCGTTCCGGCCCCGTTTCGGTACGGGACCGGGGCTGCCGGTGCTGGCCATCGCCGCGGTGATGGTGCTGATCGTGACGATGCTCGGCGTCGAGCAGGTGACCGGGATGAGCCTGCTACCGGACCGGCTCAGCGCCGGCTTTCGACCGCCGCCGAAGAAGTTCCCGGTGCTGACGGCCAGCCGACCGACCAGCCTCGCCATCGAGAAGATCGACCTGCGGGCACCCGTGCACGACGTGGGCATCGCCCCGGACGGCACCATCGCCGTGCCGGACGCGGCCCGCGCCCAGGAGGCCGGCTGGTACGACCAGGGGCCAACCCCCGGCCAGTACGGCCCGGCGGTGATCGTCGGGCACGTCGACACCACCAGCGGGCCGGCGGTCTTCCACCAGCTCCGCGAACTACGCGACGGCGACCAGATCGAGGTCACCCGCACCGACCGCAGCGTGGCGGTCTTCGAGGTGAACTCGGTGGAGAAGTTCGACAAGGGCCGACTGCCGGTGGACGAGGTGTACGGCGACTTCAGCCACCCGAGCCTTCGACTGATCACCTGCGGCGGCCAGTGGGTCGGCGGCGAGACCGGCTACTCCGACAACGTGGTGGTCTTCGCCTCACTGGTCAAGGCGCGTGGAGGTGGTTGAGCCAGGCAAACCGGCAGTTGCGGGTCAGTTCTGGCCGGGGCTTGCTACCGGCAACCCTGCGACCTTGGCACATTCGAGCAGTCGACGGTCGTAGCTGACGAAGGCGATGAGGGCCGTCCCGGATTCGTTGGTCAGCACCTGGGCGGTGGCAAGGTGGATGGCGTCGAGGCTGCGATGCGTCGGCTCGGTGAACGCGGCGGCGGTCGCGCGAATTGTGCCGTCGATCTCCAGCCGGAAGAGCCGTCCGACGGCCGCCGGCACTCCGATCAACGCTTGCGGGGCGGAACGGCGCAACACTCTTGGCACCTCAACCTCAACGAGAGCGGAAGAAACCAGCGGGACGTCTCCATGGGTGTTGATCCAGGAGATGAGGTCGGCGCTGCACGCCTCCTGCCGAACCAGCTTGACGACGGCGGCGGAATCGAGGTAGATCACCAGCGCTCCTCGTCCCGCATCTCGGCGAGCGTGGCGGCCACGTCCACATCCTCGTCACCGAGCTTAGGCGGAAGCGGGACAGGGCCGCCGCTGGTCGGAGCGACCGCCCGCCCCGCAGCCACGAGCTTGGCCAGCATCGACCTGTCGTCACTGACCGGAACCAGTCGGGCGATCGGATGCCCGCGATCGGTGATCTCGACGGTCTCGCCACCACTCACCCGAGCCAGCACCTGGCTCGTGTTCTGGTTCAGCTCTCGGACCCCGATACGTTCCACAGGGACAAGTGTAGAACTAGATGTTCTACCTTGCCAGCTTGCTCGCCGGATGACGCGCCGGATGACGCCAACCGCGGGCCGGCGGGGCTATGAAACGAGGATGACCTTGCCGATTGCGCGACGATTCTCCAGGTCGGCGTGCGCGTCCTCGGCGCGGCTGAGGGGATACCGGGTGATCAGGGGTGTGAGTGTTCCGTCTGCGGCCGCACGGATGGCCTGGGCCTGCAGTTCGTGCATGGTGCCGGCCCGCCGCAGCAACTGTGGCCCCAGTGCCCAGGTGACGGTGCTGGCCCGCGCGATGATGTCGTCGGTGGTGATGCGGGTGGCGGTGCCCGAAGCCCAGCCGTGCAAGACGAATCTCCCCCCGGGACCGAGCAGGTCGAAAGCCTGACGCCCCGAGGTTCCGCCGACACCGTCGAAGACGATGTTTACCGGTCGTCCGCTGCCAAGGTCTGCCCGCACCGCATCCGGCCATTGCTGGTTCCGGTAGTCGATGGCGACGTCGGCCCCCAACGACGTGGCCTGCCTGACCTTGTCCGGTCCACCAACCAAGCCCACGACGATGACGCCCTGACGACGTAGGGCCTGCACGAGCAGGGCGCCGACGCCACCGGCTGCCGAGGTGACCAGCGCGACGTCTCCGGGGCCGGGCTGCGCGATGTCGAGCAGCCCGAGCGTGGTGGCACCCGTGGCGACCATCGCCACGGCGGCCTCCGCGCCCAGTTGCTCGGGCAGGTCGTGGAGGGCATCGATCGCAGCCACCGCATGCTCGGCGTAGCCACCGTAGGACGCGAGCGTGCCCACCACCAGACGACCCAACCATCTGCCGTCGACGTCCGGCCCCAGTGCGCTCACCACCCCGGCGACCTCACTGCCCAGCACGACGGGCAACGCGGGGGCGGGATGAGGGCCGACCCCGCGTCCGGACCGCAACGTGGTCTCGATGAGGTGGACGCCGCTGGCCCGCACGTCGATGCGGACCTCTCCCTTCCCGGGCACCGGTGCGGTGATCTGCTCGTACTGGAGGTTTCCGGCGGGTCCGAACTCGTGCAGCCTTGCCGCGTACATGAGTGGTGTGCCCTTCTGGAGAGGCTGACTGGTTCAGGCCGGGTCGGGCAGGCGCGGCGCGCTCGTCGCGCCCGTTGGCGGAGCCGACGCCGGTGGCCCGCCCGTCCGTCGTCGCGGCAGCAGCGCCGCTGGTAGCGCCGCCAGGGCGAGCAGCGTCACCGCCCACCAGTAGGTGTGCTGAAAGGCGGCCGCCGACTGTGTCCCGCCCCCGGTACGTGCCGTGTTCGACGCCAGCACCACTGACAGCAGCGCGGTGCCGATCGAGACGCCCGCCTGGGAGCCGATGTTCAGCAAGGTGCTGCCCGACGGAACGTCCTCGGTGGCCAGCCCTCGAATCGCCGTCGTGTTCGTCGGCATCATCACCATGCCGACACCGACCCCCATCACCAGCAGCGCTGCCGCCAACCGCCAGTACGGCGTCTCCGGCCCAACCTGTACGGCGAACAGCGACAGTCCGCCCACGGCGATCAGGATGCCGGAGAGGACCATCAGTCGCGGGGACACCCGGTCGACTCTGCGGGTGGCGATCTGCATCGAGACGCCGACGGCGACGGCCAGTGGGACGCCGAGGATGCCCGAGTCGGTCGCACCGAGCCCGCGCGCTGTCTGGTAGTACATCGGTGCCAGCAGCATGGAGCCGAAATATCCGGCCGGGAACAGCACCATGGCGGTGCAGCCGGCCGCGAAGGTCCGGTCGCGCAGCAGCCGCAGACGCAGCAGCGGAGCGCGGGCGGTCAGGCCACGGGCGACGAATCCGATTGTCAGCAGCAGCCCGGCTACGGTGGGCAGCAGCGCCTGCGGTGCGGTGAGGTCGCCGCGCTCGCCGGCGGTGGACAGCCCGTAGATCAGCAAGGCCAGTCCCGGAGACAGCGTCAGCAGGCCAGGCAGGTCCAACCGGCTTGCCGGCTGTGGCTCGTCGTGCCGCAGCAGCCGCGCCGCGAGCACCAGCGCCAGCGCGCCGATGGGCAGGTTGACCAGGAAGATCCAGTGCCAGGACGCAGTGTCGATCAGCCAGCCACCCAGGATCGGCCCGCTCACCGGACCGATCAGCACCGGAATGCCGAGCAGGGCCATCGCCCTGCCCATCCGTTCCCGGTCGGCGCTCCGGATGACCAACGCCATACCGACCGGCACCAACAGCCCGCCGCCAAGCCCTTGCAGGATCCGAAACAACACCAGTGTCTCGATGTTCCAGGACAGCGCGGCCAGTCCGGAGCCCGCGGTGAACAGGGCGATGGCGGTCAGGTAGGTCCGTTTCGCGCCGAAGCGCGACATGGCCCAAGCGGCTGCCGGGATCACCGCCGCGAGGGCGAGGGTGTAGCCGGTAACCACCCATTGGACGGCGGCGAGCGGCGCGTCGAACACCACCGCCAGCGGACGCAGGGCGACGTTGACGATCGTGACGTCCAGCACGGCCATGATCGAGCCGATCACGACGACGGTGAGCACCCCAGCCAGACCCTGGGAGAACCCGTCGGCGGTGGGAGCGGTGGTCCCGGTCAAGCCGCTGTCCTCGGTGGAACCCCGCCTTCCGGCAAGGCCTCCAACGCCGGGCACAGTCGTCACGTGCCGTACGCCTGCCTGGCGCGAGCGGCGCGTAATGCGCGGCCCCACCACACCAGCTGATCGATCATGCTCTTGGCGGCCCCCTCGCACACCGCAGTGTCGAGTGGTGCGCCGTCCTCGCCCAGCCCTGACCACGGCCCGTGCAGGCTGACGGAGTCACGCACCGTCATGGCGTGTAGCTCGGCGAAGACCTGCCGGAGCTGCTCGACCGCCCGAAGGCCGCCGCCCAGCCCGCCGTACGAGACGAACCCGATTGGTTTGGCCTGCCACTGGACGTAGTGCCAGTCGATGAGGTTCTTCAGGGCGGCCGGGAAGCTGTGGTTGTACTCGGGGGTGACGACGACGAATGCCTCTGCGGCGGCCAGCCGGGAGCTGACGTTCGCGAGGGTGACCTGGATCGCCGGGGCAGGCGCGGGCAGACCGTCCCAGCCGGGCATGGCCACAGGGAGATCCAGGTCGGCGACGTCGACGACGTCGAGTTCGATGTCAGTGCGTCCGCCGACGTGGCGGGTGAACCAGTCGGCGACGGATGGGCCGACGCGGCCACCGCGAGCGCTGCCGACGATGGCGGCGACCCGTAGCGCCGCGTTCTCAGCCGTTGCCGGCTCAATGGCAAGGGTGGTTTCGGGCATGACGGTTCCCCCAGGCAGCTCGCTGTTTCTGCGCCCGATGCGACGCGTACGGTAGATTACAACGGTCGTTGTAAAAACTACAACCACCGTTGTAATTGATGAAGCCGCACGCGGGAGAGGCGACGATGGCCAGCACGGACTCCAAGGACGAGACGGCGGCGACCCGGCCGCGACGCGGGCGAGGGGACAAGGCGGCGGCGATCGCGCATGCCGCGTGCGAGGTCTTCGGGCGGGACGGCTACACCCGGGCCAGCATCGACACGATCGCGGCCGAGGCCGGCGCCTCCACCCGCACGCTCTACAACCACTTTCCCGGCGGAAAGGCGGAACTGTTCCGTTCGGTCATGCAGTGGAGTGCGGGGCAGGTCAGAGACGAGCAACTCGTCCGACTGCGGAAGTGCCTGAATCCGCAGCGCCCGCCCCGCCCAGAGGATCTTGAGCGGGACCTGCTGGCCCTGGCGCGCGCCTGGGTCGCCCTGATGACGGACTTCCGGGACCACTTCTCACTGGTCCGACACATCCACGGCGAGGCCGGGCACGTCCCGACCGAGGTCCTCGACGCCTGGCAGGAGGCCGGGCCGCGCCCGGTCTCCCGCGAGATGACCGTGGTCATGGCCGCGCTGGCCGACCACGGCCTGCTCGACGTACATGGCGATCCCGCCCAGGCCACGGCCCACTTCATGGTCCTGATCTCCGCGGACATCGTGCAGCGGTCCTACTGGGGCGTCATCCCGCTGCCGTGCGAGGAGACTGACCGGATCACGGCAGTAGGCGTTCAGGCCTTCCTGCGGGCGTACGGCACCGCGCGCTGACGCGCCGGTGTCGCTGCAGCGCCATTACCAACGCGGCGACCAGGACCGGTTGATGTTGGGGCTGCACTGCGGCAGGAACGTGCGGCGATCAGTGCGTTCGTCCGGTGGCGCTGGTTTCGGCGTCGAGGTATTCGGCAAGCCGGGCGGCCCCGGTGAGCATGGCCTGGCCGCGCTCGGTGAGCCGTTGCCGCCACTGGCCCAGCGAAGCGGCGAGCGGCCCGGCTCCGCCGGCGTCGCGCACTCGACGCAGCACGTCGGCGAGGTGGTCGAGCCGGTACCCGCCGCGGCGCAGCAGGTGGGAGAGTTCGGCGTCGCGGACGTCGTCAGCTGAATAGACGCGGTAGCCGGTCGCGGGATCGCGCACCGGCCGGAGAATCCCGGCCCGCTCCCACTTTCGCAGCGTGGCGGGTCGCACACCGAGCCGGTGTGCGAGCACGCTGATCGGCACGGCTTTGCGGCTCTGCGGTTGTGGCTTCGTCTCGGTGAGAATCGCAACCGCTGCCTCGACCCCGTCCAGTGTCTCTCGGTCGCGCTGCAGCAGGGCGTGACTGTGGTCGATCGTGCGCAGAGCCGTGTCGATCTCGCCCCGGTTGACGGCACGCATGATCTCGCCGCTGGCCGCGTAGCCGTGGCCCGCGATCAGCGCGAGGTAGGCGTTCAGCGCCTTGGCGTGCACCTCCGTGAACCGGCGGTAGCCGTTCGAGGTGCGCTGGGCCGGCGGCAGGACGCCATCTCGTTCGTAGTTGCGCACGGCCTGCGCGGACAGTCCGTGTACGCGTGCGAGGTCGACTGGTCGACGTACCCCAAGGTTTGAGGGTTTTGTGGCTGTCACCGCACTCCATTGCTCGTAAGCCTCACCCGCTGGTTCAACGATACGGTTGATGGAGTGACGAACCTTCTCGACCTGCTTGCTGGATCTCCGACCCTGCTCGCGCTCGGCGAACCGACGCATGGTGAGTCCGCCTTTCTGCAGATCCGCAACGAGGCCTTCATGTCGTTGACCGAGCATGGCTACCGGTCGATCGCGCTGGAAAGCGACCGGGCGGCGGGGCTGATCGCCGACGAGTTCGTGCGAGGTGGCGCTGCCGTGACGCTCGACCGTGCACTGGCCGAAGGATTCAGCCACGGATTCGGCGCCGCTCCAGCCAACCGTGACCTGCTGCTGCGGATGCGCGAGTGGAATGCCGGACGGCCAGTCGCCGAGCGCCTCACGTTCCACGGCTTCGACGCCCCGCTGGAGATCGAGGGCGCTCCGAGCCCACGGCGCTACCTGACCCAGCTCTGTGACTTCCTCGATCTCGACCGGTCAGCGGAGATCGACGACCTGATCGGGGACGAGGCTCAGTGGAGCGATACGGCCGCGATCTGGGAGCCGGGCAGGTCGATCGGGCGCTCGACCAACGCCCAGCGGCTGCGGGTGATCGCCGACGATCTCCTGAGCGAGTTGTACCTACAGGCACCCCGGCGGCCCGAGGGCTGGCAGGCGGCGTTTGTACACGCCACGTCCGCGGTCGCGGTGCTGCGCTACCACGCCGCGGCGGCCGCACCACTGGCGCAGGAGGAACGCTTCGCCCGCCTGGCCGGGGTCCGGGACGCGCTGATGGCCGAGAACCTACTCGCGATCCGGGCGACTGAGGCACACCGCGGGCCCACACTGGTCTTCGCGCACAACACGCACCTCCAGCGCCACCAGAGCACGATGACGATGGCCGGAACCGCTGTGTCGTGGGCCGGCGCCGGCGCGATCATCGCAGCGCTGCTGACGGATCGGTACGCGCTGATCGTCGGCAGCCTCGGCGCGAGTCCCGCGCTCGGCATCGGGGCACCCGGCACGTCGACCTACGAAGGCGGGCTCCAGCAGAAGACCAACCATCCCGGGTACGTCCACACGTCCGAGATAGGACCGGCCGAGCAGAGAGCGCACGACTACCGCTACTTCCCCCTGGACCAGGCCACCATCGAACACGCCGATGCGGTCCTGCACATCCCGACCGGTGTCGACGCGGCCATGCTCGCGGATCGAATCCTCGCTCTGCCCGAGGTCGACCAGGTCGTGGCGAGCGAGGAGAACGGGTCACCCGAGGGGGCCTGGGGCGACCGGTTCTTCTACGTCGGCCCGGACCGCCGCCAGCCGTTCGCCACCATCGTCGAGCACGACGTCCTCGGCTTCGACGAGGCCTCGCAGCTTGACCGTCCCGGTGTCTTCCGCCTCAACCTGGACCTGGGTCGAGTCGAGTTCGAGAGGCTGTTCGGTTTCCCACCCAAGGCATTCGAGGATCACCGGCACACCTTCGACTTCGCCCGGCTGGACGCCCTCGTGCCGCACCCGGGCTACGCGCTGCACGGCTTCGGCAGCATCGTCATGCCCGGTCCGCAGATGTTGCCCGAAATCGACCGGCTACTCGCGATCGCGCACGGCCGGGCAGCCGACCGCCACGAGCGCGCCGTGCGCCGGGCAACCCACCCGCGGCCCGGGGCCTGACCGCGCCGTTCGGAATCAGGCGGCGGCTTCGGGCTCCCGCAGGTCCAGCCAGTCGGCCCAGCGGGGGTCGGGGGCGCGGTGCCCCAGCACCCGCCAGGCGGTGCCCTTCGGCGCGGCGGGCAGCGCGTGCAACCGCCACCCCATCTCCGCCGGCGTCTTGTCGCCCTTGGTGTGGTTGCACCTGGCGCACGCGGCGACCACGTTCTCCCAGGCGTGCCGGCCACCCCGGCTGCGGGGGAAGACATGGTCGATGGTCTCGGCCGGGCCCCGACAGTAGGCGCACCGCCACCCGTCCCGGGCGAAGATCGCCCGCCGGGACAACCCGACGTGCGTTCGGTACGGCACGCGGACGAAGCGGGTCAGCCGGACCACGGACGGCACCGGGAGCGCGTCGCGAGCGCTGTGCAGAATGCCATCGCCGTCGGCGACGCAGACCGCCTTGGCGGAGAGAACGAGGATCGCGGCGCGGCGCACCGACACGACACACAGCGGCTCGTAGGTGGCGTTGAGGACCAACGCGCCGGAGCCCACAGTGGGTCGTATGTCAGGCATCGCGATCACCCTCCCGGTTCAGCGGCTGCTGCGTACCGCCGTCGACCGAGGTCGGGGCATGACCACCCACACGGTCGACGCCGGGCCGATCACCGACGTCCGTTGCGCCAATAGTCCCTGATCGGACCCCGGATTGCACGTACTAATCCCTCATGGGGTATGAGGATCATGCGCATCCGGGCGGATCGCCGTCCCCGCCTGGGAGAACTCTGCCGTTGCCTGACAGTGGTTGACAACCCTTGTCGGCCTCAGTTGTGCCGGATGTGTGCCCGATGATCTTCGGACCCCCTTCCCCCGGCTGCACCCTCAGCCATCCCGTCGGCCTTCGTCCGCACCGTGGAGTGGGTGGGGCCTGCCTGGTCAAGGTGGAGCACCACACCGTCTGAACGACCTTGACCAGGCAGGCCCTGCCCGCTCGGCTCTGCCCGGACGGAGGGTGTCGGGATGGCGCCAACCATCCCAGAGTGCCCGAGCGCCCCGCCGGGGGCATGCCCTTCTCCACAGTGATTGCAGCCCTAGCTAGAGGGCGGCTTCCGGGCGGCCGGGGACCCACCTTGCCGATTCAGACACTCGCGCAGTTCCCAGAAGGTCGATCTTCTGCCCGCTGGCCAGTACGGTGAGGCGGGGTTGCGTGGTCGAGCTTAGGTGGGTGCGCAATGGCTTCTCCGGAGCATGGATTTGTAACTGAGACGTTCATTAATTTTGTTGCGGAGTACTCCGCATCTGCGCTCTACGGCTATCAGGAGGCGGACCGGGGCGAGCTTGACTTCGCCTGCTTACTCGACCGAGACAAGTCGCGACATGTCATCGGACAGACCCTCAAGAGTCACGCGGACGGCATCGAGAAGGACCTAAACACTCTCCTCCACGCCAATGAGAGTGATATCGGAATCTACTTGGTGTCAGCTAAAACGCGCCACATTAGACGAGTCCATGAGGTTATAGAACGGGCGCGTCGAGTCATACCCGGTCGGGTGGCTATGCTCCGCGTCATTCAGTACCCGGCAGACTTTGATATCAACGACGACAGCGAACGGGCTTTCCTGCGCGAACACCTGCGAAAGCAGGTCGTAGACGATCTCCTTCTAAACGTGGTCTTCGGCCGCCTCTCCAGGCATGATGTGTCGTATATCGTCAGCTCTTTGGAGATTGGCCGCGACATTGCCGTACTCCACACCATCGCCACCGTCGGTTATTCCGATTTCCTCAGAAACAGCAGCCTGGTGCAGCGCCTACTTCAACAGCCTCGCGCGAAAAACTATGCAACGAAAGCGATACAGTCCGTCATAAGTGACCTCGCTGCAGCAGGAATGATAAGCCGAGCAATCGATAGGACCCTCTACCGCGTCACTCAACGCGGACGAGTATTCCTCTCCCTGTGCTCGATATTGCATAGCAGATCGCCGATTACAACCGAGCTTGCCTATATCTTGGGACGGCTCGGGCTAGGCGACGGCAAGAGCTATTTCGATGGTGAGGGACCCCGCGTCACCTCTCGCCACACACCTCAGAGCAGGCGAGAATATCTTCTTTTCAACCTTAGTGTCGCCGAAGAGGACTTCGGCATCGTTCCGGCTAGGCAGTATTCGACGGAGATACCTGAGGGTGACAAGCACTGGATGGCCGATGGCGTGGAGTTCGTTGAGAGGTGACCTTCCTCGCGTCTTATTTAGCTAGCCCCGGAGTTGCCGATCAAGGCGACCCGGGCTTCTCGTATCTAGCGTCGCGCCGCCGGCGGGGGCTGCAACCGCCGGGGGTGCCGCCGGGCGCTTGCGCCCGGGCGGCGGGGTCCCCGAGCGGCGACCCTCCAGGTCGGCCCCTGGTCGGCGGCGCGAGCGGCCTGCGAAGCGGGCCGCCTTGATCTCGTACAGAAAGTTCTCACACGAACTCTGATGGGCGAAACTCAGTACTTCGGCTCAACGGGCACTGGAAGCTTGTCTGCCCATGAACGGAGTACCGATACAGCCTGCTCTCTCACCTGACCGGGCACTGCGTCCTCACGTAGGGCACGCTTGGGAGCCGGATAGGTTAGCTCACGGTATAGCTGCAAGTCCTCGAAACCGTAGGTGGCAACATCGTGGCTCGTCGCACCGAACACCACCCGATCCAGCCTCGCCCAGTAACAAGCCACAAGGCACATCGGACAGGGCTCGCTGCTGGCGTACATCGTTCCGCCTGTGAATAGGTGCGTGCCCTTGCGGGATCCAGCGTCCCGTAAGGCCATAACCTCAGCGTGGGCGGTAGGGTCGCGAAGTTCGACGACGCTGCTCGTTCCCTCGCCGACGATCTCGCCGGCCAACACTACTATCGATCCGAACGGCGTCTTACCCTCGTCTTCGAGCGCGCGCCTCGATATCTCGATGGCGCGTTGCAAGAACTCTTGATCTGCCAGGCTTGAAGCGTTCGACATTCCGGTCTCCCCTAGTTGCCCCTGTCAGTTCCGCTGCCGGCTTGGCGCTTCTTCGGCCAGGTTTTGAGTTCCGTGACGAAGCGAAACTCGGTTCGGTCTGCCGGATAGTCGGCATCGGAAATCTCCACAACGCGACCGTCTAGGTCGTAGGAGATGCGACGGCAGAACAGAAGCGGGATACCCTCAGCCAGTCCCCATGCCTGCGCTTCTACCGTCGTCGGCATCCTTGCGGTTACCTCATCGACCATCCGGGTTATCTCGACACCCACGGTCAGAAGCTGGTGTTGCGTGCCTCCCGGCCAGGGCTCGTTGTTGTCGTCCAAGATCGCTGGGTTATTGCGGACCAGCGCCACCGGAAGGTGGGACACGCTGTAGGACAGGAGGTGTCCCGTCTGGCTGTCATGCGCCTCGTACCGTCGCCGCAGCAGCGGCTCGCCACTCGGGACCTTGAAGATCTCCGCCAACTCCGGACTTGCATCGATCACGTCGTAGTGAGCGCTGAACTTTTGCTCTGCGATCGACATGTTGAGGTTCGTCTCGGCTTCGCCGATGACGGCTCGCTCGGATTCAGGCCGGATGGCGAGATCCTTCTCAACCTGGTGCCGGTCCGATGACCGAACGACCTTCCGTACCGGAACGCGCACCCGGGGAGCCTTGCCCCGTCCGGCATCGACCAAGCCTTGCGCCTTCAACAGGTTCATAGCGCCACGGGCCGAGTTCATGCTGCATGACCACTGCTCACAGATCTCCGCCAACGTCGGCAGGGAGTCACCCGGCGCTTGCTCCCCACGCTCGATCTGCATCCGGATGTCGTCAGCGATACGGAGTTGGATGGGCGCTTGGACGGCAGTGCGTCGCGGTTCCATGCCTCCATCCTTGCAGGTTTGTGGGCGAACCTCTTGTGGCCCTCCTGAACGATGCGTACTCTGCGTCCCATAAGGTTTGTGGGCAAACCCACAAATTGAGCAGTCGTTCAAGGTGAGCGAGCCCTAGTTGAAGAGAGTCGGGGTGGGATCGAGTAACGCTCCGCCCCTGCTGGAGGCTTCGCCCGGCGGGGGCGGGTGCTCGACCGGACCCGATCCCCGGAGGTTGCAGTGGAACCAGAAGCCGAGCTTGAGCACCTACACGCACGGGTGCGCGACCTGGAGACGTCACTTTGGCTGTCCCGGCGGCAGTTGTTCGACGCCCGCAGTCGCTTGGCCGCCATCGCACGGATCACAGAAGACCTGGAGCGGGCGTGCCGGGCGCCGGGGGTGGTCTTTGGGTTGGTGAACTCGGCCATCAACAACCAGCACCCTCCATTGCGCCGGCTGAGCCGCTGGTCGCCGGTCAGATATCGGGGGGTTCAGCGGTGAGCCGCCAAAGGCACGGCCCGGTCCGGCCCTTCTGGTTCTGCGCCAACTGCGTGCACCCCTGGCCGTGCGAGAGGGCCAGAGCCGAACTGGTGGCCGAATACTCCGACGAGCCAAGGTTGCTCGGGGTCGACGTGGCGGATTGCTTGACCGAGGCGGGCCGGGACCTGGCCGAGCTGTACTGGACCGCACCGGACCCCGTCGAGATGTACGCCCGTTTTCTGGGCTGGGTGAAGCAAGCCCTCGCCACCAGCCGACCCCGGAACGCGGGTCGCTTCGACTGATTTGAGCGTCGAGCCCTAGCCGCCGGTCAGGGGCATCGTCGTGCCCGGAGGCGGAGACACCCCCCGGGTTACCACGAAGCGATCGTCACTGCTTGCCAGCATCCAGCCTGGCGGACGCCCGGCCGGTGGGTCGGCGGTGGGCGCTCGGGCTCCTTGCGGTACGAAGACAGGGTGAGTGCCGCCAGCGTGACGCCCCTTGCCCTGTCCACCGTCGGGTCGGTGAACTGCCAGGGCAGTTCCTCCTGCGAGTTTCTGTTCGAACTGACCCACTCGGCCTGGTTCGCCGAGGGCAGTTACTGGATCCTGCTCAAGCCGCTGCGGGTGCTGCTGATCATCGCGCTGGCGATGGTGGCCCGCTGGGCGGTGCACCGCACGATCGACCGGTTGGTCCGGACGACGACCGACGGCGCGGTGCCGACGATGCTGCGACCGCTGCGCGAGCGGGTGCCCAGCGCGGCGGTCGACCCGACCGAGTTCGTGCCCGAGCGGCGACGGCAGCGGGCCGAGGCGATCGGCTCGGTGTTGCGCAGCCTGACCACCGCCTTCGTCTTCGGCATCGCGCTGCTGATGATCCTGCGTGAGTTCAGCTTCGACCTGGCCCCGCTGCTGGCCAGCGCGGGGATCGCCGGCGTCGCGCTGGGCTTCGGCGCGCAGAGCCTGGTCAAGGACCTGATCGCCGGCCTGTTCATGCTCATCGAGGATCAGTACGGCGTGGGCGACAACGTCGACCTGGGCGAGGCGATGGGCGTGGTCGAGGCGGTCGGGCTACGGGTGACCACAGTGCGCGACGGTCGCGGAGTGCTCTGGTACATCCGCAACGGCGAGATCATCCGGGTGGGCAACAAGAGCCAGGGCTGGGCCCTCGTGGTGGTGGACCTGCCGATCGGGTTCAACAGCACCGAGGAGGCCACCGCCGTCCTGCGGACCGCGGCCGCCTCGGTCGCGATGGACCCGGAGCTGTCACCGGAGATCGTCGAGGCGCCGGAGGTGCTCGGTGTCGAGCAGGTGACGGTGGACGGTGCGGTCATCCGGACGGTGGTGAAGACGACGGCGGACGGGCAGTTCGCGGTGGGCCGGGAGTTGCGTCGGCGGCTGGCCGAGGCGCTGGAGAATTCGGGGATCACCGCGCAGATCGCGGCGGCCCGCATCTTTCCCGGGCTTCCCACCCGGCCGTTGCCCGACGGCGAAACTGGTCAGGGCGGTGCCACCTGACCCACCCGTCATTGTCCTCGGATTCAGGGGTCGCGAGCCGCCCGGCCCCTCAGGTATCGTCCGTTCGTTCAGTCGGGGAAGCGACGAATGACCCGTTCGACCTAGATAGTTGTCAGACGATCGGGCAGAATCCGGAGCACGCGTTCCCGCCAAAGCGTGATCACGACCTCGCTGATCCGTAGATCTGACGAGCGCTTCCGGCCGGGCTGCCACGAGCGGTCGACCCGGAGGCCGATGGAGGCGACGGTGCCCGACGAGCGACCTTCCGCGGAAGACCCAGCTACTTTTCGCGAAGTGTTCGCCCAGCACGAGTTCCGCGCCGTGTTCCTGGCGGGCGCTCTGTCCTGGGTCGGCGACTACGTCGCGAAGGCCGCCGTCACCCTGCTCGTCTACCAGAAGACCGAGTCGGTCGGGCTCTCCGCGGCTGCCTTCGCGGTCAGCTTCCTGCCCTGGCTGCTCGGTGGTCCGGTGCTCGCCGCACTCGCCGAGCGGTACCCGTACCGGCGGGTGATGGTGGCGTGTGACCTCATCCGGATGGCGCTGATGCTGCTCATCGCCATCCCGCAACTGCCGTACCAGGCGGTGCTGGTGCTCATCTTCGCCGCCACGCTGGCCAACCCGCCGAGCCAGGCGGCGAAGTCCGCGTTGATGCCGCAGATGCTCGCCGGGGACCGGCTGGTGCTCGGGCTGTCGCTGAACGGCAGTGTGGGGCAGGCGGCCCAGATCATCGGGTACGTGCTCGGTGCCGCCGTCGCCTCGATCGACCCGCAGGTCGCGCTGCTGTTCAACGCGGCCACGTTCGGCGTCTCGGCGCTGCTGGTCCGCCTGGGGGTGCGAAAGCGCTCGGCGGTGCCGAACCCGGCGCAGCGCAGCCACCTGCTGCGAGAGACTCGCCAGGGCTTCACCATCGTGTTCGGCACGCCGGTGCTGCGGGCGATAGCGGTGCTGGTGTTCAGCGCGATGCTCTTCTCGATCCTCCCCGAGGGGCTGGCCGTCGGCTGGGCCAACGAGGAGGGCCGCGGCGCCATGAGCGCGAGCACGGCCCAAGCAGTGATCATGGTGGCCAGCCCTGTCGGTTTCATTCTCGGCGGCCTGCTGGTGAGCCGCCTGTTCGGGCCGGCACGCCGGCTGAAACTGATGCGACCGCTCGCGGTGCTCGCCCCACTGGTGCTGGTGCCGACGTTGTTCGATCCGCCCCCGCTGGCGGTGGCGCTGCTGGCCGCTCTCTGTGGGTTCGCGGTCGCCGGCATGCTGCCGATGGCCAACGGGCTCTTCGTCCAGGCCCTGCCCAACGGCTTCCGGGCCCGCGCCTTCGGGGTGATGGCGACAGGTGTCCAGGTCATTCAAGGTTTCGCGGTGCTGGCCACCGGGTTGATCGCCGACCACTTCGACAACATCCCCCTCGTGGTGGGGCTGTGGAGCGCGGCCGGCGTGGTGCTGATGGCGGTGGCCGCGCTGCGCTGGCCGGATCGGCAGGCGTTCAACCAGGCGATCGCGGCAGCCACGGCGGCCAATGCCGAGCCGCCCGACCACCCGGACGACCCCCCCAACGACGGCACGGCCGCTGGGCCGCCCGAGCCGCGTACCGGTGACGGTCACCGCCGGCACGCCGTCACCTGACCCGACCCACCCGTTCGGACCCGGGCGGGCTGGGCGCACGGCGTCGGTCCGGCGTGATCCGACGCACGGTGCGCGGGTCGGTCTGGGGTCCGGCGCACCTGGCAGGATGGAACGGTGAACCCCGCAGGTGAATCCGAGCGTCCCGGTGCTTCGACGACCCTCTTCGAAGCGGTCGGCGGCGAGCCCACCTTCCGCAGGCTGGTCGACGAGTTCTATGCCGGCGTCGCCACCGATCCTCTGCTGCGGCCGATGTACCCGGAGGAGGACCTGGGGCCGGCCGCGGATCGGATGACCCTGTTCCTGATGCAGTACTGGGGTGGGCCGAACACGTACTCCGCCCAGCGTGGCCACCCGCGACTGCGGATGCGGCACGCGCCGTTCCGGATCGGCGCTGCCGAGCGGGACGCCTGGCTCCGGAACATGCGCCGCGCCGTGGACCGGCTCGACCTCGAACCGGAGATCGCCGCCACGCTCTGGGACTACCTGGAGCGGGCCGCGTACTTCATGGTCAACGCCGAGGAGGACCCGGCCAACGGCGGCTGAGCACCGGGCCGCGGCAGCGTCAGAGCAGCGCACCCTCGTCGTGCAGCCAGTCCACGAAGCTGGTGGCGACCGCCGCGCCGCAGTCGAGCATCTCCACAAGCAGCGCGTCGTGGGTGCCGGCGCCGAGTGGCACCTGAAGCTCGGCGTAGATCGGCAGCTGCCCGCGCTCCGTCGGGTCGCCGATGTACGCCTTGCAGAACCGGCGGGTGTGGTTCCACTCGTTGACCACCCGATAGGCCCGGTCGGCCCAGTCCGGCGGGACCGTGGCGTGCGGGCGTGCCCGCATGACCAGGATCTCGTCCTCTGGCCCTTCGAGGGTGACCAACACGGCGTGCCGCTCCCACATGGCCAGCAGGTTGCCGTCGCCATCGGCCAGGTAGCGCACGTCGAGCAGGTCGAGTGCGTCGCAGACGCGGCGCAGACTCACCGGCTCCACGGTGGCCAGCATCTCGGTCAGCACCGGTCGCTCGTTGGCCGGGCAGTCGTCCCCCGGCTGGCGAGGGTTGGGCGGTCCGACCCGGACCGCGCTCTCCACTGTGATCCCGCTTCGGGTTTCCGGATCGCCGCCGTCGGCGGGACCGGGGCGCCATGACCACCACGGCATCGCTCGCGCACCTCACTCCCCAGCGGATCCAGTCGCCTACGGTGCGTTGGATCCGAGCATGGACGGTACCCGGACAGCCGAGTTGAAGCACCCCCCCAACGACCGCCCCGGCCCAGAAGAATGAGCAGGGGTCATCCGTTCGGACGAGTGCTGAGGGGTGTCACCGCAAGATCCGTGGCCGTCTGCAACCAGGCCGCTCCGTATGGTCCCGCCAGGCCAACCCAACGTCCGGCCACCCGGACCTGAACGGTCGCCTCGTCGTGGCCGGGGGCCGGGCCGTCGGCGGCGCCGAGGAAGCCCATCCGGACCACCCCCTGCACCAGCCGCTGCGACACCTCGACCGGCGGGGCGGCCGGCCCGTCCGGCGTGACAAGCACCGCCACGTGGTCGAGCAACGCGTCCCGCAGCGCCCGCTGGCCCACCGCGCGGCCGGCCACGCCCTGCTCGCTCGCCGTACGCAGGGTGCCCGCCGCCGCGTCCGCGATCCGCCGCAGCTCGACGACGGGCAGCGCCTCCACCCTCCGGCTACCCGCCGGGGGCAGCGGCCACCGCCACTGCGCGTCCCGGCGGACCGGCCGGGCCGTACCACCGCGTTCCAGCTCGGCGAGCAGCTCCGCGGCAGCCACAGTGACGTCCTCCGCGCTGCCGTCGGCCGGCTCACCGGCCACCGTCCGGACCACCAGGACCTGCCACGGCAGACGGGCCCAGAGAGCGATCCGACCGGGCACACCAGCCGGCCGCAACCGGACCGGCGCGACCGGATCCAGCCGGACCAGCCGAGCCAGGAAGGCACCCGCGTCGGCCACCCCGGCCACACCGTGTGCCGCTGTCGACGCCGCCGCCCGTCCCGTGCCCGGCCGGGTCATGCCAGGCCGCCCTGCGGCGCGTAGGTGAGCAGGAAGTCCCGTTCCTCCGGGGTGATCCGGCGGGGCACCTGGCGGGTCAGGTCGAACGGCACCAGCACCGAGCGGGCCCGGCTGGCCAGCACCTCGCCGTCGTACAGCTCGTAGGCGACGGTGAACCGGGAGGCCCGGATCTCCTCCACCCACAGCTCGATGCGGACGGTGGGCGCCGCCTCCGCGGTGGCCCGACCCAGCGCGTAGTCGACCGGGCGCAGGTAGTCGACCTCGTGTCGACGGATCACCACCCCGTCGGCGAACGAGCCGACCCCCCACGCCCGGCCACCGGCGAACATCAACGCCACCCGCGCCTCCTCGTACAGGGTGAGGAAGCGCGAGTTGTTGATGTGCCCGTACGCGTCCAGGTCGGACCAGCGCAGCGTGCAGTGGTAGACGAAGCGGTCAGACACCTTCTCGGCCGGTCAGTCGCGGGTCAGCTTGCGGTACGTCACCCGGTGCGGCCGGGCAGCCTCCGCGCCGAGGCGGTCGATCTTGTTCTTCTCGTACGCCTCGAAGTTGCCCTCGAACCAGAACCACCGGGACGGGTCCTGGTCGTCGCCCTCCCAGGCGAGGATGTGCGTGGCGACCCGGTCCAGGAACATCCGGTCGTGCGAGATGACCACGGCGCAGCCGGGGAACTCCAGCAGCGCGTTCTCCAGGCTGGAGAGCGTCTCCACGTCCAGGTCGTTGGTCGGCTCGTCGAGCAGGATGACGTTGCCGCCGATCTTCAGGGTCAGCGCCAGGTTGAGCCGGTTGCGCTCACCACCGGAGAGCACCTTCGTCGGCTTCTGCTGGTCCGGTCCCTTGAAGCCGAACGCGGCGATGTACGCCCGGGACGGCATCTCGACCTTGCCCACCATCAGGTAGTCCAGCCCGTCGGAGACGACCTCCCAGACGGTCTTGTCGCCGTCGAGGCCCTCGCGGTTCTGGTCGACGTACGACAGCGAGACCGTCTCGCCGACCCGGACCGCCCCGTCGGTCGGCTGCTCCAGCCCGACGATGGTCTTGAACAGCGTGGTCTTGCCGACGCCGTTGGGGCCGATGATGCCGACGATGCCGTTGCGCGGCAGCGAGAACGACAGGTTGTCGATCAGCAGCCGGTCGCCGAAGCCCTTGCTGAGCTTGTTCGCCTCGATCACCGTGCTGCCCAGGCGCGGGCCCGGCGGGATCTGGATCTCCTCGAAGTCGAGCTTGCGGGTCTTCTCCGCCTCGTTGGCCATCTCGTCGTACCGGTCCAGGCGGGCCTTGGACTTGGTCTGGCGGGCCTTGGCGTTGGAGCGGACCCACTCCAGTTCCTCGGTGAGCCGCTTCTTCATCTTGGCGTCGCGGCGACCCTCGATGGCGAGCCGGGCGGCCTTCTTCTCCAGGTAGGTGGAGTAGTTGCCCTCGTAGCCGATGGCCCGGCCGCGGTCCAGCTCCAGGATCCAGCCGGCCACCTTGTCCAGGAAGTACCTGTCGTGGGTGATCGCCATGACGGTGCCGGCGTACTTGGCGAGGTGCTGCTCCAGCCAGGAGACGCTCTCCGCGTCCAGGTGGTTGGTGGGCTCGTCGAGCAGCAGCAGGTCGGGGGCCTCCAGCAGCAGCTTGCAGAGCGCCACCCGGCGGCGCTCACCACCGGAGAGCTGGGTCACGTCGGCGTCCGGCGGCGGGCAGCGCAGGGCGTCCATGGCCAGTTCGAGCTTGGAGTCGACGTCCCAGGCGTCGAGGTGGTCCAGCTCCTCCTGGAGCTTGCCCATCTCCTCCATCAGCTCGTCGGAGTAGTCCGTCGCCATCTGCTCGGCGATCTTGTTGAACCGCTCCAGCTTGGCCTTGGTCTCGGCGACCGCCTCCTCGACGTTGCCGAGCACGGTCTTGGCCTCGTTGAGCGGGGGTTCCTGGGCGAGCATGCCGACGGTGTAGCCGGGCATGAGCCGCGCCTCGCCGTTGCTCGGCTTGTCCAGTCCTGCCATGATCTTGAGGAGGCTGGACTTACCGGCGCCGTTCGGACCGAGGACACCGATCTTGGCTCCCGGCAGGAAGCTCAACGTCACGTTGTCGAGCACGACCTTGTCGCCGTGCGCCTTGCGGGCCTTTTCCAGGACGTAGATGTACTGGGCCACGGTGCGGGCTACCTCCGTCGGTTGCTGTCGCTGATCGGCGGCGCGGCGCGGGCTGCGAGGACCGCCCGCCGCCGCCGGCCGGGAGCCGGCCGCGCGCACGCCATCGTCAATCCTGACAGGTACGCCGCGCTTCGCCCACATCACCCCGCCCCAGGAGTACGCGGGCGAGCCTCCTTGCCAGAGCCGGTAAGGCAAATTACGGTTTTGGTATGACCAAGAAGATCACCATCAGCCTGCCTGATGATCTCGCTGAACGGCTCACTCAGGAACCGAACGCTTCCGCCTATGTGGCGGAATCACTGCGACGCCGGGTGGCCGGAGAAAGGACCCGGGAGATCCTGCGGAGCGTCGGCTTCAAGCTCACTGACGAGGGGTTGGCGCGGGCGCAGGTCGAGATGGACCAGCTAGAGGCGAGCATCACGCCGGAGCTGCGCATCGAGGCTGCCCGGCTGCAGGGTGAGGTCCTGGCAGCACGCGACAAGTTTCGCGCAGCACGCGCCAAGGCTCGCCGGTGATCGCTTTCGGCCTCGCGCTGGACACCACCGCGCTGCTCGCTTACTCCTCGACAGAGCTGGACGTCGGGCACCGGATCGCGAAGGCCGCCGACCGCGGCCGGCAGGTGCTTGTCCCAGCCTTGTGCCTCGCAAACGCACATCAACGGGCGACCCCCGCGCAGTGGGAGATGCTCGAGCTACTCGGCGCACTTCCGCATATTCAGGTCACCCCCGTCGAGGGGGACATGTGCGGCCATCTCGGCGGCTGGTCGCGTCGCATGGAGGGCCGGATGGACCTGGCCCAGCTCGCCATCGACGCCGCTACCCACCCCGTCGTACCGATCATGACGGATCGGCGGGAGTTGCTCGGTGAGGTGTTGCCCAAGGAATGGCCGATCATCGACCTCTGAGCTGACCTGTCGACAAGATCACCTTCAGGATTTCGAGGAGTACGAGGCGGGTAGGAGACTCCGGCGCGGGGCACCAGACGCCGCAGCTACGCTCAGTACGCTCATGGCGGTGGACCCGTCAGTACCCGGAGGTGGCCGATCGTGACCGTCCGTAGCTCCTTTGTCGTAGTGGCGAACCGTCTGCCGGTCGACGAGGTGAGCACTCCCGAGGGCCGACAGTGGCGACGCAGCCCTGGCGGGCTGGTCACCGCGCTGCACCCAGTGCTCGCCGAACACCAGGGCACCTGGGTCGGCTGGGCCGGTGGCACCGGTGCCGCCCCCGAGCCGTTCGACCTGGAGGGGATCCGGCTGCACCCGGTCCCGCTGAGCGCCGAGGAGCTGGAGCGCTACTACGAGGGCCAGTCCAACGCGACGATCTGGCCGCTCTACCACGACGCGGTCGAGACACCGGCCTACAAGCGCCGCTGGCGCGAGGCGTACCGCCTGGTCAACGCACGGTTCGCGGAGGCCGCTGCGGACGTGGCGGCCGAGGGCGCGACGGTCTGGGTGCAGGACTACCAGCTTCAGTTGGTCCCGGCGATGCTCCGTGAGCTGCGCCCGGACCTGCGGATCGGGTTCTTCCTGCACATCCCGTTCCCGCCGATCGAGCTGTTCATGCAGATGCCGTTCCGCACCGAGATCCTGCGCGGCCTGCTCGGTGCCGACCTGGTCGGCTTCCAGCAGCGGCTGGCCGCACAGAACTTCGTCCGGCTGGCCCGGCACCTGCTCGGGCTGCGCTACGAGGGGCAGATGATCCAGGTCGACGGTCGGCAGGTGAAGGCGGGCGCCTTCCCCATCTCGATCGACACCCAGGAGATGGAGCGGATGGCCGCCGACCCGGCGATCCAGGCTCGGGCCAAGCAGATCCGCGCCGAGTTGGGCGACCCGAAGACGATAATCCTGGGCGTGGACCGGCTGGATTACACCAAGGGCATCGAGTTGCGACTCAAGGCCTTCCGCGAACTGCTGGCTGACGGAAAGTTGACAGTTCCCGACGCGGTTATGGTGCAGGTGGCCACGCCCAGCCGCGAGCGAGTCGAGCACTACCAGGCACTTCGGGTCAAGGTCGAGCGCGAGGTTGGCCGGATTAATGGTGAATTCGGCCGGGTCGGCGTGCCGGCCGTGCATTACCTGCATCAGTCGTACAGTCGCAGTGAACTGGCCGCGATGTACGTTGCCGCCGACGTGATGATGGTGACACCGCTACGCGACGGCATGAACCTGGTAGCCAAGGAGTACGTGGCGTCGCGCGCCGACCAGGGTGGCGCGCTCGTGCTCAGTGAGTTCGCTGGCGCCGCAACGGAGCTGCGTCAGGCATTTCTGTGTAACCCGCACGACCCGGACGCGGTCAAGGACGCCCTGCTCCGGTCAGTGCACGTGGAGAAAACCGAGGCACGCCGCCGGATGCGGACAATGCAACGTCACCTGCGTACCCACGACGTGGGCCACTGGGCCAAGTCTTTCCTCTCCGAACTCGGAGTTCCCGAGGCGGAGGCCGAGTGAACACGACAGTCAACGATGGAGCCGCGATCGCCACCGGGGTGATGGACCCCGAGCTGCGCTCCGCCATCGGCCGGATCGCCCGGGTCCCCCAACTCCTGGTCGCCTGCGACTACGACGGCACACTGGCGCCGATCGTGGAGGACCCGAGCACAGCCGTACCGCTGCCCGAGTCGGTTGCCGCGGTCCGCGCGCTCGCCGCGCTACCCCAGACCACAGTGGCGGTCGTCTCCGGCCGGGCGCTGCGCGACCTGGCCGCACTGTCCCGGCTGCCCAGCGAGGTGCACCTCGTCGGCAGCCACGGCTCCGAGTTCGACATCGGCTTCGTCGAGCGGCTCTCCCCCGAGTTGGTGGCGGTGCGCACCCGGGTCCGCAACGCGCTGCGCGAGATCGCCGCCGAGCACCAGGGCATCCGGCTGGAACGCAAACCGGCAAGCGTGGCCATGCACACCCGAGGGGTCGACCCGCAGGTCGCCGCCGCCGCCATCGAGGCGGTCCGCAACGGCCCGGCCACCTTCGACGGTGTCACAGTGACCCAGGGCAAGGAGGTCATCGAGCTTTCCGTCGTGGCCACCCACAAGGGCACCGCACTCGACCAACTGCGGACCCAGCTCGCCTCCAGCGCGGTGCTGTTCATCGGCGACGACGTCACCGACGAGAACGCGTTCGGCCACCTGCACGGTCCCGACCTCGGCATCAAGATCGGCCCCGGGGACACCCAGGCCAGCTACCGGGTAGCCGACCCGTTGGAGGCCGCCCGCGCGCTGGCGCTGCTGCTGGAGACCCGGCGGCACTGGCTGTTCGGCGAGCGGGCGGTGCCGATCGAGCGGCACTCCATGCTGGCCAACGGTCGTACCGTCGCTCTGCTCACCCCCGAAGCCAAGGTGAGCTGGCTCTGCCACCCCAAGCCGGACTCGGCGGCGATCTTCGCCGACCTGGTGGGTGGCAGCCCGGCCGGTCACTTCAGCGTCGCCCCGGAACGCGGCGGCATCCCACTGGGCCAGCGCTACCGCTCCGGCACGATGACCGTGGAGACCCGGTGGTCCGGGCTCACCGTCACCGACTGGCTGGACAAGCCGGCCCGGGAGACCACCCCGGACGGCCCCACTGTCGTCACCGGCGACTCGACTCTGATCCGGGTGCTCACCGGCAGCGGCAAGGCCCGGGTGGAGTTCGCACCGAGGCCCGAGTTCGGTCAGGTCGCCGTGCAGTTGCAGCCACTCGGCGACGGCCTGCTGGTGCTCGGCTCCAACGAGCCGATCGCGCTCTACGCCCCCGGTCTGCAGTGGGAGGTCGGCAACGACGGCGGGTACGAGACCGCCAAGGCGATCGTCGACCTGTCCGCCGCCGGTGGGCAGGTCGTGCTGGAGCTGCGCTTCGGCACGCACAGCCTGGAACACCACCGGGTGCCGATCCACGAGCGGCAGGCCGCGGCCGAGCAGCCGTGGAAGGACTGGGTGGCCTCGCTGCGGCTGCCGTCCACCGCCCGGGACCTGGTCGCCCGCAGCGCGCTCACCCTGCGTGGGCTCTGCCACGAGGCCACCGGCTCGATCCTGGCCGCGGCGACCACCTCGCTCCCCGAGGAGCTGGGCGGCGTCCGCAACTGGGACTACCGCTACTGCTGGCTGCGCGACGCCGCGCTGACCGCCCGCTCGCTCGTCGACCTGGGTTCCATCGAGGAGGCCGAGGCGCTGCTGCGCTGGGTGGACGGCTGCATCGAGCGCACCGGCGGCCACCCCGAGCGTCTGCACCCGCTCTACACCATCGACGGGTACGAACTGGGCGCCGAGGCGGTCATCGACACGCTGCCCGGGTACGCCGGCTCCCGGCCGGTCCGGGTCGGCAACCTCGCCAACCACCAGCTCCAGCTCGACGTCTTCGGCCCGATCGCCGACCTGATCGCGGCCGTCGCCGACGCTCGCGGCTCGGTCCGCGACGACGAGTGGCGGGTCCTGGAAAACATGGTCGAGGCGGTCCGCCGCCGTTGGCACGAGCCCGACCACGGCATCTGGGAGGCGCGGCTGCCACCACGGCACCACGTCTTCTCCAAGGTGATGTGCTGGATGACCGTCGACCGGGCGCTGCACGTGATGCGCGAGCACGGCGGCGAGGACCGGCCCGAGTGGAAGGACCTGCGCGACCGGATCGGCGCCAACGTCCTGGAGCAGGGTTGGCACTCCGACGTCGAGGCGTACAGCGTCGCGTACGGGGACGAGGACATGGACGCCTCGTCACTCTGGATCGGGCTCTCCGGCCTGCTCCCGGGTGACGACCCGCGCTTCCTGTCCACAGTCCTGCGCATCGAGGCGGACCTGCGCAGCGGCCCGGTCGTCTACCGCTACCACTGGGACGACGGCCTGCCCGGCCGCGAGGGCGGCTTCCACATCTGCACGGCGTGGCTGATCGAGGCGTACCTGCGCACCGGCCGCCGCACCGACGCCGAGGAGCTGTTCGCACAGATGGTGCTCACCGCCGGTCCGACCGGGCTGCTCCCCGAGCAGTACGATCCGCTCGCCGAGCGCGGGCTGGGCAACCACCCGCAGGCGTACAGCCACCTCGGTCTGATCCGCTGCGCCCTGCTGCTGGACAACATGCTCAAGCAGTAGCTCGACAGCACGTACGACGACGGGGCCGGAGGCGCTTGCGCTTCCGGCCCCGACGTCGCTCCGCCCTGGCCCAGTCGATCGAGCCGCCTCGGCTGGTTCCGGTCACCCGAGCACCACCGTAACGTTGCGACCGGCAGATTCGCGTATTCGTTCGGGGCAGGGTCTTTCTCGGCGCGCCAGCCGCCGCCGCGAACCACGGTCCATGGCCGGAACAGGTTAACGCCAGCACCGGAATCCGCCGATGTCGGTGAAGCTGTTGAGGCTACTGGGATGAGCGTCCACCTTCCGCCGAAATGAGGGTGACAAGTGATTGCCACTCCTCGGACGCGGCAAGGATCTACCGTTTCTCGGCTGGTCGTCCCGGCCGACGTGACGACGGAAGCCGCTCGTGGCAGGTGCACGGTCGCGGACAGGTGCACGGTCGCGGACAGGTGCACGGTCGCGGACAGGTGCACGGTCGCGGACAGGTGCACGGTCGCGGACAGGTGGCGGGATGGATGCGGTGATCCTGGCGTGGACCGCACGACCGTCTCGACCGGTACGGATCGGGCCCGGCGTGTCGCGTGCTGCGCTCGGCGGGCGTCTACAGCGGCTGGCGAATGGTCAGCTGAACGGCCGGCTGCCCGCGCACTCGCGGGACCCCGACGCTGGGCGTGACGTCGTCGCAGCCCCCATGCGCGATGACGCTCATGATCCCGGCGAAACGTCTCAGCGGCGGGTGAATGGTTGCGCCGTGCAGCCCGGTCACGCATAGCGGCCAGTTCAGAGGTGCTGAACAATTGAAGCTGCCGCATCCATTTATTATCCCGCGACCCGTACATATTGTCCGCCCCTAATGGGGGTCGACCACGCCATTTATTCAGGTGCGGTTGCCAAGGCAGATGGCGCTGCGAGATCGATCACAGGACATTCGCCGCGGGGCGCGCAGGTGCACTCTCAAGCCGGGGGATCGTGATCATGGCTCGATGAGTGCCTGTCTGGCGTAATGGCTGTTCATCGTTCGGGCTTGGTGGCGGCGTCGGCGGATGGACCAGAGCAGGGCGTCGGTGTGGCGGCGAGCGGGTTCGATGATCAGGATGTTGAACAGGTGGCGTGGCTCGTTGACGGTCAGCGCGATCAGCCCGGCCGGGTCGGGCTGATCGCGGTGGGCGGCGGCGAGGAAGGCGTGGGCGAGGATCGCCAGGATGGTCCAGCGGTGCGCTAGCGGGCGAGCTCGTCCTCGACGAACGCGGGCCTTGCAAGCGTGATCGCCGGGATGGTCGCCACGAGGGCGACAGCGAGCAGAAACAGCAGCGGCAGGGTCCATCCGCCGCTCACGTCGTGCAGCAGCCCGACGAGCAGCGGACCGAGCGCGCCGAGCGCGTACGCGACCCCCTGGGCGAAGCCGCTCAGCGCGACGGTGCCGCCGTGGGTTCGGGTGCGAACGTTGATGAGCACGAGGCAGACCGGGAACAGGATCGACCCCGAGCCGATGAGCAGCACCCAGAGCAGTGTGAGTGTCGCGGGCGCGAGCAGCAGGCCGAGGTAGCCAAGCACGAAGCTCGCGATACCGGCGGCGATCAGCCAGCCGACATTGCGCAGCCGCGCGACGAGTAGGGGCGCGATGAGTGCGCCGGGCACGCTGATGATGCCGGTGACGGCGAGCAGCACACCGGCCTCGGTCCGCGTCGAGCCGGCGATGTCGCCGAGGATCTCGGGCAGCCACGCGAAAGCCGCGTAGGTGCAGATCGTGCTGGTCGAGAATACGACGGTGATCGACAGGGCCACGCGCGACCGCCACAGTCGCGTGACGAGGGCGGGAGGCGGGGACTCAACAGCGACGGCATCCGAGAGTCGCTGGCGGCGCTCCCGCGCGATGATGACGAGCCACGGAACGAGCGCGACTACCGAGGTCACCGACCAGATGCCGAGCGAGAACCGCCAGCCGATCTGCTCGGCGACCGGAGCGGCGACCGCGGCGGGCACGGCCGTGCTCACGCCCACGATGCAGACGTAGACGGCGGTCAGCAACGCTACCCGGTCGGGGAAGTAGCGCCGCACGATCGGCGGCAGCAGCACATTGCCGATGCCCGTACCGGCGAGCGCGACGACACTGCCGACGAGCAGCACCGCGAAGCCCGGGGCGAACGCGCGCACGAGATGGCCGAGGGTCATGAGCAGCAGCGCGAGCACGATGCCGCCGTCGAGGCCGAAGCCGCGGGCGACGCGCGGCGCCATGAACCCGGATGCCGCTAACAAGATCGGTGGCAACGTGCCGAGCAGCCCGACGCCGATGTTCGATATCGGGATGTCCACCCGGATGTCGCCGAGGATCGGCGATATCGCCGCAACTGCCTGGCGCAGGGTGAGTGCGACGAGCACGATGCCCAGCAGCGCGGCCGTGCGTCCCGCCCACAGCGGAAAGGGGCGGTGCTCGGACATCCCCCGAGTCTAGTTACTCCAGCCGGATCGTGATCATGGCTCGATGAGTGCCTCTCTGGTAGCGCCGGAGCCCCCACGCCGAGCTCTCACCCGTCGAGTGCCCCCACCACGTCGCCCACCACCACGACTGCGGGTGGGCGCAGGTCGGCCGCGAGCACGTCGGCGGCCACCGCGTCGAGCGTGGAGCGCAGCACCCGCTGGGCGCCCGTCGTGCCCTCCTGGACGACGGCGGCCGGCGTCTGCGGCGACCGGCCGTGCGCGATGAGGGTGGCCGTGATGGCGGCGAGGTTCTTGAGCCCCATCAGGATCACCAGGGTGCCGCGCAGGCCGGCGAGGGCCTCCCAGCGCACCAGCGAGGTTGGCGAGTCGGGTGCCACGTGCCCGGAGACCACTGTGAACTCGTGCGCCACCCCCCGGTGGGTCACCGGTATCCCGGCCGCGGCCGGCGCGGCGATCGAGCTGGTCACCCCCGGCACGACTGTCACCGGTACGCCGGCCTCCGCACACGCCAGCAACTCCTCACCGCCTCGACCGAAGACGTACGGGTCGCCGCCCTTGAGCCGCACGACGAACGCACCGGCCAGCGCGCGGTCGACCAGGATCTGGTTGATCTCCTCCTGCGCCCGGGACGGTCCATAGGGGATCTTCGAAGCGTCCACCAGCTCGACGTCGGGGCGCAACTCGTCCAGGAGCAGGCCGGGCACCAGCCGGTCGGCGACCACCACGTCGGCCTCGGTGAGCAGCCGCCAACCCCGCACGGTGATCAGCTCCGGGTCACCCGGCCCCGCCCCGACCAGTGCCACCCGCCCGGTCTGCCGCCCGCCGGTCGGCTCGGTCGCGGCGTCGGGCCGGCTCTGCGTCGGAGCGATTCCGTCCGATGCCAGGCGGACGGCGAGGAGGTCGCGGATCGCGTCGCGGACGGTCATCGCCCGGCGGGGGTCGCCGCCGCCGAGCACCGCCACGGTGACCGGGCCGTGCCGGGTCACCGCCGGGGTCCAGGCGGTGGCGGCCGTCCGGTCGTCGGCCCGGACACAGAAGATCCGCCGCTCGGCGGCGACGGCGCTCACCGAAGCCGCCGCTATCGGGTCGTCGATCGCCACCTGGACCAGCCACGCGCCGTCCAGGTCCTCCGGGGCGAATCGGCGCGGCACCCAGTGCAGCCGACCCGCGTCGACCCGGGCGCGCAGCGCCGGGGTCAGCTCCGGGGCCACCAGCAGGACGTCCGCGCCAGCGTCCAGCAGCGCGGGCACCCGCCGGGTGGCGACCGCGCCGCCGCCCACCACGACCACCCGCCGGCCGGCGAGCCGCAAACCGAGGGGGTACGGATTGGAGGTCACGCCGCACCACCGGGGCGGACGGCTCGCTCGCTGCGCCTTGTCACTTCTCGGCCACCCCGGCGGAGTCGAAGGTGGCCACCTCGTGCAGCACCCGGACCGCGCCGCTGACCACGGGCAGCGCCAGCAGCGCGCCGGTGCCCTCGCCGAGGCGCAGCCCCAGGTCGATCAGCGGGTCGAGGCCGAGGTGCCGCAGTGCCACCGTCGCACCGGGCTCGGCCGAACGGTGCCCGGCGACCATGGCGCAGACCGCGTCCGGGGCGAACGCGGCGGCGGCGAGCGCGGCCGAGACCGCGATCACGCCGTCCAGCAGCACCGGCGTGCGGCGGGCGGCGGCACCCAGGATCAGCCCTGCGAGGGCGGCGTGCTCCAGGCCGCCGACGGCGGCCAGCACGCCGAGGGGGTCGGCCGGGTCGGGCGCGTGCCGGGTCAGCGCGGTGCGCACCACGGCAACCTTGTGCGCGTAGGTGGGGTCGTCGATGCCGGTGCCCCGACCGGTGGCGTCGAGCGGATCGGCACCGGTGAACGCGGCGATCAGCGCGGCGGCCGGGGTGGTGTTGCCGATGCCCATGTCACCGGTGAGCAGGATGCCGGCTCCGGCGTCGATCAGCTCGTTGGCGATCCGGATGCCGGTCCGCACCGCCGCCAGCGCCTCGTCCCGGGTGAGTGCGGCGGTGACCGTGAAGTCGCGAGTGCCCCGGCGGACCGACGCGACAACCAGCCGAGGCACGGCCGGGTCGAGCACCGCCGGGTCAAGGACGGTCGGATCGAGCACCGCCGGATCGAGCACCGCCGGATCGAGCACCGCCGGATCGGCGGCGGGCTGGGCGGGCAGCGGGTTGGCCACCCCGACGTCGACCACGGTGACCGACGCGCCGGCCTGCCGGGCGAACGCGTTGACCACCGCCCCGCCGGCCAGGAAGTTGCCGATCATCTGCCCGGTGACCTCCTGCGGCCAGGGGCTCACCCCCTGGGCGTGCACCCCGTGGTCGCCCGCGAAGATCGCCACCGCGGCCGGCTCGGGCAGCGGTGGCGGGCAGGCCCCGGCCAGGCCGGCGAGGCGTACCGACAGCTCCTCCAACGCGCCCAGCGAGCCCGCCGGCTTGGTCAGCCGGCCGTGCAGCTCGCGGGCGGCGGCCATTGCCGCTTCGTCCGCCGGTCGGATCGCCGCGATCGTGGTCTCCAGCATCATGCCTCCATGGTCTCGCGCAGCGCCTCGATGAACGCGTCGGTCGTGCTTCGGTCGCGTACCGCCACCCGCAGCCAGTCCGGCCCGAGGCCGGGGAAGGTGTCGCCCCGGCGTACCGCCCAGCCGCGCTCGCGCAGGGCGGCTCGGATCGCTGTGGCGCCCGGCAGGTGCAGCAGGACGAACGCGCTGGCCGGGCGGCCGACGACGCGTACACCGGGCAGGTCGGCGAGGCGGGCGACCAGGTGGTCGCGGTCGGCGGCGAGATCGGCGGCGATGGCGCGCTCGGCCTGGACCGCGACGTCGGTGGCG
The DNA here is from genome assembly GCF_040607915.1 of Micromonospora sp. NPDC005215. Lineage (NCBI taxonomy): Bacteria > Bacillati > Actinomycetota > Actinomycetes > Micromonosporales > Micromonosporaceae > Micromonospora > Micromonospora sp. NPDC005215. The sequence goes on along the minus strand of NZ_JBEXHQ010000009.1, from coordinate 114,423 downwards.
CAGGCCGACGCGGCGGCCAGCGCGGGCGTGGAGACGGCCCAGAGCGGCTGGACGGCGGCCAGCCGGGTCAGCAGGTCCGCAGCGCCGAGCAGGTAGCCGATCCGGAGGCCGGCCAGGCCCCACGTCTTGGTGAGGCTGCGCAGCACGAGCAGACCGGGCAGGTCGCGCCGCTCGGCCAGCGACTCCGGTTCGCCGGGGTGCCCGGGGGCGATGGTGGTGTCGGCGAACGCCTCGTCGACCACCAGCACCCGGCCGGGGCGGGCCAGCGCGGCCAGCGTCCGCGCGGGGTGCAGCACCGAGGTCGGGTTCGTGGGGTTGCCGATCATCACCAGGTCAGCGTCGGCGGGCACCCGGGACGGGTCAAGTCGGAAGTCGTCGGCGGGGTCGAGCAGCACCCGCTCGACCTGGTGCCCGGCGGCCCGCAGCGCCGCCTCCGGCTCGGTGAACTGGGGGTGCACCACCACCGGCCGGCGCACCCCGCGCAGCGCCTGGGCGATCAGCACGAAGCCCTCGGCGGCGCCGGCGGTGAGCAGCACCTCGTTCGGGTGACGGCGGTGTCGGGCGGCGACGGCCGTCCGGGCCGGCGTCGGGTCCGGGTAGTGGGCCAGCTCGGTCAGGGTCGCGGCGATCGGGCCGGCCAGCCAGGCGGGAGCCGCTGCGTGCCGGACATTGACGGCGAGGTCGATCAGCCCGTCGCCGACCTCCGCGTCGCCGTGGTGCGCGAGGTCCGGCTCGACCCCGGCGGCGGCGACCATCCCGGTCGGCTGATCTGACATGTCCGCGATCCTGCCGGGAAGGTGGCCGGTGGGACAGCGGATCTCGGCGTAAGCCGCGTCACCACTCGCCGGTTTAAGAGTTCTTCTCAGGTACGAATCGGAAATGTCATAACTTGGCCATGTGAGTAACCGACCCCTTACTGCCGCTGGTCGCCTCGTTCCTCTCCTTCGCGCCGGACTGATCGCCGGAATCGTGATCGCCGCCGCCGCGTACCCACTGGTCGCCCTCACCGGGCTCGGCGCGAAGGCCACCGCGCACGCCGTGGAGCAGAAAACCAGAGTCCTGACCACCGCCCTGCCCGCCGAGACCTCCTACGTCTACGCCCCGGACGGCAAGACCGTGCTGACCATGTTCTACGAGGAGTACCGGCAGTACACCAAGCTGTCGGACATGTCCCCGAACATCCAGCAGGCGATCGTCGCCGCCGAGGACTCCCGCTTCTACCAGCACCACGGCGTCGACCCGAAGGGCGTGGCCCGCGCCTTCGTGTCCAACGCCCGCTCCGGCGGCTCCCAGGGCGCGTCGACCCTGACCATGCAGTACGTCCGGATGGCCCTGCGGGACAGCGCGACAACGCCCAAGGAGGTCCAGGAAGCCACCCAGCAGACCAGCCTGCGCAAGGTCAAGGAGATGCGGATGGCGCTGGACCTGGAGAAGGAGCTGAGCAAGGAGCAGATCCTGGAGCGCTACCTCAACTCGGCGTACTTCGGGCACCGGGCGTACGGCATCTACGCGGCCAGCGAGATCTTCTTCTCCAAGACCCCGAAGGACCTCACCCCGGTCGAGGCCGCCACCCTCGCCGGGCTGGTCAAGTCCCCGTCGGAGTACGACCCGGCCGACTCCGACCAGAAGGACGCCACCGGGCGGCGGGACTACGTGCTGGACCGGATGAGCCAGCTCGGTTACCTCTCCCCCGACTCGGCCGCCGCCGCCAGGTCCGAGCCGATCCGGCTGAAGCTGACCACCCCGCCGCACGACTGCGCCGCGGTGGCGGAGAAGTACAACAGCTGGGGTTTCGCCTGCGACTACCTGAAGAACTGGTGGAGCGCGCAGCCGGCCTTCGGCGCGAACCCGCTGGAACGGATGGACAAGCTGCGCCGGGGCGGCTACCGGATCGTGCTCAGCCTCGACCCGAAGATCCAGGAGGCGGCGGAGAAGAACGTCGGCAGCAAGGAGGCCACCGGCAGCCCGTTCGCCAACGGGATCGTGGTCTCCGAGCCCGGCACCGGCCGGGTGAAGGCGATGGCGGTGAACCGGACGTACTCGCTGGACCTCAGCGAGAACCCGCAGAGTTCCAACCCCGAGGCCGGACCGAAGGTGAAGGCCAACTACCCGAACACTGTGGCGCCGCTGCTCGGCGGCGGTGACCTGGCGGGCTACCAGGCCGGGTCGACGTTCAAGATGTTCCCGATGCTCGCCGCGCTGGACTCGGGGATGACGCTGTCCACCTCGTTCAACGCCCCCTACCGGTACAAGTCGGCGGTCTTCGACGGTTGGGCGCCCTCCAACGCCAGCGCCGCGATGACCGGCCAGCAGACCATGTGGTCCGGCTTCGGCAAGTCGGTGAACACGTACTTCGTGTGGCTGGAGGAGAAGGTCGGCGCGGACCGGGCGGTCCGGTTGGCCGAGCAGCTCGGGCTGCGGTGGCGCACCGACGTCGACCGGGAACAGGCGTCCCCGACCAAGGTGAAGAAGTGGGGCGCGTTCACCCTTGGCGTCTCCGACGCCACCCCGCTGGAGATGGCGAACGCCTACGCCGCCATCGCCGCCGACGGCCGCTACTGCGAGGCGATCCCGGTGCAGTCGATCATGAACCGGGACGGCACGCCCGCCACGTACGCCACAGCGGCCGGCATCCATCGCGAGGTGGCCAAGCCCCGCTGTCGGCAGGTGGTCAGCGCGGACGCCGCTCGGGCGGCCACCGACGCCGCCCGCTGCCCGACCGGAGACACCCCGGCGCGTGGCAGCTGCGGCGGCTGGTCCACCGCCGACAGCGTGCGGGGCACTGTCGGCCGCCCGGTGGCCGGCAAGACCGGCACCACCGACAGCACCCGGTCCGCCTGGTTCGTCGGCTACACCCCGGAGCTGGCCGCGGCGAGCTTCATCTCCGACCCGGACAACCCGTTCAACGCCGTCGGCGACGGGCAGTCCCAGATTCCCATCGCGGCGGTCGCCGAGACCCTGCGGGACGGCCTGAAGGGCACACCGACCCGCCAGTTCACCCCACCGTCGGACGCGATCGTCGGCTGACCCGGCGAGGGTGACGCACCGCCACCCGAGGGGGTCAGGCGGGCACCCCGCCGGACTCCGCGGGCACCGCCTCGACCGTCGGGTCGGCCGCCGCCGCGGCGACCAACCGGGCGGCCGTGGCCGGATGACCGGCCCAGTGCAGGGTGAGCTGCGAGGCGTGCACGTTGCGCCAGACGAAGCCCTCCGGCGTGCCGCCCTCCCAGCTCCACGCCGGGCGCTGACCAGCGCGGGGGGTGAGCACCGCCCGGTGCGCCTTGTGGCCGACCAGCACCGTGCCGTGGGCGGCGACCACGCTGTCGGTCTGGGCGGTCGCCTCCCGGTAACCGGCCACCAGGCCGTCCCGACTGACCCCGACCGCGTCGAGGACCCCGCACATCGGCAGCCCGTCCAACTCGCGGGCCAACCAGAGCAACCCGGTGCCCTCGGCGATCACCGGACGCCCGGTCCGCGCCAACTCGGCCACCGCGATGCAGAGCCGCCGGTTGGCCGACAACTGCTCGGCGTACGCCTCGGGCAACGCGCCCCCGACGACCAGCGCGCGGGTGCCGACCGGCAGCGCCTCGTCGCGCAGCGGATCGACGGTGACGACCTCGGCGCCGGCGGCCCGCAGCAGCTCGGCGGTCTCCGGGTGGCTGAAGCTGCCGCCCGGCCCACCGGCCAGTGCCACCAGCGGGCGGTCCGCCGGGGCGGTGAACCCGCCGAGGACCTCCTCGGCGGACCAGGCCGGGGCCGGCAGCGGCGGGGCCGAGCGGGCCAGCCCGAGCAGCCGCTCCAGATCGACAGTGGCGGCGACGGCCTCGCCCAGCCGGCGAACCGCTCGGACGGCGTCGGCTGACCCGTCGACCACCGGCGCCACACCGTGCCGCCGCGACGGCAGCACCGCCGGCAGGTCGTGCCGACGCAGCGCACCGTAGACCGGCACGCCCACGTCGTCCAACGCCTCGCGCAGCATGCCCTCGTGCCGCGAGGAAGCCACCCGGTTGAGGATCACCCCGCCGAGCCACAACTGCTCGTCGTACGAGCGGAAACCATGCACCAGGGCCGCCACCGACTGACCCATCGCGGCCACATCGACGACGAGCACCACCGGGCTGCGCAGCGCGGCGGCCGCGGCGGCGGTGGACTCCTGCTCGGGGTGGCCACCGACCGAGTCGTACAGCCCCATGCTGCCCTGCACCACGGCGAGCCCGGCGCCGGCCGCGCCGTGCGCCACCAGCGGGGCGAGCCGGTCGGTGCCGACCAGCCGGGGATCGATCACCCGACCTGGCCGACCGGCGGCCAGGCCGAGGTACGCGGCGTCGACGTGGTCCGGCCCGAGCTTGAACCCGGCGACGTCGACCCCACGCTCAGCCAGGGCGGCGAGCAGCCCGATCGCCAGCGCGTTCTTACCGTGCCCGGAGGACGGCGCGCTGAGCACCAGGCGCGGCACGACGGTCATCATCGACTCCTCGCGAGCGGCGGCGGGTACGCGACGGGGACGACCGGGGCCGATCCGTCGGCGTGACGATACCCGTCCGGCGGGAGACGCGAGCACCGCCAACCGGGGTCGGCGGCACGGTCCTGGCCCGGTCCAGGTCAGTGGCCCCGGTCATACGGGTAGCCTCGTGCTGTGTACCGGTTCCTGCTGAGCCCACGCTGGCTGGGCGCTCTCGCGCTGACCCTGGTCGCCGCCGCCGTGATGGTGTTCCTCGGCAACTGGCAGCTGGACCGCTACCGGGGGCGTACCGAGGTCAACGAGCGGATCGACGCGGGCCTGCGGATGGGTCCGGCACCGCTGGCCGGTGCTCTGCGTGCCCCCACCGGCGGCGCGGGGACGGTCGGCCCCGCGCCGGCCGAGGAGAAGGTCTGGACCCGGGTCACCGTCACCGGCCGGTACGACCCGACGAACACCGTGCTGGTCCGTGGTCGGACGGTGGACAGCCGGGTCGGCTTCGAGGTGCTCACCCCACTGGTGCTCCCGGACGGCGCGGCCCTGCTTGTGGATCGGGGTTGGATCCCGCCGGCGCCGGGTGGGGCGACCGCCCAGCCGACGGTGCCCGCCGTGCCGACCGGCGACGTGACGGTGGTCGGCCGGGTGCACGAGACCGAGAGCGGCGCCGGCGCGGTGGCGCGACGCGACGGGCGACTGGAGATCCGGCGGATCGGCGTGTCGCGACTCGCCGGCGAGCTGCCCTACCCCGTCTACGGCGCCTACCTGCTGCTCGACGAGCAGACGCCGGCGGCCGACCCGGTGTTCAAGGCGGTGCCCGTCGGGCACGCCAACAACTGGCAGAACTTCGGCTACGTCGTGCAGTGGTGGCTCTTCGCGGTGATGTCCCTGTTCGGCTACGGCTGGGTGGCGCGCCGGGAGGCCCGCCGCGCCGCCGGGATCGGCGTCACAGCGGCCCCGCTGGACCGGGCCGCCGAGCCGACGCCGAGCGCGACCGCCTGAACGGGGACACTCCGGCCGGCTCCGACCCGGGCCGGTTGACCGGTCAGCCGGTCGGTCGGCCGGTGTGGATGGCCCGCACGGCGTCGATGGTGTCCGCCTCGGCGGCGGACTTGTCGTCGCGATACCGCACCACCCGGGCGAACCGCAGCGCCATCCCCCCGGGATAGCGCGAGCTGGTCTGCACCCCGTCGAAGGCGATCTCCACCACCTGCTCGGGGCGGACCCGCACCACCCAGTCGCCGCGCTCCACGGCGAGGTCGAGGAAACGCTCGGTCTGCCAGCGCAGCAACTCGTCGGTGAGCCCCTTGAACGTCTTGCCGAGCATGACGAAGCCACCCGTGTGCGGGTCACGTGCCCCCAGGTGCAGGTTGGACAGCCAGCCCTTGCGCCGGCCACTGCCCCACTCGACGGCGAGCACCACCAGGTCGAGGGTGTGCCGGGGCTTGACCTTGACCCAGGCGGCACCGCGCCGACCAGCGTCGTAGGGTGCGTCCGGCGCCTTGACCACCACGCCTTCCTGCCCAGCGTCGAGGGCGGCGGCGAACGCGGCGGCGGCCTGCTCCGGGCCGTCGACCTCCATCCGCCCGACCAGCAGCGACGAATCCACAGCACCGGCGAGGGCGGCCCACCGCTCCCGGCCGGGCAGGTCGATCAGATCCTGACCGTCGAGGTGCAGCAGGTCGAAGAAGTACGGAGTGAGCACCGTCGCGCCCGTGCTGGCGGCCGCCGCGAGCACCGCCGGGGCGACAGGTGTGCGCCCGGTGGTGCTCGGGGTGGTGCGTCGGGCGGCCCGGCTCGACGTCTGCTGGAACGGCAGCGGTCGCCCCGTCTCGTCGAGGCCGATCGCCTCGCCGTCGAGCACCAACTCCCGCCCCGGCAGGGCCCGGACCGCGGCCACCACCTCGGGCACCCGGCTGGTGATCTCGTCGAGGCTGCGGGTGAAGACGGCGATGTCCGCGCCGGAGCGGTGCACCTGGATGCGGATGCCGTCGAGCTTCACGTCGACCACCGCCGGGGTGCCCGTCGCGGCGAGCGCCTCGTCGACCGAGGGCGCGCTCTGCGCCAGCATCGGCGCCAACGGTCGGCCGACCCGCAGGCCGAAGCCGGCCAGCTCGGCCGCTCCTCCGGCCAGCGCGGCCACCGCCACGGCGCGCAGGTCACCGGCGAGCAGCAGCGCCCGGCGGACCGCTGCCACCGGCACGTCGGCGGCCCGCGCCACCGCGTCGGCGAGAAGCCCGGCCTGGGCACCCTGCCGCAGCTCACCGCTGAACAGACCGGTGAGCAGACGCTGCTCGTCGGCCGTCGCCGCCGCGTAGAGGGCACCGAGCAGCGCCCGACGCCGAGCCTGCGAACCTGTGCCGTGCACCGCGGCGATCTGCTCGATGGCCGCGTCGACGGCGGCCACGGTCAGCGTCGGCTCGGCGGCCGGTGGCGGCAGGTCACGAAGGCTCGCATAGCCCACCCCGGTCTGCCGTTGGCGCAGCTCACCCGCGAGGTAGCCGGCGCCGGGCTCGACCTCGGCCGGGTCGAGCCGGCGCAACGCGTCAGCGAGCAGCTCCACCTTGGCCCGCCGGCCGCTGGTGGCGCCGACGGCCGCCGACGTCGCTGCCAGGTCGAGGAACCGCACGCCGCCCATCCTGCCAGTCACCTCCGACACCGCCCGGGCATTGCCGTGCCCGGGCGGTGTCGGCAGGGTGCCGCCCGCTCACGCGGACGCGGACGACGGATCAGGGCCTGTTTCATGAGGGCGGTCGAGCCGAGGCGGAGTCCGGGCGGCGATCCGGCAAGGCGCCGCCGGCCAGTCCTCGTGAAACGGGCCCTAGGCGGAGACGGGCTCCTCGATGCGCAACCCCCGCGCGCGGACCTCGCCAGCGACCCGGGAGAGCACCGAGTCGAGGGCGACCAGAGCGGCGGAGAGCTCACCGAGCTGTTCGTTGAGCGTGTCCTCGGACCACGCGGAGACGTCGACATCTCCCAGTGCGCTGACAGCGGCCCCCAACCGGGCCATCACCTCGTTCGTACTCATGTACGAAAGGCTATAACAGCTGACCATCCGACACGCCGTAAACTCGCAGATCAGGCCCCAAAATCGCCGTTCCGACACCTAACTGCCCGCAGCGGCCACCTTGCCCAGCAGCAGCGCCTCGGCGAGACAGACCCTGGCGAACTCCCCCAGGTGCAGACTCTCGTTCGGGCCGTGCGCACGGGCGTGCGGATCCTCCACGCCGGTGACCAGGATCGCCGCCTTCGGGAACATCTCCTGGAAGGTGGCGATGAACGGGATCGAGCCGCCGACGCCGATGTCCACCGGGTCCGTACCGTCCCACGCGGCCCGGAAGGCCGAACGGGCGGCGTCGAACATCGGCCCGGACGCGTCGATCACGCACGGGTCGCCGTCGTGCTCGAAACTGACAGTCACCTGGGCGCCCCACGGCGCGTGCTGCTCCAGGTGCGCGCGCACCGCCGCGTACGCCCGCTTGGGGTCGTCGCCCGGGGCGAGCCGGATGCTGAGCTTCGCCTTCGCGGCCGGCACCAGGGCGTTCGGTGCCTCGCCGGTGGCCGGGGCGTCGATGCCGAGCACCGCCAGCGCCGGCTTGGTCCAGAGCCGGTCGGTGATCCGGCCGGTACCGATGAACCGCACACCCTCGGCCAACCCGGACTCGGCCCGGACCCGGTCCTCGGGATAGTCGACGGTGGCGCCCTCCCGGCCGACCAGCCCGGCCACCGCCACGTCACCGGCGTCGTCGTGCAGCGTCGCCAGCAACCGGACCAGCGCGGTGAGCGCGTCCGGCACCGCGCCGCCGAACATGCCGCTGTGCACCGCGTGGTCCAGCGTGCGCACCTCGACGAAGCAGTTGACGATGCCGCGCAGCGAGGTGGTCAACGCTGGTACGCCGATGTCCCAGTTGCCGGAGTCGGCGATCACGATGACGTCCGAGGCGATCTCGTCACGGTGCTCGGCGAGCAGCCGCTCCAGCGAGTCGGAGCCGTACTCCTCCTCACCCTCGATGAAGAGCACCACACCCACCGGCAGCGCGTCCCCGTACGCCCGCAACGCCGCGACGTGCGCCATGATGCCGGCCTTGTCGTCGGCCGCACCCCGGGCGTAGAGCCGGCCGTCCCGTTCCACCGGCTCGAACGGATCGGACTCCCACAGCGACCGGTCGCCGACCGGCTGCACGTCGTGGTGGGCGTAGAGCAGCACGGTGGGCGCACCGGGCGGGGCGGCCCGACGGCCGATCACCGCCGGCTGACCGCCGGAACGCACGATGTCGACGTCCAGGCCGCAGCCGCGCAGCAACTCGGCGACCGCCTCGGCGGAGCGTTCCACGTGCGAGTGGTCGAAGCCCTCGAAGGCGATGCCGGGGATGCGGACGAGGCGTTCCAGGTCGGCCCGTACGCCGGGCATCTCCCGCTCGACGGCGGCCCGCACCTCGGACTCGGACATGATCGGTGAGGTCATGACCGGCATCGTATGCCGGCCTTACCGGGGCGTGCCGGCGGAGCCCGTACCGTCACCGCCGTCCGCCGGTCCGGCACCCGGGGCGGCCCGGCCGGCGCGCTGCGCGCGGCCCGCCGCCTCGGTGGCGGCATCCACCCAGGAGCGGGCCCGACCAGCGGTGCCGCCGACCCACTCGCCGACGTCGCTCGCGCCGTCGCCGAACCGGCGCAGCAACCCGACAAGCGGGTCGGTGGAGCGGCTGAACTCCTCCCGGTACGAGTCCGCAGCCGCCTTGATCTCCTCGGAGACGCTTGTCGAGCTGTCGTCGTCGCGGCGCGGATAGTCCCCGGCCAGCACCCGCCCGTACGCCCCGGAGTCGATCCACTGGCGCAGTTGCGCCGCTCGCGCCACCGGCGCGGGATGGGTGCTCCACGCCGTCATCCGGATCTTGTGCAGGCTGTCGCGCAGGTCCCCGCCCCCGGCGTACTCGGCGGCCTGCTCCAGGAACGCTGTGGTGTCGACCTGGGACAGGTCACCGCCGCCGGCGAGCTTCATCAGCAGCCGCAGCGCGGCGGCCGGGTCCTGCCCGGCGAGCAGACCGGCCCGATCGGCGGACAGTTCCGCCTTGCGCCACCACTCCAGCATCGCCGCGATGATCGCCCGCAACGCGATCGCGCCCACCGGCAACCAGCTCAGGTTGGCCGCCCACCGGGTGAGGATCATGAGCATGGTCTTGTAGACCGCGTGCCCACTGCCCACGTGCCCCAACTCGTGGCCGAGCAGGCAGCGCAGCTCGTCCTCGTCGAGCTGCTGCACACACGCGGAGTTCAGCACGATGAACGGCCGGTCCAGGCCAACCGCCTCGGCACCCAGCCAGGGCGACTGGGTCACGTACAACTCGGGCAGTTCGGCCACGTCGAGCACCGCCGCCGCCTCGGTGTAGCGCTGCCACACGGCCGGGTACTGCCGGTGGTCGACCCGGATCCCGGACGCCAGCACGGACAGCCGGAAGCTGCGCTCGTTCCACATGCCGAAGAATGACCGCACCACGTCGTCGAACCCGCGCAGCTCTCGCAACGCGACCAGGGCACCCCGGTCGGCCGGATGCTCCCAGGCCCGCGAGCTGATCCCGGTGAGCGTGATCCGGCGCCGCGCGGGCTGGTCCGTCGCCGACATGATGAGTCCCCCGTTCGCCGCGCTCTGAGCGCTTTCGCGTTGAGCCGATCGCCGCGTGCCGTGACCGATGGCGGCCCTCTCGCATCGTCGCGGCCTCTCTCGCATCGTGCCGTAGCCGATGACGGCCGTCCACTGCCCGCTCAGCGGATGCGCACGTAGTAGCGGTCCGCGTCGTACGGCAGCGTGGGCGCGCCATCCACCAGCAGGTCCGCGCGGGCGGCCGTGTCGTCGGCGGCGAAGTGCGCCCGCTCCCCGGCGTGCCAGCGACGCAGCTCGGGCAGGATCTCCGACCCGTCCCGGGCGACCGCGCGGGCCAGCCGCAACGACGCAGGCGCGGTGACGAACACCGCCAGCGTCAACTCCGGCCGGACCACCGCACGGGCGGCGCTGACCCCCTCCACCACCAGCACCGGCGCCACCGGCACCGGCACCGGCCGGGCCAGGAAGCGTCGCCGCACCCAGCTGTAGCGCCGGTAGGCACCCGGCTTCCCTGCGCGCTGCGGGGCGAGCACCCCCTCGTCGAGCCGGGGCCAGAAGGTGACCTGGTCGCCCCAACCGTCAAGCAGGTCGTCGGTGTGCACCACGGGCGGGCGGTCACCGCCGAGCAGCGCCGCCAGGGCATCCGCGAGGCGCGCGGCAAACCGGCTCTTGCCCGCGCCGCTCGGCCCGTCGACCGCGACCAGCCGGGTCCGCCCCAACCGCGCCGGGCCCGCGAGCACCCGACGAGCCAGTTCGGCGTACGCCTCGACAACCACCACGGCCAGCCCGCCAGCCCGACGGCCAGACAACTCCCCGACCTCCCCGGCCCGGTCGACGTCCCCGGCCTCGTCGCGGCTCGACACCGGCCGGCCGGTGTTGGGACTCAGCACAGCCTCGCCTGGTGCATGACCGAAGTATGCCGTCATGGCCGCAGTCCAGAGATGATCGACTCCAGTTCATTGATGTCGCGGCATCCCCGAGAGCAGGACACCGCGATATCCCTGAAGCCGAGTGGATCACGCCGCAACAGCGGTCGACGTTGGCCGTGCTGACACGTCCGGCTGACCACCCTGGCCGGGCGCCGTCACGTCCGGGGGAATTGGGGCGGTGACGGGTGACGGGCGGCCCGTTCGCCGCCCGCGGCGCTACCAAATCGGCATGATCGGGTGGTGCTCCGAGACGTGATGAGCCCCGGTATCGACGCCCTACTCGAACAGGCCCGCGCCGGGCTGCACCGACTGACTCCGCAGCAGACCGTCGAGGCGGTCCGCGGCGGCGCGCTGCTTGTCGACACCCGCACCGACCTGCAGCGCCGTGAACAGGGCGACCTGCCGGGCGCAGTCGTCATCGACCGGACCGTGCTGGAGTGGCGGCTCGATCCAGCCAGCGCCTGGCGGATCCCGGAAGCCACCGGGTACGACCGGGAGATCGTGCTGGTGTGCCGGCAGGGCTACAGCTCCAGCCTTGCCGCCGCCAGCCTGCAGACCCTCGGTCTACGCCGGGCGACCGACATGATCGGCGGTGTGGACGCCTGGCTCGCCGCCGGCCTCCCCACAACCGACCGCCCAGCCGACATCCGCCCCTGAATCCCACCGCCTTGCCGGCCTCGCCACCGAGCCCGGTTCCCGATCGCGCTCGACCCAGGAAACAGGCCCCTCCCGAGGCCACGAGGCCACGACCACCACGAGGCCACGAGGCCACGAGGCCACGAGGCCACGAGGCCACGAGGCCACGAGGCCACGAGGCCAACGACCACCACGAGGTCCAGGACCACCACGAGGTCCACGACCACCACGAGGTCCACGACCACCACGAGGTCCACGACCACCACGATCGTGCACGATCGCGGAAGTGGTGACCCGCGACAGTCGTCCGCTCACGATCACGCCGCGCTGCCCCGCTCGCCCCCGGCACTCCGGACGGGACGGTGGATGCTCAGGACGGTGGGGGCCGGGTGGCTCGCGGCCCACCCCCGGAACTCCAGCACGGGACGGTGGGTGCTCAGGCCGGTGGGGGGCCGGGTGGAATGAAAGGCAGGCCGACGGGTGGGCCGGCTTCGATGAGCCGCCAGAGGGCATCGGTGTCCAGGTGCTCCTCGACCAGGTCGCCGAGCAGGTCGAGGGAACGCTCCCGGGCGGCGGCGAAGCTGGTCGTCGGCGCGACCCGGAACCCGCTGCGCCCGGCCAGGCGAGCCGCCTCGGTGAGAAACCACCTGCGGAACCCGTCGGACTCGAACGCCCCGTGCCAGTGCGTGCCGTGCACCGCGCCGAGCACGGCTCCCTCGCCGACACCGTCGTCGCCGGTCAGCAACGGGGTCAGGGTGGGGTCGGTGTGCGAGACGTACCCGTGGTGGATCTCGTAGCCGCGCACCTCGACGTCGCCGTGGGCGGTGCCCACCGACTGTCGGACGGTCTTGCGGGGATCGAAGGTGATCTCGATGGGCAGCAACCCAAGCCCCGGTACGCTGCCCCGCCGGCTCTCCACCGGGTCGTGGATGGCGCGGCCGAGCATCTGGAACCCGCCGCAGAGGCCGAGCAGTGGCTTGCCGGCGGCCACGTGGGTGGCCACCTCGTCGGCGAGGCCCGTCTCGCGCAGCCAGGCCAGGTCGGCGACTGTGGACTTGGAGCCGGGCAGTACGACCAGGTCGGCGGCGGCCAACTCGGCCGGCTCGATGGTGAGGCGCACGCGGACGCCCGGCTCGGTGGCCAGTGCCTCCACGTCGGTGGCGTTGCTGATCCGGGGTAGGCGGACGACCGCCACGTCCAACCACTCGGTGCCGTGCGGGGCCGCGGGGCGGCCGAGCACCCGGCCGTAGGCGAGGGAGTCCTCCGCGTCGAGCCACAGGTCCAGTGCCCAGGGCAGCACCCCGTACGTGGGGCGACCGGTGACGTGACGCAGCATGTCCAGCCCCGGCTGGAGCAGCCCGAGGTCACCCCGGAACTTATTGATCACGAAGCCGGCGATCAGCGCCTGGTCGGCCGGGTCCAGGAGGGCCACGGTGCCGAACATCGAGGCGAAGACGCCGCCACGATCGATGTCGCCGACCACGATGGTGGGCAGGTTGGCGTGCCGGGCCAACCCCATGTTGACGTAGTCACCGGCCCGTAGGTTGATCTCCGCGGGGCTGCCGGCGCCCTCGCAGATCACCACGTCGTACGTGTCGCGCAGCTCGGCGAGTGCCGCGTACGCGGTCTCGGCGAGCCGGGGGCGCAGGTGCCGGAACGTGCCCGCGGTGATCGTGTCGACCGCCTCGCCGAGCAGGACCACCTGACTGGCCAGGTCGCTGCCCGGCTTGAGCAGGACCGGGTTGAATCGCAGGTCGGGTGCGAGCCCGCAGGCGGCGGCCTGCATGGCCTGGGCCCGTCCGATCTCGCCGCCGCGCCCGTCCGGCCCGACGACCACCGCCGAGTTGTTCGACATGTTCTGTGCCTTGTACGGCGCCACCTTCACGCCCTGCCGGTGCAGCCAGCGGCAGATGCCGGCGGTGAGCACGCTCTTGCCGGCGTCGGAGGTCGTGCCGGCGACCAGCAGCCCGCCACTCACCGCCCGCTCCCCCGTCGCGCTCCGACAGCTCGCAGCCCGCGCCCGCCGGCACCAACCAGCCTGCGCCCACCGCCCGCGGCGACGGGACCGAGCCCACCGACCAAGGCGCCCAACCCGCGCCCTCCGGTCACGGCAGGCAGCCCGCGGCCTCCGGTCACGGCAGACAACCCGCGCCCTCCGGTCACGGCAGACAGCCCGCGTCGACTCACGGCGCCGACCAGACGGCCAACGGTCACCGGATAGAGGGCGGCCAGCCCAACCGCGGCCAGCCCGACCGCGCCGGAGATCCGGGCGGCCCGCTTGAGGTGACGCGCCTCCGGGCGGGGGCCGTCGCCGAGGAACGGCCGCACCTCCGAGCGCCCGAAGTAGACGTTGCGGCCACCGAGGCGGACACCGAGCGCGCCGGCCATCGCCGCCTCGCACTGGCCGGCGTTGGGGCTCGGGTGGTCGTTGCGGTCACGCCGCCACACCCGCCAGGCCCGTTGCCGGTCCCCATGGGCGACCGGCGCGACGGCGATGGTGAGCAGCCCGGTCATCCTCGACGGCACCAGGTTGAGGAGGTCGTCCAACCGCGCGGCCGGTGTGCCGAACCGGGCGTAGCGCGCCGACCGGTGCCCGACCATCGCGTCGAGGGTGTTCGCCGCCCGGTAGCCCAGCAGGCCGGGCAGGCCGGCGACCGCACCCCAGACGAGCGGGGCGACGACCGCGTCGGAGGTGTTCTCGGCGACCGACTCGACGGTGGCGCGGGCCAACTCCGACTCGCCCAACGTCGACGGGTCCCGCCCACAGAGATGGCCGAGGCGTCGCCGGGCAGCGGGCAGGTCACCGTCACGCAGCGTCCGACCCATGGCGGTGGCTTCGTGGCGCAGCGTGCGGCCACCCAGCACACCCCACGTGCCGGCGGCCACCAGCACCGCCCGGGTCACCGGCCGGTGCCGGGTAGCCGCGGCGGCGACCGCCCCGAGCAGCACCGGCCCGCCCACGGCCAGCGCGGTGAACGCAGCGCCCGCCGTCCGGTCCGGGCGGTAGAGGCGGCGCTCCAACGCACCCGCGGCCTGCCCGAAGCCGGCCACCGGGTGCCACCGGCGTGGATCACCGAGCAGCCGGTCCAGCGCGTACCCGCCGAGCAGCCCCACCGCGTTCGCCACCGGTGCGGTCCGTCGCACGTGCACCACCTCCAGGCCGGCCAGCCTAGACGAGCGTCCCGGAAGCCAGCCCGACCCACGGTGCGTTCGGGCGGCCAGCGCCTCGTGGCGGGCCGCGGCCGACGCTCCCCCGCTGACCTCACCGCTGCCGTCACGCGGGGTGACGACGCTTGTCGCGTCGCCACCCCGCCCCCGTCGTGCCAGGCCACGTGCGCCGTCCTGCCGCAGCGCGGCGATCAGCACCGGGCCTCGTACCGCTCGCTTGCCGCCCGGTCCGCGATCGTCGAACCGCCGCGATCGTCAAACCGCCGCGATCGTCGGACCGCCGCGATCGTCGAACCGATCGGTCAGGCCGGCTGCGGGATCCGGCCCCGACCACGCCGCCCTCGGCCGGACGGCGCCGGCTCCGGCTGCCCCTCGTCCGGCACCGGCCCCAACTCGTCGTCCGAGTCGCGGTCGGCGCTGTCGTCATCCGCCTCGGGCGGAAGCCCCAACTCGTCATCGAAACCGGCCGGAGCACTGCCCGGCCCGATCTGCCCGCTGGTCGGGGAGACCCTGCCGGACGAGGAAAGCTCGCCGGACGAGGAAACAGCGTCGGTCGAGGAGGCCTCGCCGATCGAGGGACCGTAGCCGTCCATCGGGTCGTCAACGAACGGGCTGGTTCGCAGCGCGGCGTAGTCGGGCAGCTCGAAGTCGTCATCCAGCGGGCGGTCGTCCGGCAGCACGGGCTCGTGCCCGGCCGGCACCGGCTCGGTGGGCTCCCCGTGCACCCGACTCTCGGCCTCGGCGTCCTCGGTGGTGCTGGTGGTCATGCTCGGCCGATTGCGCAGGAAGCGGGCCCGCCCCCGGGACAGGTCGTGGCCGACGGCAACTGCCTCCAACTCGTAGAGGGTGCGGTGGTTGCCGGCGTCGTCGGTCCAGTCGCGGGTGTAGAGCCGCCCGCAGACCACCACCGGATCCCCGACCATCACGGAGGCCGCCACGCCTTCGGCGAGCTTGCGCCAGCAGTTGACGCGTACGCGCAGCGAGTTGCCGTCGACCCACCGGCCGGTGTCCCGGTCGAGTCGGCGGGCGGTGGAGGCGACCTTGAAGTTGGCCACCAGTGTGTTGCTCTGGGTGGTGCGTCGCCATTCGGGCGCAGTCAGCACATTGCCGACAATTGTTACGTAAGTGTCGAACATCGTCCCTCCAGGGGGATCGGGGCCTACCAGCGCGAGTCGACTCGACACCGAGCCTCGGTGCTCCGGGCCAGCATCGCCAGCGCCCATCCCGAACCTGTGGACGACGAACCCACCTGTGGACAACGCCCTGATCACGCCCTGATGTGGTAGGCCCGACCCACCTCGCGGGGCGTTGGCGGTTTCCCAGACCAACCACAGTGGGTAAGCACTTGATCAAGCACCACCGACAGCTCCACGTCGACGAGAGGTCAGCGCCATGATGATCACCAGAATCGGCTCCGCGATCGCTCCCGAGGCGCGGCGATGAGCGCCGCGGCGAACCCGGCCACCGTCGCCGAGTGCCTGCGGGTGGGCGCCGGGTTCTCGCAGGGCGACCGCAACTGGATCGCCGAGCAGTTCGCCACGCTCGACGCCCGGCTGGCCGGCTTCCACGCCGACGCCACCGAGCTGGAGGTGTCGGTGAAGGACCGGGAGGCGCGTGGTCAGAAGGTCACCCTGGAGTGCTGGATCGCTGGCCGGCAGAAGATCGTCACCACCTCCGCGGAGGAGGACCTGCACGCCGCGCTCAACGACGTCCGCGACGATCTGCGCCGCCGGCTCAACGACGCCAAGACCCGCCAGGAGCCCCGGCACAACAAGCACCTGCGTGACATCCCACAGCCTCAGGGCGAGCTGGACCTCACCGACGACCAGGAGAAGCTGCCCGCCGCCGACCCGAGCCGCGCCGACGCGGAAACGGCCTGACCCACGTCCCGTCCCCGCGATCCTGCACCCTCGCGGCCATGCACGGCCGTCACAGGCTGCGACAGGAGCAGGATCGCGGGGCGGGCGGGAGCGCGGGCTACCGCTGGGTAGGTTGGCGGCGTAGCGTCGCGTTCGTGGAACCGGACGTGTTGGGGCCGCCGTACGAGCGGCAGACGATCGACCTGGGCACCGACGACGAAGGACCTGTCGTCGCGACAGTGGTCCGGCGGCGGGCCGAGCGTCCCACCGGGCGGGCCGTCCTCTACGTGCACGGGTTCGTCGACTACTTCTTCCAGACCCACCTGGCCGACTTCTTCGCCGCGCGCGGCTGGGATTTCTACGCGCTCGACCTGCGCAAATACGGTCGCAGTCTGCTCCCGGGCCAGACCCCGAACTTCTGCCGCGACATCAGCGACTACTTCCCCGAGTTGGACGCCGCCGCCGAGATCATCCGTAAGGACGACGGACACGACACCCTGCTGGCGATGGGCCACTCCACCGGCGGTCTGATCATCTCGCTCTGGGCGGACGCCCGCCGCGACACCGGCACCGTCGACGGCCTGGTGCTCAACAGTCCCTTCTTCGACCTGAACGCCCCCTGGGCGGTACGCCGACCCCTCGCGGCCGCCGTCTCCCGGCTGGGCCGCAGGGCGCCGCACCGCATCCTGCCGTTCGGGCTGGGCACGGTGTACGGCGAGAGCATCCACTCCGACCACCGCGGCGAGTGGACCTATGACCTGGCATGGAAGCCCCTGGCCGGGTTCCCGGTCCGGGCCGGCTGGCTGAACGCGATCCGCAGCGGCCAGCGCCGGCTGCGCGCCGGTCTGGACATCCAGGTGCCGGTGCTGCTGGCCTGCTCGACCCGCTCCTTCCGGGGCACCCGGTGGCACGACAACGCGACAGTGGCCGACGCCGTGCTGGACGTCGAGCACATGGTCCGGTATGCGCCCCGCCTCGGCCGCCACGTCACAGTGGCCCGCTTCGACGGCGGGTTGCACGACCTCACGCTCTCCGGCCCGGCCGTCCGCAGGAAGGTCTTCGACGAGGTTGGCCGCTGGGCCGAGGCGTTCCTCGCCGCCGGCCCCACCGCCCCGGCCGACCGGGTCACCGCCGACCCTGCGCCGACAGACACGTCGGCAGTCGCCCCGGCCACCGCCGACCCTGCGCCGACAGACACGTCGGCAACCGCCGACCCTGCGCCCGCCGACGCGCCGCCGACCGTCGAAGCCCCGACCGGCACGGACTCGATCATCGGCGGGGCCGGGCTCCCGAAGAGCCGACGTTCCACTGTCGACGCCGCAGATACGGCGGCAGCGGGCAACTGACCAGTACGGAAGGCGACGCGGCTCAGCCATCGCCGGGCGTCGCGGGCGCTGCTGAGACCTCACCGGGCGACACCAGGCACAGCTCAGACGTCGCCGGCCACCGCCGGGAGGACCGCACGGATCCGGTCGAAGGTCACCACCGGGTGCTCTCCGATGCCGGGCAACACCAGGCCCAGGCAGTACGGCGACAACTCCCCGGTGGCGTCGGCCTGGACGACGAAGACCGGCGCGCCCACGTACCCCTGCGGCAGTTCGGTGGTGATCCGCACGGCGTCCCCGTCGCGGACCACCCGCTCGATCGCGACCTCCAGCGGACGCGACCCGTCTTCGCGTACCCCGTGGGCCAGCACGAAAGCGGAACCGGCGTCGGCGGTGAGGCGGGCGACCACCTCGGGCTCGGCGGCGATCCCCGCGGGCACCGGCTGGACCCGCCACCGCCAGCCGCCGTCCCCGGCGTACCGGTGCAGGCCGGCGGTCGGCAGCACCGCGACGCCGTCGCCCGGGAAGCGGGACCAGCCGGGCACGATCTCGACAGCGGGAACGGTGGCCGGGGCGACCCCGGCCGGCTCGGTGACGCTCGCCCGCAGCCCCAGCTCACCACCCGGCGCGCCGACCAGGTCGGCCGCCGTCAGCAGCGACTCCCCCACCGGGTCCTCGCCGCCCCGGAAGAAGAACGCGGTGCCGAAGTCGTCGCCCGAGCGGTACGGCAGGATGGCGCGACCGACGATCTGGCACAGCTCGTAGGCGACGTCGTTCTCGACGTCGGGATCCAGCAGCACCAGCCAAAGGTACGGTCCGAGGCCAGGTCGGTCCGTGGGAACCCGGATGCCCGCCGCGCGGTCGACGTGAGACCCTGCTCGGCAACGCGGACGCGGGCACCCTTTTCGCCGCCGGGCAGCAGGGCGGCGGTACCCTCTGGGCGCGACGTCCACGCCACACGCGCCCGTAGCTCAGCGGATAGAGCAGGGGACTTCTAATCCCAAGGCCGCAGGTTCGAATCCTGCCGGGCGCACAGGTACTCCCTTGATCTGACCGCCTTGCGTGAGGCTACTCGTGGTGCGAGCGCGCTGCGGTGGCCCCGTGCCAGCCTCCAACGGACGCACCAAGCGCCAGCGCGGCGAGATCGAAACCCTGCCTAGCGGTGGCGCTGGATCGCCGTCAGCCCCGCCGGGCAGGCTGAACCACCTGCGCCGCCGCAGCCGCCAAACCCGGCCGAAGCCGCGCGCATCATCAATGGGGCGTGGCGTGATCCGGACTGGGTCGCGCTGGCCTGGCTCGCCATGACGACGGGCGACCGACGCGGTGAGCTGTGTGCGCTGCGCTGGCAGCATCTCGACCTGGACGCCGGGGTGTTGACGCTGTGGCGCAGTTCCTACCTGGACGAGCACGGCGAGCTGCGGGAGAAGGACACCAAGACGCACCAGCAGCGGCGGTTGGCGCTCGACCCGGAGACCGTCGAGGTACTGCGTGAGCTGCACGGTCGGTCCCTTGACAGTCTGGCGCAACTCGACGCCGACACTGCCGTTTACGTCTTCTCCCCCGAGCCGGACAACAGCCGTGGCTACCGGCCCGACACCATCACCCAGCGGTATAGCCAGCTCGCAACCCGGCTCGGCATCACCAGCCACATTGACGCCCTACGCCACTACTCGGCGAACCGAACTAATTAACGCGGGCGTCGACGTGCCGACGGTCGCCGGTCGCCTCGGTCACGGCGGTGGCGGGACCACGACGCTCAGGGTGTACGCCGCCCGGCTGTCGGAGTCCGACCAGCGGGCCGCTGGGACGTTGGCCGCTCGGATGCCGCCGCGCCCGGTCGCGCCGACGCAGCGCACCATAGCGAGTAGTCCGTACCAGAACATTGCTGCCGAGCTGCGGGAGCAGATCGCGGCCGGTCAGCTGCGGCCTGGCGACCAACTCCCCGCTGTTGCCGAACTGTCTACGACGCATAGCCTCTCAGTCGGAACCGCGCACCGGGCCGTGGCTCTGCTCGCCAGCGAGGGCTTGGTAAACGTTGCCAGGGGTCCACGAGCAGCCGTCGCAGATCCTCGCGTCGAACTGGCACAAGATGGCGTTGAAGCCAACCCGGTTTAGGGTGCCGTCCTGCATTCGGGCCACCCCACGCCGGTTACTGAATCGGGGCGAACACCCTTTACGAGATCAAGTTGGCACCCTGCGCCTACTTGTTCTCGACCGGCGACACGGAGATGCCTCTCGGCATCTCTCACCATCGCTTGTCGCGGTGCGGCCTGTTGAGGGCTAGATGAGGTCCGATGCCCCGCAATCGCCCATGCCGCCCTGATAGCCGGCCGCAGGTGCGACTCTCCCTTACCGTGTGCCCATGCTTCTATCTGCGCCGGAGCCTGCGGGACAGCCGCTCTGGCAGGTGATGGCCGTGACTGCCATCCCAGCACTTGCGGCCGTCATCGCAGCCTTCATCGCCGGCCGCTACGCCAAGTCGTCTAAGTCAAGCGAGCACGAGGCTCAGCGCCTCCGAGACCTTGAGTCGCGGATTTCCGATCGAAAATACGAGACGTACAAGCCGATGATCGCTCTCTTTGGCGACATACTGAACAAGGAGAAGGCGGCGGAGGTACTGAGCGGGCAGAACGTACCAACCCGCCTCCATGAGTTCGCTACCTGGGCGAGTATCTATGCTTCGGACGACGCCGTGCGGGCGTTCCGAGACCTCATGCAGGCTTCTTATACTGACGCGCCGGCACCAGTCATCTTGCGCCTCTACTGCGAATTCGTCCTATCGGCCCGTCGCGACATTGGCCACTCAGATACGACCACAACCGCTGAGGAGGTCCTCGCGATGCGCGTGAACGACCTCTATGAGGATGACGGCCTCCGGTGGGTGGTCAGGGAACCGTTTCAAGAAGTGTGCAGGCGGGCCAACTGGTCGCCGCCTTGGGCTTGCTGACAGCCGCTTACCCTTGCCTAGAACCACCAACTAGGAGAACCAATGGACGTCGGTGGAGCCTTTACAGGCTTTGCGACTGCTATCGCAACGATCTTCGGACTGTCCCGAGCTTCTCGCCTCCGGCATGCCATCGATGGCAACGTGAAGCTATTTTCTGAGATGAAGACGCACGAAGAACTGAGCGCTGCAGGCACGAAACTGGCCGAGTTAATCGATCTTCAAGTGAGGCGTCTCTTGGAGATCGGCGACGGTAGTGTCAAGAAGGAACGTGACCCAGGCGGCGGCTTCGTCGGCATACTTTTCACCGCGCTCTTCGCATTGCCGATCTATTGGCTGGCACGCATAGATCACTGGTGGGCCGTACTTCTCCTGGTGGCGGACGTACTGTTTGTGCTTGTGCTTCTGGGCGCAACCATCTCTGCTTATCGCTCACCGCGCAGGAGGAAGCCCGAGGACGACACTGCCTGAACGGCTCTGGCAATCACAAGCGCTCGCCTCTCCAAGTGTTGGGGATCTC
Source organism: Micromonospora sp. NPDC005215 (assembly GCF_040607915.1). Classification (NCBI taxonomy): domain Bacteria; kingdom Bacillati; phylum Actinomycetota; class Actinomycetes; order Micromonosporales; family Micromonosporaceae; genus Micromonospora; species Micromonospora sp. NPDC005215. The sequence continues at coordinate 92,987 of NZ_JBEXHQ010000009.1, read as the reverse complement.
CTGGGCGGGCAGCCGCAGACCGTCCAGCCTCCCCTGATGGCGACAGGGCCGTTGGGCTGGTGAGGCCCTTCCCCTCCTGCCGGGCGCACCTTCACGCAGCAGGTTTGACCTCAGCAACACCGACCAATGGATCGGGCGCGGCACCTGCTCGACACGATAGGTTCATCCCGTGCTCCCGATGACCCTGGAAGAGATCACAACCTCGATCGGCGGAGCCGTCCACGACGCCCCCGACGCGGTGATTGTTACGGCCCCGGTGGTGTTCGACAGTCGGCGCGTGGAGCCCGGCGGGATGTTCGTGGCGCTGCCGGGTGAGCGCGTCGACGGACACGACTACGCCGCCCAGGCAATTGAGGCCGGCGCGGTGGCGGTACTGGCATCACGACCAGTCGGGGTGCCGGCGGTAGTCGTCGAGGACGTGCCCACCGCATACGGACGCCTCGCTCGCGCGGTGGTCGACCGGCTGCCGCAGACCAGGGTTATCGGTATAACTGGCTCGGTAGGCAAGACATCGACCAAAGACATCCTGGCGCAGGTGCTTCCGGCCTTCGGTCCGACCGTCGCCAACCGTGGATCGAACAACAACGAACTTGGGTTGCCCTACACGGTCACCCGCGCCACCACCGGCACCCGCTATCTCGTGTTGGAGATGGGCGCGCGTGGCATCGGGCACGTGGCCTACCTAACTCACATCGCCCCGCCCACCGTCAGCGTCGTCACCCGCGTCGGGCATGCGCACCTTGGCGAGTTCGGGTCGGTGGAGAACATCGCCCAGGCCAAGGGTGAGATCGTGGAAGCGCTGCCCGCAGCGCACGACGGCGGTCTAGCGGTGCTCAACGCCGACGACGAGTTGGTAGCCGCCATGGCGAGCCGCACCAGCGCCCGAGTGCTCACCTACGGCATCGACAACCCGGCGGACGTGCGGGCCGAGAATGTGACATTGGACGAGGTGGGTCGCGCCGGCTTCCGGCTCGTGCACGACGGCCAGACCGCCGAAGTGCGGTTGCGCCTCTACGGGCTGCACCAGGCGTCCAACGCCCTTGCTGCCGCGACCGTCGCTCTCGGGCTGGGCCACCCAATCGAGGCCGTGGCCGAGGCGATTTCTCGCGCCGAGGCGGTGTCACCGGGCCGGATGCAGGTCACCACCCGCGCGGACGGGGTGACGATCATCAACGACGCCTACAACGCCGCGCCTGACGCAATGCGCGCCGCGCTACGCGCCCTGCACGCCATGACCGCCGACGGTCAGCGGGCGGTTGCGGTGTTGGGCGAAATGCACGAGCTGGGCGAGCATGCCGCACAGGTGCACCGCGAGATCGGCCAGCAGGCAGCCGAAATTGGGGCCGGCTGGCTGGTGGCGATCGGCGGGACGAACGCCGATCAGTACGCGACCGGGGCCGCCGGCAGTGGCACGGCGGTTGATCGGGCGGCGGACGTGGCCCAGGCGTGGGAACTGCTCCGCGATGGGCTACGGCCACGCGATGTTGTGTTGGTGAAGGCATCGAACGGCGCCGGGCTCCTCGCGCTCGCGGACAAGCTGATTGAGGAACCCGGCGCTGTCACCGCGCAGGCGTAGGGGTCAGGCGGACAACGCGACCTCGGAGCGCTGGCTGAGGGCGTCCAGGACCGCCGCACCGTAGCCGGTCACGCCGCCGGTGCCCATCGTCAGGACCACGTCACCGCGACCGGCCATCCGCCCGACGAGCCGGGCCACATGATCCGGACCGAGCGGCAGGCAGTATTGACCGTCGCGCAAGTGAGTCACGATCACTGTGGCGTCGGCCGCCGGCCGTCCCTGGGGCACGGTGCCGTGCACGTCAAGCAGCAGGACGTAATCGGCTTTGTCCGCCAGGAGCCGGCCGATCCGCCTACCGAAGGCCAGCACCCGGGCATGCCCGGACGGCTGGAACACCACGATGACCCGGCCGCGAGCCAAGGTACGCGCGGCCTCCAGATCGGCGGCGATCTCCTTCGGGTGGTCCGAGTAGGAGTCGATCACCGTCACCCCGGCCCGAGTGTTGACGTGCTCGAAGCGACGGCGTACCCCGGTGAAGGTGCACGCCGCTCCCGCTACGTCGGTGGGGTCCAGGCCCAGGGCCACCGCACACGCGACGGCCGCAACCGCGTTCTCCAGGTGGTGCGCCGCCGGAGTCGGCAGAGTCAGTCGCACCGTCGTTCCGTTCGGCATCCGGACCGTCGCCGAAACGCTCCAGCCTTCGGCGTGCACGTCGAGCAGGCAGATATCGGCCGTGCGGCTCCGGCCGTAGCGCAGCACCGTCAGATCAGGTCGCTCGTCGGCGATGACCTCGGCGGCCACGTTCGCGCCCACGCAGTCGGCGTTCGCGATCAGGAACCCGCGAGGAGCGATCCGGCAGCCGAACTCGACGTAGGCACGCATCACCGCGGCATGGTTGACGAAGTTCTCCGGGTGGTCATCCGTGACGTTGGTGATGATCGCGATCGACGGGTTGAGGAAGTGGAACGACCGGTCCGACTCGTCCGCCTCAGCGACCAGCAGCCGGGAGCCGCCGAGACGGGCGCCAGAGCACGGCCCGGTCAGGTCAGCCCCGATCAGGTAGGTCGGATCTTCGCCGAGGGTGCGCAGGATGTGGGCCAGAATGCCGGTCGTGGTGTTCTTGCCGTGCGAGCCGGAGACCGCGACGAGCCGCCGGTTGGCGCTGAGAGTGTCGAGGACCTGCGCCCGGTGGACCACCGGGATGCCAGCGGCACGGGCCGTTCCGATCTCCGGCGCATCCTGGGCAACTGTGGTGTAGACGACGCAGCTCGCGCCGTCTACGTGGGAGGCGTCGTGCCCCACGTGCACCCGCACGCCCGCAGAGGCCAGGGCCGCGAGTGTGGCGGAGTCGTTCAGGTCGCTGCCGCTGACCTGGTGGCCCAGTTCGGCCAGCAGCCGGGCAAGGCCAGACATTGCCGACCCGCCGACGCCCACGAAGTGCGGACGGGACAGGTCAATCGGGCCGGTGTAAGCCTCGATCGTCGGGTTACCAGTGATCGTGTCGGTCATGGTGCCGTGTCTCCTTCGATGTGAGAGCTGACGGGTTCCGTGCCGTGAGCTGACGTGCGAGGGGGTCCGCTCCTTCCGACGGGTGCGATTGCTTGCGCACGGCCGAGGTGTCCTCGGGTCACCTCCTCGGCCGCGCGGGTCCAACCGATATGCGTCGGCCTGTGGGGCGAGGCCGGAGACGGTGGCACGCCACCGCCGAAGAACGGGAGATAGCCAGTAGCCGGCGGCGCAGCACCAAACGCCTGTTGCTTCCGCCCTCGCTTGCGCGCCGCGCGGCACGAGGGACACGCACACGGGCGGCCACCAGGGAAGCGGAGTGACCGGTGCGGGCGATGCCTTGGTCGGACCAGATCCGCGTCGTCGTCATCCATGTGCGCCGTCACTGCTTCCGCAGGGTGAGGTCGCGACGCCGCCCAACGACGGCACGAGACGATGCCCCGAAGAACGCAGGGCCGCCGATCCGACGCGCGTTGATCAGCTCAGGGCGTGTCACTCCCGGGTTGCGCCTGGGTAGACGCAGCGAGCGGCGGAATACTCGAACGGCTTCTTCGCGTTCCGGGCACGACCCCGGCTTTCCGCAGCCGGCGCAACAACCATTGGCGCTCAGAACCGTGTGCCAATCCAATACCAGTTGCGCCCTGTCGATCTGCCCGCCGCCGGAGTAGGTAGTCAAAGCGATTTCGCCTCCCGAGGGGCAGGGCACGCCGCATGAGTAACAACCTTTCGTCCACGCGGCGCACCCTGCCCGTCACCCACCACTACGGCGCACACCGCTCGTAGCAATGGGGATTCCGTCCAGATTTCAGCCGCACAAGACCGACGCGACGCAGGGTTAATGTATTTGCCGATTCGTCGTCGTCTTGCGTACCTACAGCGAATCGCAAACCACCGCCGTTCGGTACTCTGTGACGCACCTCGAAGCGGTGAACGTGGTGAAAGATCGACTTCTATGCGGGGGTACACAGTGCCGCAAGCGGGACCCGGCAACACCAAGCTCGCAGCCGTGATCGCGGAAGCTGGGATGTCCCATGCCGAGGTGGCACGAGCACTGGTCCGCGTCGCTCAGGAAAGCAACGCGGACGAATTCATTGGGGTCGGCCGGTCCCACGTCTCGCACTGGATCGCCGGCTCGAAGCCCTCCGGGCGAGCACCCGTGCTGCTCTGCGAAGCGTTGTCACGCAAGCTCGGACGTGTGCTGACCTTGGAGGACATCGGTCTACCGACTCCACTGCTGTCCTCAGCGGACATGCTTGGGTGGCGAGTCGATACGCTGGCTGCGCTGACCGAACTCGGGAGAGTCGATGTGGACGCTGAGCGCAGGCGTGTTCTGGGCACTGCCGCCTACTCGCTCGCTGCGCTTGCCCTGCCAGCGGAACCCTGGTGGAGGCGCATGGCCGAGCTGGGCCAAGCGCGAGGCGCCCCCGCTGGCAGGACCGTAGGCAGAGGCGACGTTGACGCCGTCCATGACATGGTGTCGCTGTTTTCACGCGTGGACCAGCGCCGGGGCGGCGGGCACGCCAGGTCAGCAGTGGTTCAGTACCTCAGCTCCGACGTGGCGGGTTACCTGCGCGGAAGCTACGCCGACGAGATGCTGAGACGGGACATGTTCACCGCCGCCAGCGAGCTTTCTTACCTTGCGGGCTGGATGGCGTTTGACAATGGCGAACACAACGTCGCGCAGCACTACTTCAACATTGCAGTGAAGTTGGCCGCCGAAGCCAACAACCCGGCAATGGCTGGCCACGTCTTGCGGGCAATGGCACATCAGGCGATCGACCTTGGGCACCACAAGCACGCTCTCAGCCTTGCCAATGCCTCGGTGCACGGCGACCGCTACGAGACGGCAGCGCCACGGGAGCGCGCGCTCATCGGAGTGGTCCATGCTCGCGCCCTAGCAGTGAACGGCGAGACCCAAGATTCGGCCCGCGCGCTGATCCGAGCAGAGGACGACCTTGCCGCCGCGACCCACGGGGACGACGAGCCCGGACGAGTCTTCTTCTTCGCTGAGGCCAGCCTCGCGCACGAGACCGCATGCGCATTGCGTGACACCGGCGACCTGGCGGGGGCGACAAGTCATTTCCGCCGCAGTGTCAGGACACGCAAAGCGGCATCCTTCACCCGAACCCACGCCGTCACGCTTGGTTACCTCGGGGCAGTGCAGGCCCGACAGGGCGAGATTGAGGAAGCCTGCGCAACGTGGTCCCGCGCCCTCGACGCGATGGATGGCGTTCGCTCGGGCCGTACGCGTCAGGTAGCCGCCGAGATGCGCGCCATCCTCTCCCCCTATCAAAACCGCAGGATCCGAGGGGTCGAGGAGATCGATGCACGCGCCAAAAGCTACCTCTCTACTTCTGCCTAGACGAAGTCAGCTACAGACCGGGAGGCCCGAATGGCAGCCGAAGAATTCACGGTGGAGTCCATTGCTCGCGTCGTAGGGGGAAGAACCGAGCCAACAGACGACTACTGGGGTGGAACCAGAGCTGTCATCCGTGTCGATGAAAAACGCTTTACTCCAGAAGCCACCAAAGGGCTTGAGGAGTTCTCCCACCTTGAGGTCGTGTTTCGCTTCCACCTGACCGATCCGACTGACCTGAACCTTGGTGCACGTCGCCCCAGGGACAACCCGGAGTGGCCGGAAGTCGGCATCTTTGGCCATCGCAACATGCGTCGGATCAACTGGCTGGGCGTAAGTCGGTGCCGCCTGGTCAAGGTCGACGGGCTTGATCTGCACGTCGAGGACCTGGACGCGGTGGACGGTACTCCAGTCCTCGACATCAAGCCGTGGTTCTCAGAGTTCGGGCCACGGGGCTCGGTGCAGCAAGCTAGGTGGAGCACCGATATGCTAGAAGGCTATTTCGCCGCACAAGACGATCAATCGGCCTGATGGGCGGCGCGCGCCCGCACCCCTGTCGCACCCATCGCTTAACGGGATCGCCGTGACTGATCGCCATGACTGAATCTCTGGGACGCGACCGATCTTTCAGTGCTGACGGCCGCCGTCAAGATCTGCAACTAGGGCCGAGCGGCGCGGCGGCCGGAGCCATCGTCAAGCGCCTTCGCCATCTGATTGAGCGGTCAGCCTTCATGAGTCTAGCGCTGAATGCGGTGGATACGGATGCCAAGGAGTGAGGTAAATCCGTCAAGAAAGACCGAAGCTGCGACCCGTATGGCAGCACCAAAGAATCCGAACGGTGAGTTCTCGTCCAAGACTATCTTTCGGGAGGACGACACAACCCCCAACTCCCGACGCACGGCTTCGATAAATGCAGAATGCAGCTTGGCGGCAGTTGCAGTCACATCGTTTCCCGATGAATGCCCTTTGCTTATAGCGGCCTGGAACAGGTCACTTGCAGCGACTTGCACATCGGCCGATGCCAACAATTGGACCTCAGCAAGGGCGCCCACCAATTCGTGGTCCATATCGTGTTCTGCCCGGTCCTCGTATACCCTCCGTCGGACCTGATGTATGAACTGCACATAAGCGCGACGTCGTTCATCGTCCCACCGTTGCCGACTCTCCCGGCGCACACGCCTGCGGTCCATGGCGACGACCACGACTTGAGCCGTTGCAACGGCAGCGAACGCAAATGCACCCGACAGCGCTGGAACGCCCCACCACGGAGTTTCGGCCATTGGGGCAGGTTACTGCTGCTAGGCCAGTTGGCCAATCGCCAGTACGTAGGACTTCTTCGTCGGGCAGTCGGAGGTTGTCCACGTCCAGCCTCCCCGGGCGCGGGGGCGAGGTGGAGCGCCCTACGGCACGAGTCTCAACGGTGGAGTCAAGGTTTGACGTGGTGAACGAGAGATTTGAGATCAGACCGAGCGACCCGTCGACCTGCGTGCATGGGTCTCTAGCAGCGGAAACGCTTCCAACAACTTTCACTGCTCCCCAGCTGCCGCTGGATCTCTTGCGGAGGGGGATGCGGCCAGCCAGACATCGAGTTGAGTACCGATCGCGGTGATGGGCCATGCTTGAGTGCATGGAGCCAGAGAAGGTCCTCAACGAGCTGCCGCCGCCAGAAAACCTGGCATTAGGTCAGGCGTGGCTTTGGACGAAGGCCGCCATGGTCCCGGCCGAACGCCTCCTTAACGGGCCAAGCTCCGGGCTCCCCGATGCCCTGCTGCTGTTGGTCGCTCTGCGCAACGTCCATCGTGCTGCCACCATGGCACTCCGGCACATGCGCAACCCCAATGCCAGGAAGCATCTGGCCGATGCGGTGGCGCAATTTGATAAGGCGTTGCCGGGACTGGTTCAGGCTCGTGACGTCGTGGAGCATTTCGATGAGTACGTCCTGGGCGATGGCAACATACAGAGGCGCTTGAGGAGAGAAGCCGCCTCCAACAGGAATGATCTTTCCGAGGCAGAACTCGCCGAACTCTATGCGCCCCGGCTGCGTGGCACGGGAAGCCACCCACTAATCTCGATCGGCCCGCACACGATCGACGTCACGAGAGCTCCGGATGCCTCGACTTGGCTCCTTTCAAGGATCTATTCGGCTGCGGATATTGAGCAGAGAAAGCCGTCGGATCCTCCCCCCTCTATCTCGCCTCGCCGGTCATGAGCGGCCTCGGAGGAAGCACCAGTGGCCCCGGAGAAGGGTTGCTCCATTTTTTCCACGGCCCCACCGAACTGGGAAGATACGTGGTCGGGGTTGCCAGCAGCAGGCCAGGAATCGAGGTTGGTGGTGGATTCAGAACAGGTCTCTTTCGAAACTGCATTTGAGCATTATTCTCTTTATCGTTGGAAGATCGAGCGCGATCCTGCGCAAAGGCTCGTTGAGCTGTGGGGCAAGGTGGCGAATTCTGAACTTCATCCCGACGTCAAGATTGTCCTTACGGACGTTGCCTGGGCGTTGGCGGCTTTCGAGCGCGCGCATGAGATCCTGGAATTCAACGCACTCCGTGTGGAAAAGTTCAAGAGCAACGGAGCGCCGGCTGTTATGACCCTCCTGTCTGGGCCATATCGCGGTTCACTAGACTACAATCTGACGATATCGCTCTGGATGGATATCGCCGATGTGTTTGTATGGTACCGCACGATCTGTGAGCGGCTGGGCAAGCTGAAGACCTGCGTTAGAAAGACTGTCTTGCCACTCAATATGTCCGAACTGGAATCGCAAATCGACACCCTGAGACGACGGAGGGTTCCCGCATTCGGTGGAGCAACCGCCGTTGATCTGGCGAACGAACTTCTCCACAAATCTCGCCACCCCGTAAGCGCGACCGACCTCTCCCTGAACCTCTATTGGACGGGCGAGAAGCATGAAGTCGTCGACTTCACGGAAACTGGCGAGGCAAGGTCGTCACTAGGCGAACTTCGCAGGCTCTCGGTAGAGCAGGTCGTTCGGTTTATTGCCCGCCTTGTCGAGGTGACCTGAGTCCAACTGAACGCTTCCTGCACTCAGGCTCTTAACCTTGTCGGATTCCGTCATCCAGCCAGCGGTCTGACCAGCGGCTAAAGCTGGTGCTTGACTTTGCCTGCTTGAATGCCGAGCCATGGAACGTAAAGCTCTCAAAGGCCATGTAGCGCCGAGTTGAATAAGCGGTAGGCCCGCGTAATCGCCACGAGAGCGTCAACGGGCCTGTTGGACAAACTGAAGAGTGCCGGTTCCTGGATTGTTTCTGGGATTGTCGCCGGGATCGTCAAGATCCTGGGACAGTAACGTCCGCCTGAAACCCATCCACGCTTCACGGGAGCAACCGTGCCTGCGCCCGTTGTACGGCACGGAGCGCGGAGAGCTGGCCGTGGAATGAGCCATGCCGGTTCTGGTCGAGGTTGAGTGGGAGCACGCAGGATCGGATCAGCTTTTCCTCAAGCTTCCACGGCTGATCCGTCGCGACCCACACGACCTGGGCATGCTCTGCCATCCAAGCGGTGAGCTGGTTCTCACCCTCTCGACCGAACGTCAGCCGCGTACCGCTCCCGACCCGCCTCAGGCCAATCCCGAGTTCGTCGGCAAGAAGCGCCCCAAGTGTCAGCCGGAGCGTCGAGCCGGCTGCGTTACCCCGGTAGTGATAGCGGATTCGGTTGCGGATCGTCTGCCGACTCGCAGGGCGCCCGTTGCCCGGGGGTGCCTTCGGCGAGATGCCCACGTAGAGCAGCACCGCCGCGTCCTGCTTGTGGCAACCGACGAGCGGTACCAGTGGTGGCGGTGACGTGAAGTACCAGGCGTAGACACCAGGAGCCGCAGGTACTGGGCAGTCGCGCCCACGGACCTCGTCAGCCGAAAATAATCGAGGGGGATGAAGCAAGGCTTCCTCTGGGACCACTGGCACTCCTCATCAATGCCGCTGCGGTGGCCGTACAGCCATTCGTACCACCAAGCCTCCCAGCCAAGGCCGACACAGTCCGACAACCGCCGACGGCCTGAGGCAGGGCCCGATCAGCGATAAACCTGCGTCAGCCGTGGTCAGCCCTGTTCGGCAACGAAGGTGCCGCGCGCGTGCACGGTGACGACCAGCCCTCGATCGCGTAGCTCGCGCATGGCCATCCGCACGGTGCCCCGCGCTACGCCGTAGGTCTGTTGTAAGTGGAGTTCGCTCGGCAACGGCTGCCCGGGGCGCAGCTTGCCCTCCTCGATCTGCTTTGCGAGCAGGTCCGCCAACTGCCGGTAGATCGGCACATTGGACAGCGGACTCGTCATGGGCGGGAGCGTAGACACGCACATGATCTGTACGTGTTCAGGGTTGTCCAGCCTCTAGACGTCTAGCCACTGAACGTCTAGGAGCTGTACGTTTGGCATGGCCAGATCAAGGCGGCCCCCGACCAGCGATTGCGCCGCTGGCCGAGGGCCTTGATCGCCCTATGGAGGCGACCCGTGCGAACCCTACCCACCCTGCCCGTCTGCGGAGAGCCTGCGACGGTCCGCATCGAGTTGTGCACATCAGGATCCCTGGACGCCTGCGCGTACACCTGCGCCACCCACGTCCCACACCTGACCGCCGAGGTCGTCAAGGTAGGGCTGAGCGCCCACCCGGGAGGCATGGCAGCCGACGTGGAACGCCCCTGCGGGTACGTGCACGTCTTCCCGACTGGCAACCTTGCCGACCCGACTCACCCGCGCTGGTGCGACCGGGACGACTGCCAGCGCAGGGGTCAGCACCGCTCCGAGGCCAGCCACCTGGACACCAACCGGCCGGAGGCGTTCATCGTTGACGTTTGCCTGGTGCAAGCCACAAACCCTGCCGGCGAGCCGATGGTGAACCTGACCAGCGTGGAGGGCAACGCCGCAGCCTGCCTGGTCCTGTCGCTCAGGCAGACGAGGGTGTTGCGGTACCGGCTGGCTAACCTGCTCGACGCGACAAGCCCTGCCCGCAACAACGGCGGTCGGTGGTCGTAGCCCACCCCCACAGCATTCGAGGCCGCTTACCTTGGCACCTCGGCCCGGAGGGTGGGTTCAGCCCTGCTGGTAGCGCTCATTGCGTCGAAGGGCCTCTTCGAGTTGGTCCTCAAGAATGATGATCCGGCAGGCCGAGGCCATGTCGGTGCCCTGGTCGCACATCTCCCGGGCTCGCGCGGCAAGGCGCAGCTGATAGCGGGAGTAGCGGCGGTGTCCGCCACCGGAGCGCTGGGGGTCGATCAGTTTCGCGTCGCCGAGCCGACGCAGGAAGTCCTGCGAGCAGCCGAGGATCTCGGCGGCGCGGCCCATCGTGTAGGCGGGGTAGTCCTCGTCGTCGAGCATGTCGTCGGATTGGGTCATGAAACCTCCATCACGAGGGCCCCGGTGCTCGAAAGCACCGGGGCCCAAGGGTTGTGGGTCAGGAACACCATCTACCGACAGAACGTCGGTTTCTCTTGTCCGCACCGGCCGTCATTGACGGCATCGGGTGCGAGGATCGCATATGCGTGACCGGAGACCACCTCTCGTTCGATGGAAACTGCGGTGTCCGCGTCTAGCCCACGAATGCGGCTGACAGCGGGCGATCCAACGGTGTAATGCCCTCCCTTGCCTCTGATTTCCTCTGCCGTTCTCGTGCTGTCCGTCGGTGTCCGAGCCCCACGCGACTTCTTGGCCCTGACACGTACGACGAAACCTGCTTACCTCGGGTGAAGCCCTGAACCAGCGTCGGCCCCACCCGCTGTCACACCCGGTCGCGCATCACGCCCGGTTACTACTGACAACTTCTCGTGCGTACTACCCAACTGCGGCAGATTGCTGCCGCCGAACCGAGCGAGACCCACGAAATCCTGGCCCCACTCCTTCGCCCTCGTGCGGGGCGGTCACGTCAGCGTCTTTGCTTGCTCCGTTTCGACTCCAGGAACGTTAGCCGGTGTCGGCAAGGATGTCTAGCACTTCGCACATAGATTTTCTCTGAGCACGGCAGCAGCCCTCCACCTGCGGGAACGGGTGCTGGCCCTGACCGAAGGGCGCGGCACCCGGCGGGTCGCTGCCTCGCGGCGGACGGCTGCGCTGGCTGACCGTCCGGGCCCAACTGACTGCGGCCGTGGAGTGTCACCCGAACAGGTTGGCGGGCGGCAGGAATCGCCCCTCCTTGGCATGGGAGTAGTCGCGGGCCTCGATCACCAGGCCCTCGTCATCGAAGCGCAACAGGGTGCAGCCGGAGACGGTGAACGGCCGGTCGTTCGGGTAGGTGACCGCCCAGTATTCGACGCTTGCCGTGTCGCCGTCGACCTGCGGGTCGCCAAACCAGACCTCGGCTGGGCGGGTTTCCTCGTCGAAGCACTCCCGCAGGTACGCGCGGAGCCCCACACGCCCCCGGTACGGGCGGAACATCGACGCCCAGTGATCGCCGTCCTCGGCTTGCAGCCCGGCGATCCCGTCGATGTCCTTGGTGGGCCAACCGTGCGCCCACACGGTCGCCCACCGTCTGGCCGCATACCGTACATCCACGCTCGCCCCCCTCACGAGAATGCTTGCCCTCTTCTTCTACCAACAACCTCAGACATGTCGAGCTGGCAGGGCGACCGGTCACACGGATCTGCGGGCCTCGACCTCGTTCCGGCCGAAGAGCAGAGGCTCCACCCCGGTGATCCGCAACACGCGCAGTGTGACTCCGCTGGCGCCTCGGACCGAGAAGCGAGAGCCGACCTGCTCAGCCCGGTCCCGCGCCAGCAGAAGGGCGTGCACACCCGCGGCGCTGAAGAAGCCGACGCCGGTCAGGTCGCAACAGACTTCGGGATGGCTGTCGATCGCGTTGAACAGTGCCGTCGCCAGGCGCGGCGCGGTGTCCATGTCGACATACCCCACCGGGGCGACGACCATCCGGTCGGCGGAGATGGTCGCGGCCAGGTCCGTGGGCTCGGTGAAGCGGACCACGTGGAACGACAGCTCGGAAAGATCCACCTCAGGGGAGCCAGCCGCCTGGCGGATGGCGAGCGTCGCTGGCGTGACCTGTGCACGGGTGACTGCCGGCGGGGAACGATCGGAGTGGGTCTGAAGTAGCCAGGAACGCTCAGTCATACGAGAGCACGCCTCCTGTTGAGATTCGTAACAGGATGGGCGCGTGTCTTGACCCGTTCCCAACGGTAATGGGAACAGCCGTCGACCGCCAGTCGACCTGTGCGCCCACGCCGAACTCAGCCGGAGGTGCGCTGCCGTGCCACCGGCTCAGACGGGCCCCAGCAGGGCGGCCAGTGCGTCATCGCCCTGGCCGAGCTGCGCTCCACCCGTCGGTGGCGCGACCAGGAAGCGTCGGCAGCCGTCGAGTTCCACGTACCTGTCGGGTCCGCCAGCGCCGTCCAGCGGGCGCAGCACCGCGAAGCGCGACGCCGGGGTCTTACAGTCGGCCACCGCTCGACGGTTGGCCAGGCCCCGGAGCACGCCCGCCTGACGCTCGGGCGGCAGCGGCCCGCCGTACACGAAATCGCCAGCCGGTTTGCCGCCACCCTGTTGCGACGGGGGCACCTGGTAGACACAGAGGCGCAGCGGCCCGGCGGCCGGAGACGTGGCCGGCGCGGGGGGCCCGGGGCGCCCGTTGGTGGTCTCCACCCACACCAGGTCCGTCCACCGTTGCGCGCATCCGGCCGCCTCGGCCGCCGGGGATTCGACCTGCCCGACGGTACGGGTGGCCACCGTCGTCCAGGACAGCCCGGCCAGTGCGGCGCTCACCTCGGCGCGCGGCCTGCCGCAGACGTTCCTCGGCAGGTACGGCCGCAGCCAGCGCCCTTTGTCATCGAGCAGGGCCAACCAGGGCGGGATGACCATGTCGAGGGTGCAGGCGATCTCCCCGTCGGCCTGTTCGTTGGGCAGGCGCAGTGCGGCGAGCAGCGGTGCGATCTCCTCGGCTCGTCGTTCCGTGGCGGTCTGCTCCTGACCTCCGTTGGCGCCCGGCCGGATCTCCCGCCCGCACAGCAGGGCGGCTACCGGGGTGAACCCGGAGCCGATGCGCCCGATCGTCGGCTCGGGCGGGGTCGGTGTCGGTGTCGCCGTGTTCGGCACCGACAACACCGCGCCGGCCCCTGGTGCCGCTTTGGCGCAGGAGGTCCACGAATCGACGATCTGCGCCGGGCCGGGCTCGTCGCCCCCTCCCGGCTCGATGGTCGTGCCACCGCAGCCGCCCAGCGCCACGCCGAGCAGTGCGAACGCCAGTACCGTCCGAAACGAGCGCATCCGGCTCACCACCTTTCCACCCGAGGATGGGACGGACGACGGCCACCCTCGGTTCCGGCAGGACGGGAACCGGCACCCGCCGTCGGGCGTCACAGTGGGATGGACAGACTGCGTGCCGCGATCCTCAGCATGACCGCGTTGCTCGCCACGGTGGGGTGCACCGGCCCGGTGCCGAAGTCTCCGACGGCAGGCCGGACCGCACCGCTGAGCCCAGCGGCGCCCGCCGTGCGCCTTGTCGAGGAGGACAGCGCCGACCTGCACCTCTGGGTGAGCAACCAGTCGTTCGCGGACGACCCGGTCGTTCTCACTGTCAGCATCGACGGCACCGAGATCGTCGATCGGCACTTCGCGGTCGAGCACCAGCACAACTGGGTCCTGTTTCCGGTGCAGGTCCCACCGGGTCGCCATGTGGTGCGCGTCGTCTCGGGCACGGGAGTCGAGATCCAAAAGACCTTCACGATGCCCGAGGCCGAGCGCCAGTACGCGGCGGTCGACTACGGGAACGCCGTGGACGAGGGTGGGCGGCACGTCAACTGGCTGATCCGGTCCACCCCGATCGCGTTCGCCTGAGCGAGCGACGGCATGACGCGAGTGACTGGCAGATCTCCACGGCAATCGGTGGGACCTGCTGCAACCCCGCAGCACGCCGTGACGCATCGGCGATATCGCACGTACAGTGGGTTACGCTCACCGTAGCCCATGCTATTCTCCGATGTCGATTTCTGCCGCGCGGACCCCCACCGGGTCGTTGTCGGAAGGACACTTCCCGATGCCGGCCGTTGCCGCCCCCACCGTGCCGCCCACGCTGGACAATCCGGCTGGTGGCGCACTCGGCCTCATCTTCACCACCATCCCGGCGTTGCTGCGTCTGACCTGCGGTGTGGTCGGCGGGGCGGTGGCGCTGTCGGTGCAGGCCCCGCCGGTCGAGCCAGCCGTGTTGCTACCCGTGGTGGCCACGCTCACCGGCTGGTCCCTCTGGTACGCCTACCGGGCGATACGCCACGGCATCACCCCGAACCTGGTCGCCGCCGACGTCGCGCTCACCGCGGTGGCCTGCCTTCTGATTCCCGTGCTTGTCGCACCCGACGTGCTGCCCGGCGAGGGCAGTTGGATCGCCGTGCTGGCCAGCACCACGGTGATCAACGCACAGGCCACCGCCCCGGCGCGCTTGTCGATCCCGGCCGGGCTGCTCGTCACCGCCACCTACGCGACGGGCGCGCAGGCGGCCGGTAGTCCCACCGAGGCTCGGGCGCACGCGGCCACTCTGCTGGTGCAGACCGCCTGCACGGCGATGATGGCGGCGGTGATGCGTCGACGCATCGGTCGTGCCGACCGGGCATTCGTCGAGCACCAGCGGCTGACCCGGGAGACACTTCTCGCACGCGCCGCCCGCGACGCCGAACGCCAGCAGAACCGCGACCTGCACGACACAGTGCTCGGCACACTCACCATGGTGGGGCTCGGCGCGGTGGCCGGATCCTCGACCACCTTCCGCGACCGGTGCGGCGGGGACCTGCGTACCCTCGTGGCGCTCAGCGACGTCGGCCCGGTGGCCGGCGACGGCCCGGTGCCGCTGGACGAGCGGTTGCGGGCGGTGGCGGGCCGACTGCCCGAGCTTCCCGCGCACCTGGACCTGACGCCGTGCGCGGTTCCCGCCGGGGTGGCGGACGCGATCAGCGAGAGCGCCTACGCGGCGCTGTCCAACGTGGTCCGTCACGCGCCGGGCGCGCGGGTAACGCTGCGGCTGAGCCGAGACGCGATCGGCGTCGCGGCCGAGGTCGCCGACGACGGACCCGGCTTCGACCCGGCCACCGTCCCACCCCACCGGTACGGGTTGCGCGAGTCGATCCACGGGCGGATGGCCTCGATCGGCGGACGGGCCGAGGTGCGATCGGCACCCGGGGCTGGCACCCGGATCCGACTGGAGTGGCCCGGTGTCGGCTGATCTCGGCGCTCCGGCGCCCCCCACCGTCACGACCGAGTCCCCGGACCGGACCAGTGTGCCCGCACCCCGGGAGCCGGCGTCCACGGTGAGGCTCGCCGCGCCGGCTGCCGTGGCGCAGGCGTCCGACCGGGGTGCCCGGATCGCCGCCGTGGCCATCGCACTGGCCTGGCACGTCGCGATCGGGCTGCCGGCGGTGCTGGCCGCCCGCGCGGAGTTCACCGCGCCGACGGTGGTGCTCGGTGCCTGGGCGGTGGTCGCGGTGGCCGGCGCGGTGGCCGGAGCGCGGCTGCTGCGCGGCTCGCCGCTGCCGCCGTGGCCGCTGGCCGGGCTGCTGCTGACCGTCGACGTGGCCGTCTTCGCCGCGGTCGGCGAGGGGCAGTTGTTCACCGCCGCCAACTGGGTGTGGGGCACGCTCGGCTGGTTCTTCGTGCTGGCGCTCTGGGGCCGGCGGGTGGTGGGGCTGATCGCGCTGCTGAGCACGCACGCGGCGATCGCGCTGCTCGCCGTGCTCGGGCACGGCCCCGATCCGGCCGACGTGGCCCGCTACGTGATGTACGTCTACGGCACGTTCTCCCTCCCGGTGGCGGTGTTCGTGGGCGGCGCGACAGTCGTGAGCCTGGCTCGCGAGCGGGCCGCCGTCTCCGCTGCCGGCCACGTGTTGGCGGCGGAGCGCGATGCCGCCGAGCGTGGTCGTCAGGAACGCCGGGACCGGCTCGCCCTGGTCAGCTCCACAGCCGGGCGCGTGCTCGGGGAGTTGGCCGCCGGCCAGGCCGACCCGGACGACCCGGAGGTGCAGCGGCGCTGCGTGTTGGCCGCCGCCCGGCTGCGCCGGCTGATCGCCGAGTCCGACGACGTGCCCGACCCGCTGCTGCACGAGTTGCGGGCAGCCGCCGACCTCGCCGAACGCAGCGGCCTGCCGATCGACCTGGTCACCATCGGCACGCCTCCACCGCTGCCGGTGGAGATCCGACGTCGGCTGGCCGACCCGCTCACCGGCGTCCTCGCCGACGCCCGGGACTGGGCCCGGTTGACAGTGGTCTCCGGTCCGGACGAGGTGGTGGTCAGCCTGGTCACACCGGACCGGGAGGGTCCGGACGCCACCGGCCCACCCCCGGGGAAGCACGACGACGGGCAGGTGGAGCACCTCTACGAACGGGACGGAAGCATCAGATGGGCGCAGACCCAGTGGCGGCGGTGACCGGTGACCGGCCGATCGGGGTGGCCATCGTCGACGACCACCCGGTGGTGGTCGAGGGGGTCCGCGCCTGGCTCGCCACCGAGCCGCGGCTGACCGTACTGGCCACCGGGGACGACCCGGACGAGGTGCTGCGGACGGCGCCGGATGCCGACGTCGTCCTGCTCGACCTACGGCTGCACGGACGGATGGCGCTGGACAAGCTGGCCGAGCTGAGCGCCGCCGGGCGGCGGGTGGTGGTCTATTCGGAGCACACCGACCCGCCGACCATGCTCGCCGCCCTGGACGCCGGGGCGGTGGCGTTCCTGGCCAAGCACGAGGGCCGGGAGCACTGCGTGGCGACAGTGCTGGCCGCTGCGAGCGACCGCCCGTACGTGCCGCCCGCGCTGGCCGGGGCGATGGTCGGCGACCCACGGCCGGACCGGCCGATGCTGTCCGACAAGGAGCGTGAGGCGCTGCTGCTCTGGTTCCAGTCGATGTCCAAGGCGTCGGTGGCCCGCCGGATGCAGATCAGCGAGCACACCGTCAAGCAGTACGTCGACCGGGCACGGATCAAGTACACCCGGGCGGGGCGGCCAGCCGCCACGAAGTCGGCACTGCTCGCCCGCGCGATCGAGGACGGCCTCGTCCGCCCGGAGGAGATCGGCATCTACCGGTCACACGCGACACACGACCGGCCGACCCCCTAACAGGCGTCATGACAGCGCCCCTCCGATCCGCCAGGCTGCACGTACAAGCCAGCTGACCGGAAGGTAGTGACGATGCACGCCGACACGTCCCCCTTCTTCATCGGTCCCCACCGGTTCGATGCTCCGGATGACGACGTGGGGCCAACCCTGGATCGCCACTACAACCTGCGTCCGGCGCCCGGTGAGCGGGTGCTCGGGCGGCACCGGCTGATGGTCGCGGGCTACCTGCTCGGGCCGAGCGAGGCACGGCATCGCTGGCAGCTACCCGGGCCGGTCTCGGTTACGGTCACCGACCAGCGGATCTGCTGGGTGGGCGGCGGCGCGCAGCTGTCGCTTGTCGTCGACGGCACGCCCCGGGCACGGCCGCCCGCGCGGCTGAACGGCCTGATGAGCGGGCAGATCCGCTGGCAGTGGCCGTCCCGGTTGGAGTTGCCGGCGGCCGAGCGGGACGCGCCGACGCAGTTGTTGATCGTCTGCGACGCGTTGCGCACCATCCAGCAGCCGGCGCTGGCCCTGGGTGGGTCGTCCGCCGCGGTGGCGACGCTCGCCCGGCAGGTCCGCCGGGCGGTGGCCATGTTCCGGCTCACCCGCCCCCAACTGGTCGACCTCTCGGCTCAGGAGCGCGACGTGCTGCTGCTGCGGGCCGGCCCCGGCCTGCTCGCCGGGGACACCCGGGTCACGCTGCCCGGTTCGCTGCCGGTGGAGTTCCACTCCCGGGATGACTACTACCGCTCGGGGCCGGAGCCGACCCCGTGGGGCGGGCTCGCAGGCGGCGCAGCATCCGGGCATCGGTGAAGCCGACGGCCCGCGCCGCGGCTTCCACCGTCGCGCCGTGCCCGATCAGGTGCTCGGCCCGCTCCACCCGCAGCTGTTGCTGGTAGCCGAGTGGGGTGAGCCCGGTCAGCGCCCGGAACAGCCGGGTCAGCGTGCGTTCGGCCACGCCCCCGGCGGCGGCCAGCTCGGCAAGTGGCAGTGGCTCGGCGTACCGACCGTCGATCAGATCCTGCACCCGGTGCACGGAGTCGGACAGGTGGGATCGGTGCCGCATCAGCGCGCTGGCCTGCTGCTCGTGCCCGTTGCGGCGCGCGTAGACGACAAGGGTGCGGGCGATCTTCGCCGCGACCGCCGGGCCGTGCCGGGTGGCCACCAGGTGCAGCGCCACGTCGATGCCACTGGCGATGCCGGCCGAGGTGACCACCCGATCGTCGACCACGTACAGCACGTCGCGGATGACCCGGGCCTTCGGATGACGGCGGGCCAGGTCGTCCTGCACCTCGTGGTGGGTGGTGCACCGTCTGCCGTCGAGCAGCCCGGCACGCCCGAGGGCGTACGCGCCGGCGCAGACGCTGGCCACCGTGCCGCCCGCCACGTGTTGCTCGGCCAGTCGCCGCAGGTCGACGGGCGACACCGGCCCCTGGGGGCCGTGCGCCGCCGGCCGCCAACCCGGCACGATCACCAGGTCGTCCGGGGCCAGCTCGGGCCACCGGGTGTCGGCGACCAGCGGTACGCCCTGCACGGTGGGCACCTGGTCCCGCTCGGCGACGTAGTGCAGCTGATAGTCGTACCCGAGGTCCGCGGCGCTGGAGAAGACCTGGGCCGGCCCGGCGAGGTCCAGCAGGTGCAGCTGTGGGACCAGCAGGAACACGACCCGGGTCATCGGGTCAGCTCCGGGTGCCGGCGAAGGCTGCGCCGGTCACCTCGTCGACGGTGCGGATGGTCGCGAAGCGACCGGCCAACGCGTACTCGGTGCGGATGACGATCTCCTCGTTGGTCAGCGTGCGCGGGTCGGCGAGGATCTCCGCGACCGTGGCGGTCTCCGGCAGGTCCCAATGTGGGATGGGGAAGGTCAATGTGGCGTCGGTGACAAAGGTCATCCGGTAACCGAGGTCCGCGCCGACCCGGGTGGTGGTCTCCACGCACTGTTCGGTGCGGATGCCGCAGACCGTGATGTCGTGGATGCCGGCCCGGGTGAGCAGCTGTTGGAGATTGGTGGTGGTGAAGGCGTTGTGCGCGGTCTTGACCAGCGTCGGCTCGTCCCCGGCCGGCGCCAGCCCGTCGATCAGCCGCACGTGCCCGACGGCGGGGTCGAACAAGCCGCCCGTGCCGGGCTCGGAGTGCAGCACCCAGACCACCAGGTCGCCGCGCTCGCGGGCGGCGGCGACCAGCCGTTCGACCTGCCGGACCAGGTCGGGGTTGGAGCCGTACGCCCAGATCGGGCGCTGCCGGAAGGATTCCTGGACGTCGATCACGACGAGGGCTGCTCTGCTCATGTCTGAAGATCCTGACCGGACGGCGTCCGCTCCGGCAGACACCATCATGCCCGGGTGCGGAACGATCCGGTCAACTCGACGTCAGACGCTGGGCTCGCGTTGCTGCTCCTCGGCGGCGTCCAGGGCGGCGGCTTCCTCCGGCGTGGGGGCGCTGCCGCCCAGGTGCGCGGGCAGCCACCAGGTGTCGTCCGGGCCGGCCGGCGCGTCCGGGTAGTCCCGCTGGGCCCTGTCGACGAGCGCGCTGAGCCTGGTGTTCAGCTCGGCGGCCAGCAGGTTCGGGTCCGGGAAATCCGCCGGGTCGATCGGCTCACCGATCAGGATGGTGATCGGCGTGTGCCGGCGGGTGAGGGTGCGCGGGCGGCCCTTGGTCCAGAGCCGCTGGGTCCCCCACAGCGCGACAGGCAACACCGGGACCTTCGCCGAGCGGGCCATCCGGACCGTGCCGCTCTTCAACTCCTTGACGGTGAACGACTGGCTGATCGTCGCCTCCGGGAAGACGCCGACGATCTCGCCGCGCTTGAGGGCGGCGACGGCGGTGCGGAACGAGGCCGCGCCGGCGTCCCGGTCCACCTCGATGTGCCGCATCCCCCGCATCAGCGGGCCGGAGATCTTGTGCGTGAAGACCGACTTCTTGGCCATGAACCGAACCAGCCGACCCGACGCGTTCGCGCCCAGGCCGGCGAAGATGAAGTCGAGGTAGCTGATGTGGTTGCCGGCCAGCACCGCCCCGCCGGTACGAGGCACGTGGTGGGCGCCCTCGATGGTGATCTTCAGATCGAGGAGACGGAACATCGTCTTGGCAGCGGCGATAACGGGCGGGTACACGAGCTCCGGCATCCGCAGAATCTACCCTGCGAGGCTGGGTGGCGAACCGGCGGCGGCGCAGGTGGCGCGCCGCCGCCGGCTCGGCGGTCGGGTCGGTCAGTCGCCGAGGTTGTCCAGGTCCAGTCGGCCCCGGGCGAACGCGTCCACCCGGCCCCAGCGACCCGGGATGTCCAGCACCTCGATGCGACCCATGCCCACCGGCAGTCGTGGTTCGACCGCCAGGTGGCCCTCGTGCGGCTCCAGACCGAGCATGGTGCGCAGCAGCAGCAGCGGCGTACCTGTCGACCAGGC
The DNA here is from genome assembly GCF_040607915.1 of Micromonospora sp. NPDC005215. NCBI lineage: Bacteria > Bacillati > Actinomycetota > Actinomycetes > Micromonosporales > Micromonosporaceae > Micromonospora > Micromonospora sp. NPDC005215. Next base: position 72,176 of record NZ_JBEXHQ010000009.1, on the reverse strand, counting down.
CTGCGGGCTGCACGCTGTCGGGTACTCCACCGGGAACTTGGTGAGGTCCCGCGGGTAGCCGCCGAACGCCTCCGGCAACCGGCCGTCGAAGTACGTGGCCGCGTCCAGGATGCCGCTGGCGATGGTGGCGGCCTCCTCGGCGAAGCCGTACCGGCGCAGACCCCAGGCGATGAACGAGTTGTCGAACGGCCAGATCGTGCCGTTGTGGTAACCGATGGGGTTGTACCGGACCTCACCCTCGGCGAGCGTCCGCACCCCCCAACCGGTGAAGAGCCGCGATCCCACCAGGTGCTGGGCGATCTTCTCCGCCCGCTCGGGTTCGACGATCCCACTCCACAGCAGGTGGCCGATGTTGGAGCTGAGGATGTCGCACTGGCGGCCGTCCGGGTCCAGGGCCAGGGCGTAGAACTCGCCGTCGGCCACCCACCAGTCCCGGTTGAACCGCTCCTTCAGCGCCGCCGCCTCCCGCTCCAACTCGTCGGCGAACTCCGGGTCACCCCAGAACTCGCGAGCCATCCGGGCCGCGCGGATCTTCGCGTCGTACGCGTACCCCTGCACCTCGCAGGTGGCCCGCGGGAACGGCGGCAGCGTGCCGTCGGAGTAGGAGATCGAGTCCCAGGAGTCCTTCCAGCACTGGTTCTCCAGGCCGGTGTCCGTGTTGCGCCGTTCGTACCAGATGTAGCCGTTGCCGACCAGGTCGGCGTAGTTGTCGATCCACCGCAGCGCCGCGCGGGCCTCCTGCTCCAACTCCTTGACCAGCGCGACGTCCCCGGTCCACCGCTCGTACTCGTCGAGCAGCACGACGAACAGCGGCGTCGCGTCGACCGAGCCGTAGTACGGCGAGTGCGGCTGCTCCTCGAAGGCCGCGGTCTCGCCATACCGCATCTCGTGCAGGATGCGCCCCGGATCCTCGTCCCGGAAGTCGTCGAACCGGCTGCCCTGCAACGAGGCGAGGATGCGCAGCGTCGTCTTCGACAACTGCGGGGTGAACGGCAGCGTCTGCAGGCAGGTGAGAATGCTGTCCCGGCCGAACATGGTCATGAACCAGGGCAGGCCGGCGGCCGGCAGGGTGGCGCCGCCCAGCGACAGGGGCGAGAAGCGCAGCGCGGCCAGGTCGATCAGGCTGCGCCGGTAGGTGCTGGCCACCCGGCCGTGCTCACTGTTGACCTTCGGGGCGTCGGCGATCCACTGCTCCAGGTCGTGCTGGAGGGCGAGCCGCTCGTTGCCGTGCACGCGCAGCCCGAACCGCAGGTCCCGGCCACCAGGACCGACCGCGTGGGTCCGGACGTCGATCGAGGCCTCCCACTGCTCGTTCGGTTCCAGGTGAACGGTGTACGCGAAACCCTCACTGTCGTACCGGGCCGACATCGACGAGGAGATCACCGTCTCCCGCCGGAAGTTGCCCCGCCGGTAGCCCAGCCGGAGCCGGTCCGACTCGACCTCGGTGTAGATCTCGCCCTTCTTGTTGAGGATCTCGTCCTTGACCTGGAACAGGTCGGCGAAGTCCGACGCCGCGTCCATCCGGACTTCCAGATCGACCGGCTTCTCGTCGTGGTTCAGGATGGTCAGCTGCTCCCGGAAGCTGCCGCCCACCATCCGCTCGCGGATGATCGACAGCTTCGCGTCGATGTAGTGCGTGGCCATCCCCGGGACGAGGAAGAACCGGGACTCGAAGTACTGGAGATCGTCGTAGGAGAGCGAGTTGAGCCGCTCACCGTTGACGGTCAGCACCCAGGTGGACAGAAACCGGGTGTCGATGGAGAAGAGCCCGGTCGGCTCGCTCGGAGTCGCCTCGATGTCGCCGGTGTCCTCGCAGACGACGAACGTGTTGCCGTCCAGGATCCGGATCGTGTTGGACTGCCCCATCAGTACCCCTCCCCCACGAAGCGTCGACGGGGCCCCCGGGCGTCCGGCGAACTCGGGAAGATCCGCTCCACCTGCACCACCAGCCGAGCGTCACCGGTCACCGTCATGTCCCCGCGCAACAGCGCGGCGAGGCCGTGCTCGCGACCCGCGGCGATGTCGTCGAAGAGGACGGGGCTGGCAGCGATGACCGTGTCGGCCTCCCGGTCCTCCTGGCTCACGTTGAGCCGGCCGCTGTCGATTCTCAGCAGCCAGTGCCGGGTCTGCGCCCCCTCCTGCAGGTCGATACGCAGTGTCCCGGAGGTCTTCGCCAGCAGGGGTTCGTACCCCCGCCGGTCCAGGTCCTCGAAGAACCTCGTGGTCGCGTCCACCATCGGGTCCACTCCTCCCAGTTGCCGGGCCCGGGATCCCGTACCGCGCTCGCGTCGCGTGGCCGGCCGGCGTTGCACGTCCCCGCACGGGTCCCCGCCAACCCCCCGACCAACCTCGCCCAAATCGGGTGACCCCCACCCCCACCCCCACCCCCACTCCCACCCCTCCCCTCCCCCGCTCCCAGCTCGGTGATCAAGAGGTTGGCGTCACCGCTTGCGGCGTGTCGTGACGCGAACCTCTTGATCACCGAGCTGGCGGCGGGGGGAGGGAGTGGAGGGGAGGGCAGCGCAGCGCCGGCCCTCCCGCGGGGGGAGGGCCGGCGTGTTCGCGGCGGACGGTCAGTTGTTCGGGTCGTCGGCGCTGATGTCCGCGAGCACCGACTGCGGTTCGCGCTCGACCGCGAGGTCACCCATCGAGATCAGGCCTACCAGGCGCCCGTCGTCGATCACCGGAAGCCGGCGTACGGCGTACGTGCGCATCAGGTCCGCGGCGGCCACCACGTCGTCGTACTGACTCACGGTGATCACATCGCGGGTGGTGATCTGGCTCAGTTGGGTCGAGCCCGGATCCATGTTCTCCGCTACACCACGCACCGTGATGTCCCGGTCCGTGACGATGCCGACCACGCTGTCGCCGTCGGTCACCACCACGTCACCAATCGCACTGTCGCGCATCTCCTGCGCGGCTGCGATGAGTGTCTCGTTGCCGTCCATCGTCACCAACCGGGTCGTCATGAACTCTCCGACCGTTGTCATGGTGCTCCCCTCTCGGTGTCGGCACGGCCCGTCTACCCGCCGCCCGGGAGGGGGTAACGCAGACCGCCGGTGGCTATCCGTGGGGGTGCCGCAGGCGCCGCAATTCGTACCGGCCGCTGCTGGTCGGCGAGTGACGACACGACGAGCGCGTCAGCTCCGGGGCGGCATCCCGTAGACCCGCTCCACGTGCAGCCGCAACACCAGCCGCCCCTCGTCGACCATGGCCCGGCGGTACTCGTCCCAGTCCGGGTGCTCGCCACGGAGCGACCGGTAGAGCGCCACCAGCTCCTCCACCGTCTCGTCGCCGGGCTCGACGGCTGGCGCGGTCAGCTCGGCGCGGCCCTCGACCACCGCGTACGCCCAGCCGTCCTCGCTGCTGACGTGGAAGCTGGCGCGCGGGTCCCGGCGCAGGTTCGCGGTCTTGGCCCGGCCGCCGGTGACCGAGACCCGGATCAGGCCGGCGTCCCGGTCGAAGGAGTAGACCACTGTGGACAGCTGTGGCCGTCCGTCCCGTTTGATCGTCGCCAGCACCCCCATCGAACGGCCGGAGATCAGGTCGGTCAACGCCTGCTGGGTGCGGTCATCCGGCACGGTTTCCTCCTCCAGGTTCGGTTTCGTCCCATCCAAGCACGCCCGCCCGACCGCCGCGTCGCTCGGACGCGACCGAGCCCCCGCCCGACCGACCGCCGCATCGCCCGGACGCAACCGAGCCCGCCCGACCGCCGCGTCGCTCGGACGCGACCGAGCCCCCGCCGGTCGTCGGCGAGGGCTCGGGGCGACCGCGACGGTCAGCGACGCTCGGCGGCGACCAGCTCGGCGAGCTGCACCGCGTTGAGCGCGGCACCCTTGCGCAGGTTGTCGTTGGAGCAGAACAGGGCCAGCCCGTACTGCGCGGTCTCGTCGGCGCGGATCCGGCCGACGTAGGTCGGGTCCTGCCCGGCGGCCTGCAACGGCGTCGGCACGTCGGTCAGCGCCACCCCGGGCGCGTCGGCCAGCAACTCGTGGGCACGCTGCGGGGTGAGCGGCCGGGCGAACCGGGCGTTGATCTGCAGCGAGTGGCCGGTGAAGACCGGCACCCGGACGCAGGTCCCGGAGACCAGCAGGTCAGGGATCTCCAGGATCTTGCGGCTCTCGTTGCGCAGCTTCTGTTCCTCGTCGGTCTCGAACGAGCCGTCGTCGACGATCGAACCGGCCAGCGGGAGGACGTTGAAGGCGATCGGCTCGGCGAACGAGCGCGGCGCGGGGAACTCCACTGCCGACCCGTCGAAGGCCAGCCCGGCGGCGTGCTCGGCGACCTTGCGGACCTGCTCGTCCAGCTCGGCGACGCCGGCCAGCCCGGCACCCGAGACCGCCTGGTAGGTGGAGACGACCAGGCCAACCAGGCCCGCCTCGGCGTGCAGCGGGCGCAGCACCGGCATCGCGGCCATCGTGGTGCAGTTGGGGTTGGCGATGATGCCCTTCGGGCGGTCGAGGGCCGCGTGCGGATTGACCTCGGCGACCACGAGCGGCACCTGCGGGTCCATCCGGAACGCGGAGGAATTGTCGATCACCACGGCGCCGGCCTCGGCGACCCGGGGGGCCAACTCGCGGGCGGTGCCCTTTCCGGCCGAGAAGAGCACGATGTCCAGCCCGGAGTAGTCCGCGGTCGCGGCGTCCTCGACTGTCACCTCACCGTCGCGCCACGGCAGCGCGCGCCCGGCGGACCGCGCCGAGGCGAACAACCGCACCTGCTCCGCCGGGAACTCCCGCTCCGCCAGCACCTGCCGCATCACGCCACCGACCTGGCCGGTGGCCCCCACAATGCCGATCCTCATGCCCGCGAGGCTACCCAGCCCACCCCCGAACGCGGGAGCCCTTTCCCACCCCCCGGCCGCACATCACACCCGCCCCACCCCCGCGCCCACCCAATGCGGTTGATCAAGAGGTTTGCGTCAGGAACCATGCTTCGGATGACGCGAACCCCTTGATCACCGAGGTGGTCAAGGGGTGGGGGTCAGGGGAGCAGGTCGCCGAGGGCCGCCGCGGTCAGGTCGTCGCGGATGACGGCGGCGTCGCCTTCGATGACCAGGGTCAGCGCGTCCGGGTGCAGGTGGGTGGCCGCCGCCGCGGAGACCTGGTCCACGTCCGCGGCGAGCAGCGACTCACGCAGCCGAGCGTGGTAGTCGTCCGGCAGGTCGTGCACCACCAGCGTGGTCAACGCGGACGCGATCGCGCGAGGGCTCTGCAACTCGACCGAGAGTTGCCCGGCCCGCCAGGACCGGGCCACCGCCAGCTCGTCCTCGGTCACCCCACCGGCCCGGGTACGGCTGATCTCACCCACCGCCTCGACCAGGGCCGGCACGGTGACCGCGGTCTGCACCCCGGAGCTGACCCCGAACCGACCGAAACGGCGGGACGAGGCGAAGTCACCCCGGACGCCGTAGGTGTAGCCGTGCACCTCGCGCAGCAGGTGGTTGAGGCGGGAGGTGAACGCCCCGCCGAGGACTGTGCCGGCGAGCGTCATCGGCACGTGGTCGGGGTGCGCCCGGTGCGGCGACGGGTGGCCCAGCCGCAGCGTGGACTGCACCGAACCGGGCCGGTCCACCAGGATGATCCGCCGTCCGGCGTGCAGCGGCACCTCGATCGGACCACCCCGCTCGGCCGGGCCGCCACCGGTGCCGGCGAACGCCGCGGCGGCCAGCGCGTCCAGGTCGATCCGGTCCAGGTCGCCGGCGACGATCAGGGTGCCGGGACGCAGGAACCACTCGGAGTGGAAGACCGTCACGTCCTCCACGTCCAGTCCGGCGACCGAATCCGGGTCACCGTACATCGGCCGGCCCCAGCGGTTCTGGGCGCCGAACAGGTCACCGCGCAACGCGGCGTCGGCGCGAGGGCCCGGGTTGGCCCAGTCCATCCGCAGCGCGGTCGCCTCGTCGTCCCGGACCCGGCGTACGTCGGCGGGGTCGAGCCTGGGCGTCCGGACCGCTTCGGCGAGCAACTCCACAGCGGCGCTGAGCCGGTCCACCGGGATCACCACGCTGGCCTGGAACGAGTCCCAGTCCAGCCCGGTCGACAACGCGGTGCCCAACCCCTCGACGGCGAGCGCGTACGCGGCGGCGTCCCGCTGCGCGGTCCCCTCCTCCAACGCCTTGGCCAGCACGCCGGACAGGCCCTCCTTGCCGACCGGCTCCTGGCCCGCGCCCACGTCGAGCAGCAGCAGGGCCACGGCGAGGTTCTGCCCGGGCAGATGCGCGGCGACGACCTGACCACCGGCCACGGTGCGGCGAACCACCGGCGGGAACCGGTACGGGCGGGCGGCGCCCGGGCCGGGGCGGTCGGCGATCAGCGTCATGAGGTCTCCTCGGGCAGGTAGGTCAGCAGCACCCGGTCGGTGGCGAGCACCTCGGCGGCGGCCGCGGCGATCTGCTCGGCGGTGACCGCGAGCAGGCCCGGCAACTGGTCGGCGACGCGGGCCGGGTCACCGAACTGCGTGGCGTACCGGCCGAGCAGGTCCGCGCGACCATCCACCGTGGACAACTGACGCCACCACCCGGTGCTGAGCATCGCCTTGGCCCGATCCAGCTCGGCGGCGGTGACCGGCACGGTGACCAACTCGTCGACGACCTCGGCCAGCCCTTCGGCCAGTCGCTCGGCGCTCACTCCGGGCCGGGCGGTGGCGGTGGCGATCAGTGGCGCCGGGGCGTGCGCGAGGTCCACCCCGTACGCCCCGACCAGGTCCGGTTGGGCGAGCCGTTCACCGTCGGCGAGTCGCTGGTAGAGCCGGCTGCCCCGCCCACTGCCGAGGACGGTGGCGAGCACGGTGACCACGTGGTATTCCGGGCTGCCGAACGGGTAGGTGCGGTGGGCGACGTACACCCTTGGCGCCGGTACGTCGGCGCTGACCGACTCGACTGCCGTCTGCCCGGTGGCCGGGACGTCGCGCCCGTCCGGGGCGGCCGGGATGTCGTCGCGTGCCGGTAGCGCGCCGAAGTACTTGTCGGCGAGCGCGAACACGTCGGACGCGGTGGTGTCGCCGACCACTGTGAGCACCGCGTTGTTTGGCGCGTAGTAGGTCTGGTGGAACGCCTGGAAGGTGGCGAGGTCGGCGGCGTTCAGGTCGGCCATCGAGCCGATCGTCGCGTGATGGTACGGGTGCCCCGGGGGGTAGAGCAGCGGCAGCAGACGCAGCCAGGCGTCCCCGTACGGGACGTTCTCGTAGCGCTGCCGGCGCTCGTTCTTGACCACGTCCCGTTGGTTGTCCAGCGTCTCCTGGGTGAGGGCGGGGACCAGGCCGCCCATCCGGTCGGCCTCCAACCAGAGCGCCAACTCCAGGTGCTCGGCCGGGACCGTCTCGAAGTAGTTGGTCCGGTCCGGGTTGGTGGTGGCGTTGAGCGAGCCGCCGGAGCCCTGGATCAGCTTCATGTGCTCGGTCTTCGCCACGTTCACCGAGCCCTCGAACATCAGATGCTCGAAGAGGTGGGCGAACCCGGTCTGCCCGGTCGGCTCGTGCCGGGAGCCGACGTCGTACCAGAGGTTGACGGCCACGGCGGGCGCGGTGCGGTCCTCACTCACCACCACGCGTAGGCCGTTGTCCAGTCGGGACGTCTCGATGGGCCAGGGGTAACCGCTGTCGGGCATGCCCCGACGCTATCCGATCTCGCAGGCGGAAAGGTGACGTGTGGTCGGTCGGCGAGCCGATCCCGGGCATCGAGGCCGCCGCTCGGGGTACCGGAGGGCAATGACCGTCACCCCGCGCCCGTCCCGGTCCGCCGTCGCCGCCGCCGCCGCCGAACGTGCCAGCGCCGCGCTCGGCCGGCTGCGCCACGGCCGGCTGCTGCATCCGGCCGGTCGCTCGTTCGCCGGCGAGGTGGTGATCTGGGGTACGCCCGGACCACCTACCGGGGTCGGCCTGCTGGACCACCCCGGCCGGTATCGGGCCACCGTCCGGCTCTCCAAGGGAACTCCCACGCCCAGCGGTTGGCCGGACGTGCTGGGCGTCGCGCTGCGCCTGCACCGTGACACCGGTCGACCGTTCGACCTGCTGGTCAGCTCCAGCGGCGCGGCCCCGCTGCTGCGGAACCTGCCGCTGCCCCGACGCTGCTTCACCGGGACGTACAGCACGATCGTGGGTTACCGGGTGGGCCCGCGCCGCCTCTGGCTGGCCACGCTGGCCGACCCCGACTCCGTCTGCCTCGGGCGCACCCTGAGCACGGTGGCCGCCGCGACCCGGACGGACACGCCGCGCCTGGTGCTCGCGGTCGCGTCCGCCGTCGGACCGTGGCGGCCGGTGGGGCAGGTCGGGATCGGTGCCCCGCTCAGCGCCGAGGAGGACGCCGCGCTCGCGTTCGACCCGGTGCGGAACCTGCCACCCGAACTGCGGGCGGCGGGTCCGCTGGCCTGGCTGCGGGAGCACACCTACCGGGGATCCCGCCGGGCACGTGGGGCCACCGCTCAGTCCGGCGGTTCGACAGCGACCACTGTCTGATCCGAGGTACGACGTTCCAGCACGGTGTCGGGCGCCACGTTGTCCGCCTCCCGGATGTCCGATTCGGCGAGGATGGCCTCGGCCTGCGCCTCCGGGTCGTCGCTGCCCACGGCGGCCTCCTCGGGCAGGAGGTGGTGGGCGCGGGACTCCACCCGCTCCTGATCGCTCTGCTCGTCAGTCATGGCACCCCTGTTACCCCGACCCCGCCCCTGGCACGCGGTCTCCGCCCCGCATCTTGGGACGACGGGCCGGAGGTTCCGGCCGGGTCGGGTACGCTAGCCCCCGTGACACGTTCCTATCGATGGTTTAGGCAGCCGGCTCCCACGCCGGTGACTTCACCATGAACTGACGTCACCGCGGACCGAGCCGGCTGGGCAGGAGCTGTCGTTCCTGCCCTTTTGCGTACGAGCAGCCGGCTCGTCCCGGGCACCGGCCCCGGGCACGGTCGGCGGAAGGATGCCCACCGTGACGACCCCGGAGACCGATCGGGTAAGCGACCAGCGGATCGACCGCGTCGTGCCGCTGACCACGCCCGCCCTGCTGCACCACGAGTTACCCCTGGACGCCTCGCTCGCGGCGGCCGTGCTGACCGGCCGTCGCGCGGTTGGTCGCGTGCTGGATCGCGAGGACGACCGCCTGCTGGTGGTGGTCGGCCCCTGCTCGGTGCATGACCCGGCCGCCGCCCTCGACTACGCGCGGCGTCTGCGTACGGCGGCCGACCGGCTGGCCGACGACCTGCTGATCGTCATGCGGGTCTACTTCGAGAAGCCACGCTCCACCGTCGGCTGGAAGGGCCTGATCAACGACCCGGGCCTGGACGGCAGCGGTGACGTCAACACCGGCCTGCGGCTGGCCCGGGCGCTGCTGCTCGACGTCCTGCGCGTCGGTCTGCCGGTGGGTTGCGAGTTCCTCGACCCGATCACGCCGCAGTACATCGCGGACACGGTGGCCTGGGGCGCGATCGGTGCCCGTACCGTGGAGAGTCAGGTGCACCGCCAGCTCGCCTCGGGTCTGTCCATGCCGATCGGCATGAAGAACCGCCCGGACGGCAGCATCGGCACCGCCGTGGACGCGATCCGCGCCGCCGGGGTGCCGCACGTCTTCCCCGGCATCGACTTCTCCGGCACCCCGGCGATCATGCACACCCGGGGCAACACCGACGGTCATCTGGTGTTGCGCGGTGGGGGCGGCCGGCCCAACTACGACGCGGATTCGGTTGCCGGAGCGCTCGACCTGCTCCGCGCGGCCGGGTTGCCGGAGCGGCTGGTGATCGACGCCAGTCACGCCAACAGCGGCAAGGATCACCGCAACCAGCCGCGGGTCGCCGCCGACGTGGCCGCCCAGCTGGCCACCGGCCAACGCGGGATCACCGGCGTGATGTTGGAGTCGTTCCTGCTGCCCGGCCGGCAGGATCTCGACCCGACCCGGAAGCTGGAGTACGGCCGGTCGGTCACCGACGCGTGCCTCGGCTGGGACGACACCGTCGAGGTGCTCGACCACCTGGCCTCCGCGGTGCAGGCCCGGCGGGCCACCCTGCCGGCGGCGGTGTGACCGCCGACACCGCGGTGCGCGGAACATGGGCGGGGGTCGGCTCGTTGACTGGGGTGTCGGTGTGTCCAGTGTCCCCGGGCCTCACCTAAATAGCCTTCGCGGAATACCGTCCGGCTGGAGCCGCGTAGTGCCACTCGCCGAGAGGCGACCTGCACACCGACACCAGCGCCGCCCCCGGCCCACAAGGCCGGGGGCGGCGCTGTCTGTGCCTCCCGAACCCCGCCCCGACCTGGGCCTGGCCCGACCCGGCCCGGCCCGCCCGCGACGGGCTGAGCCGAGCAGCATCAGCCGCCCGCCCCACCCCCACCCACCTCCCTTTGCTCTGCACCCGCCCACGCGACGCCTACGGTCCGTAACCGGCGCACGGGCGGGTGCAGAGCAAAGGCAGGACAGAGGGCCATCGACCGGAGGCGCGCGTCGGCCCACTGGCGTGACGTTTGACCGATTCCGCCCGGGGTAGCTGATCGACGTGACCGACGACGCACCCGTGACCGGCGAGCCGGACACCCCGGCCCTCGACGACCTGCTCGACGACATCTACCGGGCGCAGGAGCGGGTCACCCAGGCAGAGATCTATCGGCGGGCGGTGGCCGCCGAACTCCCGCCGGACCTGCTCGCCCGCATCGACGCGCTTCCCGAGGGTGAGTACGCGGTGGACGAGGCAAGCGACCTGCTGGGTGGCTCCGTCGCCTGACCGACCGCAGAACGGCCGTTGCCTGAGCGACCGCAGAAGGGACACCGACATGACGCACCACGAGGACCACGACGAGAAGGTGCCGGCGCTGGGTCAACCGCCGAAGGGCCGGGACACCACGCCCGAGCCGGACTTCGCCAACGAACACGACCGCACCGCCGTCGACCGGGACATCGTCACCGGGGCGGACGAGGACGAACGGGAACCGGAGTCGCCGCACGGCTGGTCCGGTATGCAGCGCTGAGGTACGACAAGGGGGGCCGGCGTCTGCCGGCCCCCCTTTCGCGTCCACTCGGTCAGTCGTCGTGGTGCCCGCCCTCGGCAGCCTGCTGTGCCGTCGCGTACGCCATCTGGAGGAAGTCGGACGCGGCGACCGCCGTCAGCGCGGTGGCCACCAGCCGGGTCAGTCGGGGTGCGAGCACCAGGCCACCGGTCAACCCGGTGGCCACCCAGACCGCCAGGCAGAACGGGCAGCTCAGCAACTCGCCGATGGCGTGCCGGGTGGGGCTGCCCGAGTCGCGGACCTGCTCCATCACCTCACCGCTGCCGATCGGACGGTCATAGCGGGTGAACGGCGCCCGCAGGGGGCTGGTCACCGCGTCCTTGGACAGCAGCCGGCTCAGCTTGTGCGTGGCAATGGAGAGCAACACCACGTCGGATGGGGCGGGACGCTCCGGCACCGGTCGACCGGTCGCCTTGACCAGACCGGCGAGCGCCCCGGTCACCCCGGCGTAAGCGCCCATCGCCACCAGATAGCCGCCGAGCGGCCGATGTTCGTGCGGCGCGTACGCCCGGCGCAGCCGCTCCGCCTTGTGTCGCAGGCCAGTGTCGCTCACCCGGTCTCCTTACATCTCGTGGTGGTGTGAGAGCGGCGGTCTCAGCCGGCCTGGAGGTTGTCGGCGACCTCGCGGGCCAGGTTGGTGAGCGCCTCGTCGGCCAACTGGTCCGGGCCCGACCCGTCCGACCCGTCGGCCAGATCAAGCTGGATCCGGGCGCCGCCGGCATCGGCCGACTCCACCCGGATCTCGGCGGACCAGTCGGTGTCGCCACCCCACCGGGCCCGCAGCTCCGCACCGCTGATCTCCGCGGCGGGGCTGCCGTCGCCACGCAGCGGTTCCGGCAGCCAGGCCGAGGCCCGGTTGGGGTCGGTGGCCGTGTTGAAGACCACCTCGGGTGGCGCGGACATCCCGCGCACGGCACGCGCCGGCATCAGGAGTCCCGCAGACGGTGAGGGTCGACCTCCCGGCCCGGGTGACGCGCCAGGTATTCGGTCTCGAGCTCCGCGGTGCGCCGCAGGTGGTTGGCGAGCGCGGAGTCCGCCGCGTGCCGCAGGGTGTCCAGGCGGGTGCGGTGCAGGCTGTGCATCTCGCGGATCAGATCCTCGTCGGTCAACTCCGTCGGGTCGATGCCGAGCACGTCGCCGTCGAGATCCGTGGCGCCCGCCGGGTCGGCGAGGTGGTCGCCACCCCACTCGGGCACCCGCTGCTCCGGGCTCATGTCCGTGCCGCCGCTGGACGCAAAGCCGTCCTCACGTACCGATCCGGTCATCATCGCCCCCCTTGATCTCGTTTGGGCTGGCGTCTAGACGATTGCCCAGGCGTGGTGACGCCAAACCATCCCGGCCGCGCGACAACTACGACACCGCGTCGGAGACCGGCGGCGCCCCCGGTACTCTCGATGCCATGAGGCGGCTCTGGACCCCGGCGTGGATCGCACGTCACGTGGCCATGGTCGTGCTGGTCGTGGGCTTCCTCGGGCTGGGCTGGTGGCAGATCAGCCGGGCCACCGGCGGCAACAGCCTGAGCTGGGGGTACGCGGTCGAGTGGCCGATCTTCGCTGGCTTCGTGGCCTACGTCTGGTGGCGTGAGGTGAAGCTGGCCCGGCGCCGGGCGGCCGACGCCGACCTGCCGCCGGCGGAGCCGGATGCGCAGCCCGCGCCGGCGGTCATCGCGGGATCCCGACCGGCGGTACGCCGACCGGTGCGGGTGTCCCGGGTAGCGTCTGGCGGTGATGCCGTCGAGGACACGGACCTGGCCGCCTACAACCACTACCTGTCATGGTTGAGCGCCAATCCGGGCGCCCGACCCGGTGACTATCCCGGCTGAGCCGGGCTCGGAAGGACGGACGAAGGTGGGCGCTGCCCTTACCCGGTACCGCGCGATCGCCTGGATCGTGGGCGTTGTGCTGATCCTGCTTGTCGTGATCGGCATGCCGTTGAAGTACGTGTTCGACAACGCGGTGGTGGTGGAGACGGTGGGGCCCGCGCACGGGTTCCTCTACATGATCTATCTGGTGGCCGCGTTCGACCTGAGCCGTCGGGCCGACTGGCCGCTGAAGCGGATGCTGCTGGTGATGTTGGCCGGCACCGTGCCGTTCGTCTCGTTCTACGCCGAGCGCCGGGTCAGCGCCTGGGTGGCCGCGCCGCAGGAGACCCGGGCCCCGGAGCCGGTCGCCCGCTGAGCGGCCGGTGGGCCGACGCCCGCTCGGCGTGGGCCCACCCTTCGTCGGCTCAGCGGCTGGGCCGCCACGGCTCGGCGGAGGCGACCGGGTCGACCCAGCCGCCGTACCGGTTCACTTCCCGGGCCCGCAACAGCGCCCGGGTGACCTGGCCGAACTGCCGCTCGTCGTCGGCGCTGAACAACTGCACCTCCGCTCCCCCGTACCACCCCCACAGCTCGTGGGGCGGTGGGCGCCAGCGATCGCCGACCAGGGCCAGCGCGGCCGGCAGCAGGAACACGGCACCGAGGATGAGGTACGCCCCGGCGGTCAGGCGGTGCAGCCCGCCGGTGAAGCCGAGCAGCAGCCCGACGCCGCCGAGCATGCTGGCGGTGATGATGACGGCCCGGACGGCGATCCGGTCGTGCGGGCCCCGGGTGGTACGCAGATGGGTCAGGTCGGCAACCCGGTAACTGGTGCGGCCGACAGTGAACCGGTCGGCGGTCACGATGATGCCGGGCCGCGCGTACAGCAGAGTCGACCGGGCACCGGGCACCGTTCGCGGCGGTCGCACACTTGCGCCTTCACGATTCACGGTTCCTCCCGCGGGGACGGTTGGCCGAGGTGACCGGCGGTGACAGCTACCGCTGTCTGCCGACGGGATTCCCGGCGCCAGCCCCCATTGTGTTGGTGCACCGCCAGCCGACCTGGGCAGTTACCGGTTCTCGACAGCTCACCCCCGCGAGGGACATCGCCAGGAAACAGCATCCATTTCGGTTTTTATCGGTTATGGAGGCCAGCGATCCAGCGGTATACGCCCGGAACGACGAAAGTCGTATATCCGTCACTAGCCCATAAACTGGTCTTTGCCCCGTCGCAGCAGGTGTCAGCAGCGCCACCCAGCCCAGAGACACGAGCCGCCACTCGCCCAACTTTCGCCCCTGCTTCAACTGCGAGCGACATCCGTCCCGGGTTAGGTTGGGTGTGCCGGTCCGGCCCAGTGCCGTCCGCCCGGATGGCCCCGGCCGGTGTCGCCGAGGGCGTCAGCAGCCCCGGCGGCTGTGGGAGAGGGGCCTTCCGCTCTTGTCATCCCTGAGAAACCTGCTGCGTACCGTGGCGCTGGCCGGCATGTCGGCCGCGCTGATCGCCCCGACGGCGGTGGCGCACGCCGAGCCGTCCCCCGCCGACCTGACCCGCCGGATCGAGACGTCCTCGGCCGAGTTGGAACGGGTCGTGGAGTCGTACAACAAACTGCGTGAGGAGATCAAGACCAACGAAGCCTCGGTGGCCCGATTACAGACCCGCATCGGCCCGCTGGAACAGCAGGTCGAGCAGAGCCGGGCCGACGTGGCGGAGCTTGCCTCCACCGCGTACAAGAGCGGCGGCCTGCGGACCGCGGACGCCCTGCTGCGTCCCGGCGGCTCCGCGGCGCTGCTGGACCGGCTGGGCACGCTCGACCAGCTGACCCGCCAGCGGCAGGAGCGCATCTCCGGCTTCAGCGCCGACCAGCGGCGGCTGCTGGACGAGAAGGCCAGCCTGGACGCCACCCTGACCCGGCAGGCCGCGCGGGCCCGCCAGCTCGCGGCGGGCAAGAAGCAGATCGAACAGGACCTGGCCGAGCTGTACGAGCTGCGTCGGCAGGCGTACGGGGCGGCCACCGAGCGTCCCGAGCCGAAGGCCGCGGTGGCCGAGGCCAAGAACGTGCCAGCGGTGGCCGGTGACGCCGGCGCCGCGGTGCGCTACGCGTTCGGCGCGGTGGGCAAGCCGTACGTCTGGGCAGCCGACGGGCCGAACGGTTACGACTGTTCCGGGCTGACCTCGGCGGCCTGGCGGGCGGCCGGGAAGTCCCTGCCGCACAACACCCGGATGCAGTGGGGTGCCGTCGCACACATCGGGCGGGGCGACCTACGCCCTGGTGACCTGGTCTTCTACAGCGGGCTCGGGCACGTCGCCCTATACGTGGGCGATGGCCAGGTGATCGACGCGCCAAGCGCCGGCCGGAACGTGCTCAGACGGGGCATGAACATGATGTCCATCCAGGGTTACGGCCGGGTCCGCTAGCGGAGCCCGGCAACGGCGAACGGCCGGCGTCCCCCTATCGGACGCCGGCCGTTCGCCGTCATTACTACCAGGTCAGGCTGCTTGCAGCCCCTCCGCCCGGGCCAGCTCACGCAGCCGGCCGAGGGCTTGGATCTCCAGCTGCCGGATCCGCTCGCGGGACAGCGAGAACCGGGACGCGACCTCGGTGAGCGAGTGCTCCCGGCCGTCCTCCAGCCCGTAGCGGGCCCGCATGATGCCGGCGGACCGGTCGTCGAGGTGGTTGAGCAGCCCCTCGATGCGCTGCCGCTCCAGGCCGCTGAGGACGATGTCCTCCGGCGACGGGGCGTCACTGTCGGCGACCAGATCGCCGAGACTGGTGTCGCCGTCGTCGCCGACCGGAGTGTCCAGCGAGACGGTGTCCTGCGACCAGCGACGCAGCTCGTTCACCCGCTCGACGGTGACGCCGAGGGATGCCGCGATCTGCTCCGGCTCCGGGTCCGCGCCCAGCTCACGGGTCAGCTGACGCGCCACGTTGCGCATCCGGTTGACGTCCTCCACGAGGTGCACCGGCAGACGCACGGTGCGCTCCTGCTGGGCGATCGCCCGGCTGATCGCCTGACGGATCCACCAGGTGGCGTAGGTGGAGAACTTGTAGCCGCGCTCGTAGTCGAACTTCTCGACCGCCCGGACCAGGCCGGTGTTGCCCTCCTGGATCAGGTCCAGCATGGGCATTCCCGAACGCACGTAGCGGCGGGCGATCGACACGACGAGTCGCAGGTTGGCGCGGATGAAGAGGTCCTTCGCCCGCTCTCCCTCGACGACCAGCCACTCCAGGTCGGCCCGGTCCACACCGGCGGGGACGGCTTCCTCACCGAGCAGGTGCTCGGCGTAGAGGCCGGCCTCGATAGCCTTGGAGAGCTCCACCTCCCGAGCGGCGTCCAGCAGTGGCGTCCGGGAGATCTCGTGCAGGTAGACGCCGACCAGATCGCGCTCCTCGGCGACCTGATCGGTTCGCATGCCGATGTTCTTGTCCACGTTGCCCACGGTCCCCTCGCTCGCGCCGGTTGCCCGGTTCCTTGCCATACCCCACGTCCGTCAACCCCTGGTAACTTCTGCTGTGCCAATCGGTGCTGACACCTACACAACAGATGAGACGTGTCGGGGATTCCGTGTGGTGAGTCGAAAGTGTCACGAATGCCTGAGTAGTAGCTGAGAGCACGGTCCACGTTTGCTGTCAGCATCCCGTCGGATGGCTCGCCGCTGGGCACCACGCACGGGTTACCGCCTCATGGCAACACCGCCCGCCGTGGGGGCACAGCGACCCGGGTCACCACCGCGCTGCGATCCTGGTCACTGCCAGATACGCGCCGAAGGACCGGTCGGTTCATCCTCGGGGATGTATTACCCCCCGGCCAGATGAACAATCCGAAGCCCCGTTCGCTTCCCGGGGCGCGTGCGCCTAGGGGGCGAGCAGGGCGAGGGCCCCGCGTACCTGGTCGGCGGAGCGGGCCAGCGCGGCCCTGGCGGCGTCCACCTCGGCACCGGAGACCAGGGAGACGAGCGCCGTCTTCAGGTCGCCGTCGGCCTCGACGAGCGCCTGCCGGGAAACTTCCTCCGAGCAGCCGGTGGCCTCGACCAGAATCGAGATCATTCGTCCGCGGAGCTTCGCGTTGGTGGCCACCATATCGATCATGAGGTTCGAGTAGACCCGCCCCAGTCGCACCATGACGGCGGTCGAGAACGTGTTGAGCACCAACTTCTGCGCCGTGCCCGCCTTCATCCGGGTCGACCCGGTGACCACCTCGGGTCCGGTGTCCACCCCGATGAACACGTCCACCGACCGGGCGGCCTCCGCCTCCGGATTGGCGCAGAGCAGCACCGTCGAGGCGCCCTTGGCGCGGGCCGCGGCGAGCGCCCCGAGCACGTACGGGGTGCGTCCGCTCGCCGCCAGACCCACCACCAGGTCACCGGTGCGCACACAACTGGCCGCCTCGACCGCGCCGCCCCGGTCGTCGTCCTCGGCGTCCTCCACGGCCCGCCACATGGCGTCCGGACCGCCGGCGAGGTGGGCGCAGAACCAGTGCCGGGGCGAGTTGAAGGTGGGGGCGAGCTCGGCCGCGTCGAGGACGCCGAGCCGACCGGAGGTGCCGGCCCCGAAGTAGTGCACCCGGTGGCCGCCGCGCAGCGCCTCGACTGCCAGGTCGACGGTGGTGGCGATCTCGTCGAGCACCGCGGCGACCGCCGCCGGCACCCGCCGGTCGGCCTCGTTGATCACGGTGAGGACGTCCCGGGTCGACATCAGGTCGAGGTCGACGCTCAGCGGGTTGCGTCGTTCGGTGGGTGCGCCCACCCGGACTGTCGGGCGGGCGGGCGGTGCTGGCAGGTCCTCGTCCGGCTCCACCGCACCGGCCGTCACGGCCGCCTCCGGTTGGCACCCACCCGGTGCGACTGGACCGCCTCGGCGGTCGACTCCAGGGCCTTGCGGGCCCGAGCCCGGTTGCGGGCCGCCACCCCGACGAAGAGGCAGTCGACCACTGTGAGCTGGGCCAGCCGGCTGGCCGTCGCGCCGGAGCGGTAGGTGGTCTCCCGGGCCGCCGTGGTCAACACGAAGTCCGCCACGTCGGTGATCGGCGAGCGCGGGAAGTTGGTGAGCGCCACGGTGACGGCACCTCGTGTCCGGGCCTGCTCCAGCACCTCGATCACGTCGGAGGTCGTGCCGCTGTGCGAGATGCCGATCGCCACGTCGCTCCGGCCGAGGAGGGCGGCCGAGGTCAGCGCGGTGTGCACGTCCGGGAAGTAGAAGGCGATCCGGCCGATGCGGTGCAGCTTCTGCTGGAAGTCAGATGCGACGAACCCACTGGCACCGGCACCGTAGATGTCGATCCGACCGGCGCTGTTGATCGCCTCGACCACCTGCTCGCAGACGGCGGGGTCGAGCTGCTCGGCAGTCTCCTCGACCGCGCGTGCGTCGTTGAACGCGATGGTGGCGATGATCTGGGCGAGGTCGGCACCGGGCGGAATGTCGCCGCCGACCACCCGGGCGTCCGGTGGCTCGATCCGGCGGGCCGCCTCGGCGGCGAGCCGGATCCGCAGCTGGGGGTACCCGTCCATGCCGACCGAGCGGCAGAACCGGATGACTGTCGCCTCCGATGTCTCCGCCGCGGTGGCGAGGTCGGTGATGGTCCGCCGGGCCGCGGCGGCCGGGTCGGAGACGACCAGCCGGGCAACCCGCTGCTCGGCGGGCGACAGCGACGGCAGCAGCCCGCTGATGTGGACGATGAGCCCACCGGGCTCCTGACTCGCAGAAATCTTCGGACTCTTCGCCACGGATGAAACTTACTTTCACCTGGCGTGAGCGTCAACTATGACGGGCCGGGACGAGGGAAACGACCGGCGGCCGGATCACCGGTCCCGCACAGCCTGCCACTCCCGCAGTATCGCCGCCTCATCCGCCGGGTCCAGTCCCCCCTGCCGGACGGCGGCCGGCTCGGCTGTCATCCAGGCCGCGGTCGCCCGAACAGTGTCGGAGAGTGGACGGACCGCCAGCCCGGCACCCAGAGCCGGTCGCGCGTCCCGGTCCATCAGGCCACCGGACTCCGGCAGCCGCACCCAGAGCGGCAGGGCCCGCTCCCCCGACCACTCGCGGACGTCGTGAGCCAGCAGGAACTCCTGGTCCACCCAGATGAGGACCGGATCGGCGACACCCAGCCCGGCGGCCACCCCGTGCAGCAGGTCGGCCCGGGACATCGCCGGCCCGGTGCCGTCGTAGGTGCCGGCGAGGCCGGTGCCGGCGGCGTGCAACAGCCAGCCCGCCAGATCGGCCACGTCCACGAACTGCACACGGTCGGTCGGCCGGCCGGGTGCGAGCACCTCTCCACCGGTCGACAGCCGCCGCACCCAGTACGGAAAGCGGTCGCTGGGGTCCTCCGCGCCGACGATCAGCCCCGCCCGGCAGATGAACGAGCGGTCGACACCCATCCGCTCCCGGACCAACCGCTCGATGCTCACCTTGCACTCCCCGTACCAGCGGTGGTCCGGACCGACCGGACCGTCCACCTCTGGTGGGGCGGGCGCCAGCACCGGCGCGTCCGCCGCGGTCTGACCCGGGGTGGTGTTGTCCGCGTACACCGAGATCGTCGACACGAAGGACCAGTGGCCGACCCGCTCGGCAAGCGCGGCGAGCGCGTAGCGGGCGTGACTGATCTGGCGGGTCACGTCGACCACGGCGTCGAAACTGTCGTCGGCGAGCGGCGCCAGCGCCTCGGGATCGTCCCGGTCCACCGACACGAACCGGACCCCGGTCGGCACGGCTCCGGACCTGCCCCGGGCCGCGCAGGTCACGTCGTGCCCCTGTGCGACGGCGAGGCGAGCCACCGCCCGGCCGAGGAACCGGGTGCCACCGAGAACGAGGATTCGCATCCGGTGATCCTGCGCTGTCGCCGGGTGGTTCGGCCAGCCGGTCTGCTGTTGGCAGAGCGACGGACGGCGGAGCGCGCAGGGCGACGTCCGGGGTGGGGGCTAGCGTGAGGCGCATGGCGGAGCGCAGCGTGTTGGTCACCGGAGGCAGCGGCGGGCTCGGCGGGGCGGTGGTGACCGCGTTCGTCGAGGCGGGTTGGCGGGTGGTCGTACCGGAGCGGACCGCCCGGCCCGGAGCGGGCCCGGCGGCGGACGAGCTGCTCCAGCTGGTCGCGGACCTGACCGATCCGGCGGGGGCCGCGCGGGCGGTCGAGGCCGCTGCCGGTGCGCCGGCCGCGCCGCTGCGGGCGGTGGTCAACCTGGTCGGCGGGTACGCCAGTGGCGGCCTGGTGCACGAGACGCCGGTTGCGGATTTCGAGCGGATGCTCACCGTCAACCTGCGGCCCACCTACCTGGTCACCCAGGCCGCGTTGCCCCACCTGGTGGCCGCTGGCGGCGGCGCGGTGGTCTGCGTGGCGGCCCGGGCGGCGGTCGCCCCGTTCCCCGGCGCCGCCGGGTACGTGACGGCCAAGGCGGCGGTGCTGGCCCTCGCCAACGTGGTGGCGGTGGAGTACCGGTCCCGCAACGTGCGCTGCAACACCGTGCTGCCCAGCGTCATCGACACTCAGGCGAATCGGGCCGCCCAGCCCGACGCCGACCACTCCCGCTGGGTGGCCCCTGCCGAGATCGCGTCGGTGATCCGGTTCCTCGCGTCGGCCGAGTCCGCGCCGACCAGCGGCGCCACAGTGCCGGTCTACGGGCGGGCCTGAGTCACCAACGAGTCACCATCACCCTCCTCCGCCGCCCCGGGGGACGCCGGCAGCCAGGTCCCCAGGTGCGCCTGGATCTGCTCGGTCACCTCCTCGGCCGGACGGCCCGCGTCCACCAGTACGAAGCTCGGGTACTCGGGCAGGGCCCGGTAGGCGGTGTCCGCCGCGGTCAGCCAGCCCATCGTCTCGTGGTCGGTGCCGCGCTCCTCGATGCGCCGGTACGCCTCCGCCGGGTCGACAGCGAGCAGGAAGGTCACCTGCGGGGTCGGGAACAGTCGGTAGCCGGCTCGGGCCAGCCGCTCCCAGCGGTGCCCGCCATGTGCGCGGATGCTCGCGTACTGGCAGGCCGAGTAGCGGTCCATCACCGCCGTCCGGCCGGTGAGCAGGCAGGTGAGCAGGGCTACGGCGATGGCGAGCCAGCGCAGCACGGACTCCACCGCCAGCACGCCGTCGCGCCCGACGAGCCGCTGCGCGTCCGGCCGCCCGAGCCGGTGGGCGAGCCGGCCGAGCCAACGGCGCCCGCTGGCGTTGCGGCGGTAGGTGGCGGGGCGCCCGGCGGCCGTCAGCGCGTCGGCCAGCCGGTGCGCCTGAGTGGTCTTGCCCGAGCCGTCGATGCCGATGAGGGCGACGGTGCGCAACCGGCCCCTGCCGCGTCGCATCCCCGATGATCTGGCCACCCTCCACAGATTATCCGACCGGCGCATCGAGTCCGCGAGGTTTGTGATGCTTCATCCCTGTTGCCACCCGACCGCGTCCCAAGCAGGTGTGGCCGACCGGAATGCCGGGTACCGAACTCTGAAACCCAACCGCCGGTCCACCAACACGACGACGGGAGATCCAGATGGCTGAGCGCGGGGACGAGAGTCTGGTGCACACCCTCAAGAAGGTCGCCGCCGTGCTCAAGCAGTCCGAGATCCCGTTCGCCCTGGGCGGCAGCTTCGCCGTCTACGCCCACGGGGGCCACTCCAGCGAGCACGACGTCGACTTCCTGATCCGGGAGGCCGACGTGGAACAGGCCTTGGAGGCCCTGGTGGCCGCCGGCTTCGTCGCGCAGCGACCACCGGAGGACTGGCTGGTCAAGGTCTTCGACGACGGCCGGATGGTGGATCTCATCCACCGGCCGATCGAGACACCGGTGACCGAGGAGACGTTCGCCGACACTGTCATCCGGCCGGTGGACGCGATCCACATGCCGGTGCTGTCCGCCACCCAGCTGATGGTGCACAAGCTGCTGAGCTTCTCCCAGCACTACTGCGACTTCGCCCGCGGCCTGCCGCTGGCCCGGTCGCTGCGGGAGCAGATCGACTGGGAGAGGGTACGCAAGGAGACGCAGCACTCGCCGTACGCCGAGGCGTTCCTGGTGCTGCTGGACCGGCTGGAGGTGGTGCCGGTTGCCGCCACCCAGCCAGGAGAGGGGACATCGTGACCCACGATCGCGACATCGGTGCCGGGCCACCGGACGAGTACGTCGAAGCGGAGATCCAGCGGCTGCTCGCCGAGGACCCCGCCGTCGCCGAACAGGGGATCACCGTGGTCCGACGGGAACGCACCCTCGTGCTCTACGGCGAGGTGGAGAGTCCGCACCGGCGTGCCGAGATCCTGCGCCGGGTGTCCGAGCGCTTTCCTGACGTACCGATCGCCAGCGACATCGGGGTGATCCGCGCCCAGGCGCCCACGGAGATCGAGCAACTGCCCTGAGGGAGGTTCCATGGTGATCCGGATCGCCGCGGTGGGTGACGTGCATCTGGACGAGGACGTGGTCGGACGCTTCCGACCGGCGTTGGAAGAGTTGCCGGAGTGCGCCGACGTGCTGCTGCTGGCCGGGGACCTGACCCGGCACGGCACCGAGGCCGAGGCGCGCTGCGTGGCGGAGGAGTTCGGTGGGTTGGCCGTGCCGGTCGTGACAGTGCTGGGCAACCACGACCACCAGTGTGACCAGGTGCCCCAGGTGGTCAAGGTGCTCGAGGACGCGGGCATCACCGTGCTGGAGGGCAACGGCGTGGTGTTGGACTGCGCGGGCGGCCGGCTCGGCATCGCCGGGGTCAAGGGCTTCGGCGGCGGGTTCGCCGGGCGGTGTGCGAGCGACTTCGGCGAGCCGGAGATGAAGGCATTCGTGCGGACCACCACCGACAGCGCGGACCGCCTCGGCGCGGCGCTGCGCTCGCTGGACTGCGACATGCTCGTCGCCCTCACCCACTACGCGCCGGTGCCGGACACGCTGGCCGGCGAACCGTTGGAGATCTACCCGTTCCTCGGGTCCTACCAGTTGGGGCAGGCGATCGACTCGGCGCCCACGGCGCTGGCCCTGCACGGGCACGCGCACGCCGGCACCGAGCGCGGCACGACCCCCGGAGGGGTACGCGTACGCAACGTCGCGCACCCGGTGATCAAGCAGGCGTACAGCGTCTTCCACGTGGGCGATCAACTTGACACCGACCAGGTTTCCCCGATCGGGCAGTCGGGTATTCAGAGGTCATGGAGCTGATTCTTTGGATTCTCGCAGTCGTACTCGTGGTCGCCGGCATCCTCGCGCTGTTCCGCCGGCAGATCCTGTGGGGCATCGTCCTCATCGTTGTCGGGCTGTTGGTCGGCCCGGGTGGTGTCAGCATCTTCAATTGACGTTCGCACGACCTAACACCGGGACCCGTCGGGGTCGCCGCGACCGGTGCTCCGTCCTCCCGACAGGAGCACCGGCCGGGGCGATCCCGGCGCTTTTTTGTGGGCGCATCCGCCGATCATCCCGGCCCTGGCCCGACCGCAGACGCATCGCTGCGGCCCTGTAGAGCTGCCCCAGTTATGGGGCAGCGGCGGCAGCGCCGTGCCGTGCACGGCGGCCAGCTGGGCGCAGCGAGCCGGCCCGGAACAGCAGCCGGCTGAGCGTGGCCGCGCCGGGCGACGGTTCACTGGTGGGGCAGCTCTACAGGTCCGCGCTGGTGGCGGTGGGGGCCGGCCCGGGTGTTGGGGTGCCTCTACACCACTGGCGGTTTGAGCTGACACGTGGTGGAAATTATCTCGACCATGGAGATATCTCAGAACGCGTCGAGGACCTCCGGGCGGCGGCGGTGGTGGGCTCTCCTGGGCTTCGCCGCTACCGTCTTCGTCGCGGCCGCGATCGGCGGGCTGGGGGTGCAGGGCACCACCGACGAGTACGCGAGCCTGCGGCAGCCCGACTGGGCGCCGCCCTCCTGGCTGTTCGGCCCGGTCTGGTCGCTGCTCTACGCGCTGATCGCCGTGGCCGGCTGGCTGGTGTGGCGGCGGGTCGGCTGCACCGCCGCCGTCTGGGCGTGGAGCGCCCAGCTGGTGCTCAACGCCATCTGGACCCCGCTGTTCTTCGGCGCGGGGCGGTACGGGCTGGCGTTCGCCGAGATCGTGGTGATGTGGCTGGCCATCGGGCTCACCGTGGTGCTGTTCGCCCGGGTGTCCCGGGTGGCGGCCGCGCTGCTGCTGCCCTACTGGGCCTGGGTCACCTTCGCCGCCGCGTTGAACCTGTCGATCTGGCAGCTGAACTCCTGACCGACCGGTCCCCGGCGGTGTCGACCGCCGGGGACCGTGGCCCTGCCCGGGTCAGCAGCGGGGCACGCCGGGGATGTAGCCGTCCGATCCGGTGTACACGTACGCGTCGGCGATGTACCGACCGGAGCCGATGCGGTCCCAGATCGAGCTGGTGCCGTAGGTGCCGGTGACAGTGGTGCCACTGGTCTGGCAGGCGATGGTCACCCGGGTGCCGTCGGCGACGGTGCCCACCGAGGCGTACCCGGTGCCGGGGCCGGAGCGGACGGTCAACGGGGTGCCGCTGGTGTCGACAGTGCCGTTGCCGCCGCCCGAGGAGCACCCGTTGTCACTGGTGTAGGTCTTGGTGCCCCAGTACAGCCCGAGGGCGCCGTTGAAGCGGACCTGGATGTCGGCGCCGTTGAGGCGCTGCTCGTAGTGCAGGTGTGGGCCGGTCGAGCCTCCGGTGCTGCCGACCCAGCCGAGCACCTTGCCGTAGGCGACCGTCTGCCCGACCGAGACGTTGAAGCCGTTGAGGTGCGCGTAGTAGGTGCTGTAGCCGCCACCGTGGTTGATTCGGACGTACTTGCCGTAACTGGTGCCGCCGAGGTCGGTCACCCGGTCGACGGTGCCGGGGGCGCTGGCCACCACCGGGTCGCCGACGTCGTCGGTGCGGTTGAAGTCGACGGCGTTCGCCGGGCTGTGATCCGACCTGGTCTGGCCGGACCAGGACTGGCCGCACGGGAAAGGCACCTTGAAGGTCGGCGCGGCCAGCGCCGGGCTCGCCGGCACCAGTGCTCCCCCGACGAGCAGACCCGTCACCAGCAGGCTCATCCACCGCTTACGCATGCAGCTCCTCCTATGTCGAAAACCTTCGATCCGGTCCGCTCAGCCTGACAGATATCGTCAATCTTCGAAAGAGTCCCCAGCGTGTACCGGGAGCGCGCCCACCAGGCAACCCGCAGGTTTCCGGATTGTTACTCGCTCGTGTCTGCCAGGGGGTGGACCGCGCCGGATGCAAGCGCTTACATGTGTGCACGCCCAATCGGACCGGCGACGGGTCACCAGCACGACCGCGCCGGCTAGGAAGGAGGACGGCATGGCGGTCTTCACCAGACCACGCCAGGCCCTCGTGATCGCCGGTGCACTCGGGCTGGCGCTCAGCGCCACCGCCTGCGGTACCGGCAATGACAAGAAGAGCGACAAGGCGGGATCCGCGGAGTGCGCCGCGTACGACAAGTACGAGGGCCACGACGGCAAGAAGGTCTCCATCTACGCGTCCATCCGTGACGCCGAGGCCGACCTGCTCAGGAACTCCTGGAAGTCGTTCGAGGACTGCACCGGCATCGAGATCGACTACGAGGGCAACGCCGAGTTCGAGGCGCAGCTCCCCGTCCGGGTCGACGGCGGCAACGCGCCCGACCTGGCGTTCGTGCCCCAGCCCGGTCTGGTCAAGCGGTTCGCCGACGCCGGCAAGCTGAAGTCCCTCGGCGCCGACACCAAGGCCCTCGCCGAGCAGAACATGCCGGCCGACTGGCTGAAGTACGGCACCGTGAACGGCACCCTCTACGGCGTGCCGCTCGGCGCCAACGTGAAGTCCTTCGTCTGGTACTCGCCGAAGCTCTTCAAGGAGAAGGGCTGGGAGGTTCCGACGACCTGGGACCAGCTCATCGCCCTCAGCGACAAGATCGCGGCCAGCGGCATCAAGCCGTGGTGCGCCGGCATCGAGTCCGGTGACGCCACCGGTTGGCCGGCCACCGACTGGATCGAGGACGTGATCCTGCGGACCCAGGGTCCCGAGGTCTACGACCAGTGGACCACCCACGCCATCCCGTTCAACGACCCGAAGATCATCGACGCGGTCAACCGCGCCGGCACCATCCTGAAGAACGAGAAGTACATGAACGGCGGCTTCGGTGGGGTGAAGAGCATCGGCACCACCGCTTTCGGTGAGGCCGGCCTGCCCGTCACCACCGGCAAGTGCGCGATGCACCGCCAGGCGTCCTTCTACGCCAACCAGTTCCCCAAGGGCACCAAGGTGGCCGAGGACGGCGACGCGTTCGCCTTCTACTTCCCGGCCATCGACCCGGCCAACGGCAAGCCGGTGCTGGGCGCTGGCGAGTTCGTCGTCGGCTACACCGACCGTCCCGAGGTCCAGGCGGTGCAGACCTACCTGGCTTCGGCCGAGTACGTGAACAGCCGCGCGAAGCTCGGCAACTGGGTCACGGCGAACAACAAGCTGGACATCGCCAACGTGGCCAGCCCGATCGACAAGCTCTCCGTCCAGATCCTCCAGGACAAGACCGGCACCTTCCGCTTCGACGGATCCGACCTGATGCCGGCAGCCGTCGGCGCGGGAACGTTCTGGAAGGGCATGGTCGAGTGGATCAACGGCAAGGACACCGCGTCGGTGCTCCAGGGCATCGAGAGCAGCTGGAAGTGATCTGAACGGTGGGCCGGTCCGCACCCGCGGGCCGGCCCACCGGCGGATCTGGACCCAAGAGGGAGGGTTGATGGAGTTCGACTTCGCCGCTGAGCAGCCGAAGCTCCTCATGCTGATGTACGGGCTGGTCGCCTTCGTGGTGGTGGTAGGCGGTCTGCTTCTGCTGCTCGACGTGGTGCCAGCCTGGTTCGCCCGGCGGCGGGAGGCCCAACTCGTCGCCGCGTCCGTGAGTGGGGCGACGATCACCCGGCGGCCCAAGCAGCGGGAGGGCATTTTCGCCCTTTTCTTCCTGCTGCCCACGCTGCTGCTGCTCCTCATCGGCCTGGTCGTGCCGGCCATCCGCACCCTGCTGCTCTCCCTGATGGACGGGAGCAGCACCAACTGGGTGGGGCTGCGCAACTACGGCTGGATGTTCTCCGACGACTCGATCGTCCGGGTCCTGATCAACACCCTGGTCTGGGTAGTCCTAGTCCCGCTGGTGGCGACCGCGTTCGGCCTGATCTACGCCATCCTGGTGGACAAGGCCCGGTTCGAGGCGGTGGCGAAGTCCCTGATCTTCCTGCCGATGGCGATCTCCTTCGTCGGCGCCAGCATCATCTGGAAGTTCGTCTACGCCTACCGCGGTGAGGGCGACCAGATCGGTCTGCTCAACCAGATCGTGGTCAGCGTCGGCGGTGAGCCGAAGCAGTGGCTGCTCGAATCACCACTGAACACGCTGCTGCTGATCGTCATCATGGTCTGGATCCAGGCCGGTTTCGCCATGGTGGTGCTCTCCGCCGCGATCAAGGCCATCCCCGGCGACATCGTCGAAGCTGCCCGGCTCGACGGGGTCAGCCCGTGGCAGATGTTCTGGCAGATCACCATGCCGAGCATCCGGCCGGCGCTGATCGTCGTGGTGGTGACGCTCACGATCGCCACGCTCAAGGTCTTCGACATCGTTCGGACCTCGACAAACGGCAACTACGACACCAGCGTGATCGCCAGCGAGATGTACAACCAGGCGTTCCGGTACGGCCAGAACGGTCAGGGCTCCGCGCTCGCGGTCTTCCTCTTCATCCTGGTCATCCCGGTCGTGATCTACCAGATCCGCAACCTCCGTCAGCAGCGGGAGGGCTGAGATGACGACCGCAACGCCCACCGTCGCCGTCGGCACACAGAAGACCGATGGCCCCACCTCCACCGCCGGGCGGGTTCGCAAGCGGTTGAACAGCCGTACCGCGACGCTCATCTCGATCGTCATCGCGGTGGTGTGGACCATCCCGACCTTCGGCCTGCTCGTCTCCTCCCTCCGACCGGAGGACGAGATCAAGACCACCGGCTGGTGGACGGCCTTCACCAACCCACAGTTCACGTTGGAGAACTACCAGGAGGTGCTGTTCGGAGGCTCGTCGTCCTCCGGGCAGCTCGCCAGCTACTTCATCAACTCGCTGGCGATCACCCTCCCGTCGGTGCTCTTCCCGCTCGCCTTCGCCTCACTCGCCGCGTACGCGCTGGCGTGGATCAACTTCCGCGGCCGGGACTGGCTCTACATCGCGATCTTCGCGCTGCAGATCGTGCCGTTGCAGATGGCCCTGGTGCCGCTGCTGAAGTTCTTCTCCACCGGCGTCACCCTCGGCGGCGTGACAGTGATGCCGGCCTGGGACCTGGTCGACGAGCAGAAGTTCGCCCAGGTGTGGTTCGCCCACACCTGCTTCGCGCTCCCGTTCGCCGTCTTCCTCCTGCACAACTTCATCTCGCAGCTGCCCGCAGACCTGATGGAGGCGGCCCGGGTCGACGGGGCAACCCACCCGAAGATCTTCCGCACCATCGTGCTGCCGTTGATCGTTCCGGCGCTGGCGGCGTTCGGCATCTTCCAGTTCCTCTGGGTGTGGAACGACCTGCTGGTCGCGCTGATCTTCGCCGGTGGCGGCAACGAGACCGCCCCGCTCACCGTTCGGCTCGCCGAGATGGCCGGCACCCGGGGCAACGAGTGGCAGCGGCTCACCGCCGGCGCGTTCGTCTCCATCGTCGTACCGCTCATTGTCTTCCTGTCCCTGCAGCGCTTCTTCGTGCGAGGTCTGCTCGCCGGCAGCGTCAAGGGCTGACCCGCTTGCCCGCCGCCGCCTGGCCCCTCGGGCGGCGGCGGGCGCTCCAGGCACCGAGCGGGGGAACCGTGACGAAAATCGATGACGTGGCCCGGCTGGCCGGTGTGTCCACGGCCACCGTCTCGCGGGCCCTGCGCGGGCTCCCGACGGTCTCCGCCGCCACCCGGCACCGGGTGCTCGCCGCCGCCGAGCAACTCGACTACGCGGTCTCACCGAGCGCGTCCCGGCTCGCCGGTGGCCGGACCGGCACTGTCGCGGTGGTGGTCCCCCGGATCACCCGCTGGTTCTTCAGCACCGTCGTCGAGGCGGTCGAGGAGTACCTCCACCAGTCCGGCTACGACCTGCTGCTCTACAACCTGGGAGGACGGGAACAGGTCCGCCAACGGGTGCTGCGCACGGCCAACCTGCACAAGCGGGTGGACGCCATGATGCTTGTCGCCACGCCACTGCGGCCGGCCGACCTGACCGCGCTCGCCACCCTGGAACTGCCCGGGGTGACCATCAGCTCGGGCAGCAGGGTGCCCAACTGGCCCTGCGTACGGATCGACGACGTCGCGGCCGCCCGTGCCGCCACCCGGCACCTGATCGACCTCGGCCACCACCGGATCGCGCACATCTCCGGCGACCCGGACGACGAGTTGGCCTTCACCACCCACCTCGACCGACGCCGCGGCTACCAGGCGGAGCTACGCTCCGCCGGCCTGCGTCCCGACCCGAGCCTGGATGTCGAGTCCACCTTCACCATCGACGGCGGCAACCGGGCCGCCGCCGAGCTGCTGGCCAGTGGCGAGCCGCCGACCGCTATCGTCGCCGCCTGCGACGAGATGGCGATGGGGGCGATGACCGCGGTACGCGACGCCGGACTGCGGGTGCCGCAGGACGTCAGCGTGATCGGCATCGACAACCACGACCTGGCCGGTGTGCTGGGGCTCAGCACCGTCGCCCAGCCCGCCGCCGAGCAGGGCCGGCTCGCCGCCCGGATGTTGCTCGACCCGCTCGGGGCACGCCCTCCGGGCCCCGTCGTGGGTCAACGGAACGCCGGCTACGACACACCGGTGATCCTGCCCACTCGGTTGGTGGTGCGGGACTCGACCGCACCACCCCGGGCACACTGAAAACTTCACCATCCGCCGCCGCCGGCCGGCGGCGGGCGGCGACGCGGCCGGCGGTAGCACCACCGGCAGTCCACCCACAGCTCGACACGGGAGAAGACCCTGAACACCGATCCGACGCAGCAGAACTCCCCCGGTCACCCGGTCACCGGCTGGTGGACCGAGGCGACCATCTACCAGATCTACCCCCGCTCGTTCGCCGACTCGGACGGCGACGGGATCGGTGACCTGCCCGGCATCACCGCTCGCCTCGACCACCTTGTCGAGCTGGGTGTGGACGCGGTGTGGCTCTCCCCCTTCTACCCGTCGCCGCAGGCCGATGCCGGCTACGACGTGGCCGACTACCGCGACATCGACCCGCTGTTCGGCACCCTCGCCGACGCGGACAAGCTGATCACCGAGGCCCGGTCCCGCAGCCTGCGGGTGATCGTCGACCTGGTTCCCAACCACACCTCGTCCGCGCACCGCTGGTTCCAGGCGGCGCTGCCCGCCGCGCCCGGCAGCCCGGAACGGTCCCGGTACATCTTCCGGGACGGCCACGGACCGGCCGGCGACCAGCCGCCGAACGACTGGCAGAGCGTCTTCGGCGGCCCGGCCTGGACCCGGACGGTGGACGCCGACGGGCAACCCGGCCAGTGGTACCTGCACCTGTTCGACACCGGCCAGCCGGACCTCAACTGGGACAACCCGGAGGTGCACGCGGAGTTCCTGGACGTGCTGCGGTTCTGGCTCGACCGTGGGGTGGACGGCTTCCGGGTGGACGTGGCGCACGGCCTGATCAAGCAGGCCGACCTGGCCGACTGGCAGGAACCACAGGAGATCCTCTCCGGCAACGAGGTCGACAAGCCACGCCCGCCGATGTGGGACCAGGAGGGCGTGCACGAGATCTACCGGCAGTGGCGCCAGGTTCTCGACAGCTACCCCGGTGAACGGGTGCTGGTCGCCGAGGCATGGGTGGAGCCGGCCGAGCGGCTGGCCCGCTACGTCCGCCCGGACGAGATGCACCAGGCGTTCAACTTCGAGTACCTGCTCGCCGCGTGGACCGCACCGGCCCAGTACGCGGTGATCACCCGCTCGCTGGAGGCGACCGACTCGGTCGGCGCGCCGACCACCTGGGTGCTGTCCAACCACGACGTGGTGCGGCACGCCTCCCGGCTCGGCCTGCCGATCGGCACCGTACGGCCCAACGGCATCGGCATCGGCGACCCGCAGCCGGACGCCGCGCTCGGCCTGCGCCGGGCCCGGGCGGCCACCCTGCTGATGCTCGCCCTGCCCGGCTCGGCCTACCTGTACCAGGGCGAGGAGCTGGGGCTGCCCGAGCACACCACGCTGCCCGACGAGGCCCGGCAGGACCCGACCTGGGCGCGCACCGGGCACACCCAGCGCGGCCGGGACGGCTGCCGGGTGCCGATCCCGTGGGAGGCCGACGCCCCGTCGTACGGCTTCGGGCCCACCGACGCGAGCTGGCTGCCGCAGCCCGCGCTCTGGGCGGAGTACGCGCTGGACCGCCAGCGCGACGTGCCCGGCTCGACGTACGAGCTGTACCGCACGGCTCTGCGGCTGCGCCGCGAGCACGGGCTGGGTCGCGGCACCCTGGAGTGGGTGTCCTCCGGCGACGAGTCGCTGACCTTCCGCAACGGGGAGCTGACAGTGCTTACCAACTTCGGCGCGGCGTCGGTGCCCGTGCCGGCCGGTGCCGAGGTGCTCGCCGCCAGCGCGCCCCTGAACGACGACGGCACGGTCCCCACCGACGTGACGGTGTGGCTGCGCGGCTGATCGCGCGCCGAGCCCGTGCGGGGCCAAGATCCGCGCAACATCAGGGATCTTGGCCCCTCACGCTCGCCCGAGGCGGCACTTTCCCTGATGTTGCGCGGATCAGGGCGCGCGTGGGGTCGGGGGCGGGCGGTGGGGGCGGCCTGACGGCGCGGGTCAGAGGCGGTTGGCGCGGGTGTGCAGCAGGTCGTGCACGTTGTCGATGTCCGCTGGTGAGGTCCGCGAGGCGAGCCAGTACATGACGCCGGTGGGGATGAAGAAGAGCTGGAACGCGGCCAACCCGACGGCGAAGTTCAACGGCGGCGGGAATGCCGCCCGCAGCCCCTGGAACGCCACCCCGACCAACCCGTTGCCAGCCGCGCGACCGACCCCGTTTACCAGGTTGCCCAGGCTGTAGACGGTGCCCCGGTGCTCCGGCGGGTTCACGTCGGCGATCAGCGCGAACCAGTTCGGCGAGTTGGCGGAGGTCAGCGCGAGCGCCACGACCGCGGTGAGCAGGCTCAGGCCCACCGACGGCTCGGTGAACACACTGGCCAGCACCGCGCCCACTACCGCGCCGCCGCTGGCACCGTCGGGCACGTCGATGGTCACCGGGACGAAGAACAACACCAGGTAGAACGGCAGCGCGGCGAGGATGCCGATCGCGGCGACCAACGCCCGACCCCCGGGGGTACGCCGTTGCACCGCGTCGCCGATCAGACCGCCCACGATGGACAGCACCCCGCCGAGTTGGAACAGTGTGGCGAAGACGCTGCCCACCACCACCGCTGTCGACGGCGAGTAGCCCTGGGCCTCGGCCCGTTCGGCGAAGAGCACCGGCAGCCAGACCAGTGAGCCGAACGCGGCCTGCGCGGTCAGACCCTGCAGGATCAGCCACCGGTTGGTCCGTCGGGCCAGGATGCGCGGCAGGTCGGCGCGGCTGATCCGATAGTCGTACTCGGCGCCGGCGTCCAGCCGGTCGGCCAGTTCCGGCTCGCTCTGGCCACGCCGGATGTCGTACGTGAAGAGGTAGGCCACTGTGGCGACCAGGCCGACGCCGGTCAGGATCAGGAACGGCCGCCGCCAGTCGGTTGCCCCGAGCAGCCCGCCGACGAGCGTGCCCGCCAGGGTGCCGACCCCCTGGGAGAGGCCCCAGAAGCTCATCACCACCCCACGCCGGGTCGGTGAGATCAGGTCGGTGACCACGGAGAAACCCACCGAGCCGACCGCGCCGAGGCCGACCGCCGCGACCAGCTGCGCGGCCAGGAAGGTCAGGTAGCCGTCGGCGAGCGCGCTGCCGCCGGTGCCGGCCGCCCAGAGCAGCGTGCCCACCACGAGCAGCGGCTTGCGGTTGGTCCGGTCACCGACGTATGCCCAGCCGACCGCTGCCACCGCGCTGACCAGGAAGCTGGCCGCGGTGACCAGGCCGAGCAGGCGCCCGGACACGTCGAACGCGTCGGCGATCGGGCCGTACAGCGGCGGGACCAGCCCGATCGCCACGTTGTCCAGCGAGGCGAGCACCACGAACACCACGACGCTGTACAGCCGGTGCGCGGGGCCACCGCCCCGGCCGTGCGGGCGTTGGCCGGGCTTCGCCCCGCCCTGACCGGGCCCGCCACTGGTCACCGTCATGACCGGCAGCCAACCAGACTCCGCCGAGGGGTCCGTCATGCGGGTGGGTGCCGGTCAGCTGGCCCCGGCACCCACCCGCGTCGATCGGAACGGTCAGCGCCGGTCGAGGACCAGTCCGCGAGCCGCCGCGTACTGGTCGCGGACGGCGGGGACCGGCTCGGCCGCGTACTCCTCGGTGCCCTCGACCGCCCAGAGCGGCGGCGTCGGGCCGCCCAGGGCGACCCAGGCGGCCTGCCGGGCGGCGCCGTCGGCGACGTACTCCCCGGCCGGCGGCACGACGACCGGACAGCCGAAGACCTGCGGGGCGATCCGACGCACCGCGGCCGACCGGGCTCCGCCGCCGACCAGGATGACCCGGCGAACGGTGGCGCCCTGCGCGGTCAGCGCGTCCAGGCCGTCGGCGAGCGCGCAGAGCATGCCCTCCACGGCGGCCCGCGCCAGGTGCGCGGGGGTCGACGTGCGCAGGGTCAGCCCGTGCACCGCGCCGGTGGCGAGCGGTCGGTTCGGCGTCCGCTCACCCTCCAGGTAGGGCACCATGACCAGCCCGTCCGCGCCGGCTGGCGCGGAGAGCGCCAGGTCGGCCAACTCGTCCAGGCTGACGCCGAGCAGCGCGGCGGCGGCGTCCAGCACCCGGGCCGCGTTGAGCGTGCAGACCAGCGGCAGGAAACGACCGGACGCGTCGGCGAAACCCGCCACCGCGCCGCTCTCGTCGGCGGCCGGCACGTCGGCGACGCTGAACACGGTGCCGGAGGTGCCGATCGAGACGACCACGTCACCGGGGCCGGCGCCGACGCCGAACGCGGCGGCGGCGTTGTCCCCGGTGCCCGCGCCGAGCAGCGCGCCGCCCGGCCCGCCCAGCTCGTCGGCCAGCTTGCCGGCCGACTCCGCCGGACCGAGCACCTCGGGCAGCACCAACTGCCGGCCGAAGCCCCGTTCCAACAGGTCCGGTCGGTAGTCGCCGGTCGCCGGCGACCAGTAGCCGGTGCCACTGGCGTCACCACGGTCGGTGCGCAGCGCGCCCAACCCTGGTGCGCCGGTCAGCCGCCACGTCAGCCAGTCGTGCGGCAGGCAGACGGCGGCCACCCGGGCCGCCGCCTCCGGCTCGTGGGTGGCCAGCCACCGCAGTTTCGTGATGGTGAAGCTGGCCACCGGGACACTGCCGGCGGCCTCGGCCCAGAACCGACGCCCGGCCGCGCCGCCGCCGGCCTCCTCGACGAGGTCGGCGGCGGCGTCGGCGGATCGGGTGTCGTTCCACAACAGCGCCGGGCGGACCACCCGGCCGTCCTCGTCGAGGCACACCATGCCGTGCTGCTGGCCGGCGACGGAGATCGCCGCCACGTCGGCCAACCCACCGGCCTGGTCGACGGCGCTGCGCAGCGCCTGCCACCAGGCTTCCGGGTCGACCTCGGTGCCGTCCGGGTGCGGTGCCCGGCCCTGCCGCAGCAGAGCCCCGGTCTCCGCGTCCCGGATGACCACCTTGCAGGACTGGGTGGACGAGTCAACGCCTGCGACCAACGGCATGGCGGGGCCTCAGCGGGCGCCGAGCAGGTGCTCGACGGCGAGCTGGTTGAGCCGGACGAAGGCGAAGCCCCGGGCGGCCACCGCGTCGACGTCGACATCCTCGAACGCGGACCGGTCGGCCAGGAACTCCTCGTAGCCCTCACCCGCGCCGAGCGTCGGCGTGTTCAGGTCGCCGACCTTGCTGGCGGCGAGCGCCTCGACCACCTCGGGGTCGGCGCGGAACGCCGCCGCCCGCTCCTTGAGCAGCAGGTACGTGCTCATGTTGGCCGCCGCCGAGGCCCAGACACCGTCCATGTCCTCGGTCCGGGAGGGCTTGTAGTCGAAGTGCCGGGGGCCGTCGTAGGACGGGCCGCCGTTCGGGCCGCCGTTCTCCAGGAGGTCCACCAGGGCGAACGCGTTCATCAGGTCACCGTGGCCGAAGACCAGGTCCTGGTCGTACTTGATGCCGCGCTGGCCGTTGAGGTCCAGGTGGAACAGCTTGCCCTGCCAGAGCGCCTGGGCGATGCCGTGGGCGTAGTTGAGCCCGGCCATCTGCTCGTGGCCGACCTCCGGGTTGAGACCGACCATCTCCGGGTGCGCCAGCTGGGAGATGAAGCCGAGCGCGTGCCCGATGGTGGGCAGCAGGATGTCGCCGCGCGGCTCGTTGGGCTTGGGCTCCAGCGCGAAGCGCAGGTTGTAGCCCTTGTCGATGCTGTACTGGGTGAGCAGGTCGACGGCCTCGCGGTAGCGGTCCAGCGCGGCGCGGACGTCCTTGGCGAGGTCGTACTCGGAGCCCTCGCGGCCGCCCCACATCACGAACGTGCTGGCGCCCAGCTCGGCGGCCAGGTCGACCTGGCGCAGCACCTTGCGCAGCGCGTACCGGCGGACGTCGCGGTCGTTGCTTGTGAAGCCGCCGTCCTTGAAGATCGGGTGGGTGAAGAGGTTGGTGGTGACCATCGGCACCACCAGGCCGGTCTCGTCGAGGGCCTTGCGGAACCGGGCGATGTGCTGGTCCCGGGTGGCGGCGTCGACGCCGAACGGGATCAGGTCGTCGTCGTGGAAGGTGATGCCGTACGCGCCCAGCTCGGCGAGCCGGTGCACCGCCTCGACCGCGTCGAGCTCGGGACGGGTCGCGTCACCGAACGGGTCGCGGGCCTGCCAGCCCACGGTCCAGAGGCCGAAGGAGAACTTGTCGGCGGGGGTGGGACGGGGTGCCATGAGCGACCTCCGGGGTGGTGTTGTCCGCTATTTGTTCAGCGATTGAATTATTTGCTCAGCGTATGGCACTGTCAAGGGGTGAGCCTCACCCACGCCCCGGCCGGCGCGGTCCGTCAGGGCAGTCTGCGCGAGCTCAACCTCGCCCTGGTCCTGGGCCGGATCGCCGCGGCCGACCGACCCCCGTCCCGGGCCGACCTGGCGACCGCTACCGGTCTGACCCGAGCCACGGTGTCCGCGGTGGTCGAGGACCTCCTCGCCGGCCAGTTGGTCAGCGAGTCCGACCCCGCGCCCCGCGCCGGCGCCGGCCGCCCGGCCCGTGGTCTCGTCCTGGCCGACCAGGGGCCAGCAGGGCTCGGCCTGGAGGTCAACGTCGACTACCTGGCGGTCTGTGTGGTGGACCTCGCCGGACAGGTCCGGCACCGCACCGTACACCGGGCCGACCTGCGCCCGGTGGCCCCCGCGGACGCCCTCGCCCAACTGGTCGAGATAGCCGGAGCGGCCCGCGACGACGCCGCCAGCGAGGGCCTCACCCTGGTCGGAGCCGCACTCGCGGTGCCCGGTCTGGTGGACGACACCGGGATGGTCCGGCTCGCGCCGAACCTGGGCTGGCGCGACGTGCCGGTGCCCGCGCTGCTCGCCGAGCACCCTCCGCTTGTCGAGCAGGTGCCCGGCGTCCCGGCGCTGGTGGTGGACAACGAGGCCAACCTCGCCGCACTCGGTGAGCTGCACTTCCGGCCACCCGGCCCGGCCAGCTTCCTGCACATCTCCGGAGAGGTGGGCATCGGCGCCGGCATCGTGCTGGACGGCGCGCTGTTCCGCGGCGTTCGCGGTTGGAGCGGTGAGATCGGGCATCTCCCGGTGCACCCCGAAGGCCGTCCGTGCCGCTGCGGCGGACAGGGCTGCCTGGAGCAGTACGCCGGCCAGGAGGCGATAGTGACCGCCGCCGGGCTGGTCCGGACGGAACTCCCCGCGGACACCGCGACAGCGCGACTGGCCGAGCTGGCCGAGGCCGGTGACCCGGACGCGCTGCGGGCGCTGCACGACGCCGGGACGGCGCTCGGTGTCGCGGTGGCCGGTGTCGTCAACCTGCTCGACCTGGACACCGTGGTGCTCGGCGGCGGTTACGCGGCGCTGGCGCCCTGGCTGTGCCCGCCGGTGCTCGCCGAGATCGCAAGTCGGGTGCTCACCGCCGCCTGGTCGCCGGTCACGGTCCGGCCGTCGACGCTCGGCGCGGAGGCCGCCGCGGTGGGCGCCGCCGGCTCGGTGGCCCGCCGGATCGTCGCCCAGCCCGCCGGCTGGCTGGCCCGCTCCGGCTGAGCGAGGCGATCAGGCGGTCCGCGCCACCGGCGGTCCGCCGGCCGGCCGGTCCCGGTTGACGCCGATCGACCGTTCCGGGCCACCCGACTGATCCGCCCAGGCCGTGCGGATCTGCCGGTCCGGATCGATCGACCAGTCTCCCGAGCGCCCACCGGGCCCGTCCGGGTCGTCCGGCCAGCCCTCCGGCTCCGTCGGGTCACCCGACGCCGGTGTGCTCTGTGCCCGCTGCTGGCGAGCGACCTCGTCGAATTCCCGCATGCCGTCCCGCAGCGCGTCGCGGCCTGCGAGGCTCATCCCGGCCAGCACGACGGCGAGCCGCGCCTGACGGTCGGCCCGCAGCTCAGCGAGGAGCCGGCGGCCCTCCGGGGTGAGGTGCAGCGAGATCTCCCGCCGGTCGAAGCGGCCCGGCTCGCGCTCCAGCATGCCGGCGGCGACCAGCCGGTCGCAGAGGCGGCTGGCGGAGCTGAGCAGCATGTCGAGCCGGGTGGCCAGCCGTCGCAGGTTGATCCCGTCGTGCTGCTCCACCACCATCACCGCCCGTAGTTGGGCACCGGAGACGCGGCCGGCCGTCCCCTCCCGGGCGGATTCCCAGATGCCGAGCAGGGCAGCGGCCGTCTCGTCCAGCTCGGCAGCCATACTCGTCTCGGGGTCCGTCGAACTGTGGAGTTCAGCCATGGTGGCCCGAGACTACTCCGGAACCACTGGTGGTCGAGCTTGCAGCGAGGGAGTGACGATGAGCGAACCGGTCAGTCAGGCACGACGCGCCCTGAACGAGACACCGGCGGACCGGCTCGTCGGCGGTATCGGAGACGTGCTCGCCCGGTCGTACGCAATCACCGACGTCGAGCTGTACCAGGTCGACTACCGGCTCGCGGAGCTGCTGCCACTCACCGAGGGTGACTCGATCACGAACCCCGGGCACCCCGCCTGGCGCGCCTTCGACCACCAGTCGCCGATACTGACCGACGGCACCGCCTGGTTCCCGGTGACCATGCGTGGCGAGCGTCGAGGGGTGCTGTGCCTGGCACCCGTCCCGGACGACCGGGAGCTCCTCGCCGAGCTTGCCGACATCGCCACCGCGCTCGCCCACGAGGTGGCGGCGGTCTCCGCCGGCACCGACGTCTACCGGACGGCGCGGCGCACCCAGCGCCTCACCCTGGCCGCCGAGATGCAGTGGGACCTGCTCCCCGGGCGCAGCCGGATCCGTCCCTCGTTCAGCCTGGCCGGGCAGTTGGAGCCGGCGTACGCGGTCCGCGGCGACAGCTTCGACTGGTCCGACGACGGGCAGCGACTCTGGTTGTCCACAATCAACGGCACCGGCGAGGGTGTCGCCGCCTCCCTGCTCACCTCGTTGGCCACCCACGCGCTGCGCAACGCGCGTCGGGCCGGGCTGAGCCTGGCCGACCAGGCCGCCCTCGCCGACCAGGCACTCTACGACCTGTACCGGGGCGAGCAGCACCTCTCCGCGTTGCTGATGGAGCTGGACCTGCGGTCCGGGATGATGACAGTGGTCGACGCCGGCTCACCCCGGCTGGTCCTGCTGCGGGACGGGGAGGTCACCGAGCAGCCCCTGGAGGCGCAGTTCCCACTCGGCATGTTCGAGGAGACCGACTACCACGAGCAGAAGTTCCCGATGGAGCGCGGCGACCGGGTCTTCGTCGTCAGCGACGGGGTGGTGGAGGCCACCGGGCAGCACATGCGCTACGGCGAGACGGCGCTGGACCGGTTCCTGCGGCGGACCGGGCCGATGGAGCCACTGGACGCCGTCCGCTCCCTGATCGGTGACCTGCGCGCCTTCGTGGCCGGTGACCTGGTCGACGACGCGGTGGTCGTCTGCCTGGACTGGACCGGCCCGCAACCGTGACCGGCGGTCGTCAGTACGCTCCGCGGCCATTCAGGACCGCACCGAAGGTCTTCCAGAGAATGGTGAGGTCGGCGGCGAGGGACCAGTTTTCCACGTAGTAGAGATCGAGCCGGATGCCGTCCTCCCAGCTCAGGTCGGAGCGGCCACTAACCTGCCACAGCCCGGTCATGCCGGGCTTGACCAGCAGCCGCCGGGCCACGTCGCCGTCGTAGCGGGCCACCTCCGAGGGCAGCGGCGGGCGGGGTCCGACCATGCTCATCTGACCCAACAGCACGTTCACCAGTTGCGGCAGCTCGTCCAGCGACCACTTGCGCAACAACCGGCCGACGCGGGTGACCCGGGGGTCGTGGCGCATTTTGAACATCAGGCCGTCGGTCTCGTTGCGCGCGGTCAGCTCGGCGAGCAGCGTGTCGGCGTTCATCACCATGGTGCGGAACTTGAACACGCCGAACTCCTGCCCGCCCCGGCCGACGCGGACCTGCCGGAAGAGCACCGGACCCCGACTGTCCAGTTTGATCGCCAGGGCGATGACCGCGATCAGCGGCATCAGCACGGCCAACGCCAGCGACGAGGCCGACCGGTCGACGAGGCCCTTCACCAACTTGCGCGCACCGCGAAACTCCGGTGCCTCGACGTGGATCAGCGGTAGGCCGGCAACCGGGCGGGTGTGGATGCGCGGGCCGGCGACGTCGGTCAGCGCCGGTGCCACGACCAGGTCGATGCCGGTCCCCTCCAACTGCCAGCCGAGGCGCCGCAGCCGGGTCGCGGTCAGCTCACCGGAGGCGGTCACCGCGACAGTGTCCGCGCCGATGGCGGTGGCAGCCTCCGGGATACCTCGGAACGACCCCACCACCGGCACGTCGCCCAGTCGCTGCGCCACCGGTGCGAGCAGCGCGTCCGGAATGCACGCGCCGACCACCTGGTAGCCGGCGTACGGCTCGCGGCGCAGCGTGTGCACCAACTCCAACACGTGGGCGGTGTCACCGACCACAAGCACCCGGCGGGACCAGCCGGCACCCATCGAGCGGGCCCGGTGCAGGCGCTTTCGGGCGGCGAACCGCGCCACCTCCAGCCCAACGGTGCCCACCGCGAAGGAGATGCCCAGGAAGCCCCGCGAGACACCAAGGTCGGTGATGTAGCCGATGATGGCTATCGCGCCGGCCAGGCGCAGGCTCGCGGAGCTGACCCGCCGGTACTCGTCCGCCCCGTAGCCGATCACCCGGTCGTCGTAGCAGCCGAGCGCCTTGAGCGAGATCAGCCAGGCCAGCACCAACCCGGGGGCCACCAGCACGTACGGGATCTCGGAGCCGGCGGGCTGGTCGTCGCCGAAGCGGGTGACATAACCGATGAGCAGCGCGATGATGAGCACGGTGGTGTCCAGGACCACCATGACCCGGATGTAGGACCGCTCGTCGGCGCGCGCCACCAGCCCGGTGCGATGGTCGTTCGGCTCCGCCGTCGTGGCGGGGGTCAACAGTGTCGCCGCGGTCACCCGGCCCTCCCACTCTGCTCAGGATGGCCCCGGCCAACGAGTCGGACCGGAGGCGGACCGACTATGCCGGAACAGTCGACATCCTGCCTCGATAACTATGGCGGCCGATTGCTTCGGACGTATTGCCGTCACTTTTCTTCAACCTGGAAGCCAAAAAGAGGCCTGCCTACCGGTTCCCCGGTAGGCAGGCCTCTGACCTCTGTGCGTCAGCTCAGCTCAGCGCGGTGCCGGCGGACGCCGCGCGATGGCGCTGAGGAAGATGCTGCCGATCTCGCTCGGGTCCTTGGTGACGAAGACATCGCCACCTGTCACCTTGG
This sequence comes from Micromonospora sp. NPDC005215, assembly GCF_040607915.1. NCBI lineage: Bacteria > Bacillati > Actinomycetota > Actinomycetes > Micromonosporales > Micromonosporaceae > Micromonospora > Micromonospora sp. NPDC005215. Next base: position 31,556 of record NZ_JBEXHQ010000009.1, on the reverse strand, counting down.
TGATCGACTCGAGCTCGGCCTTGCTGACGCCCTCGCCGATGCCGATCATGATGACCTGGACCGGCCGCTCCGGATCGGCGGCCTGCTTGAGCTTGGCGAGCAGCTGCTGCTGGTTGAGGCCGTTGTCGTCCTCGTTCTTGCCGTCGGTGAACAGCACGATCGAGTTGACCCGACCGGGCTGCCAGTTCTCCTGCACCGCCTGGTACGCGGCCAGCATCGTGTCGTAGAGGCCGGTGTCGCCGCTGGAGGGCTTGACGCCGCCGAGCGCACCCTCCAGTTGGGCCCGCTGGCCGGAGAGCGGCCCGATGGGAACCAGCTCCCGGTAGTCCCGGTTGCCGACCAGCTTTGTGGAGAAGGTCCACAGGCCGATCGCCCAGGAGTCGTCGAAGAGGCCGAGGCCACGACGGGCCGCGTCGACGGTGACCTCCTCCCGGCTCCGGTTGTTGGCGGAGGGCACCGGGTCCTTCATCGAGCCGGACACGTCGATGACGGCAAGCATCCGACCGGACTGCGTGGCGATCGACCAGCTGGAGACGACGCGCTGGATCGCGGCCGGGTCCAGCCCACCCGCGGCGGTGCCACCGTTCGCCGGCGCGGTCGGCGCGCCGCCCGCCGGGCTCGGGGCGCCCTGCGGCGCCTTGAAGCCGTCGCCCCAGTTGCCGTCCGGCGCGCGCAGCGACTGCGCCGCGAGCCGGTTCCGGAAGGAGGGGCTGGTGAGCAGCTCGAACAGCACCCGGGCCGCGGACGCCTTGCTCGGCTCGATGCCGGGCAGCACCGCGTACGGGTAGTCCAGCGGCATCGGGGCCGGCTCCATGTAGAGCGCGGCGAGCGGCACCGGTGGCTTCTTGCTGTTGTACGCGATCACGTCTTCTTCGGACAGCGCCGCCGCGCCGAGGCCGCTGGCGATCGACGTCGCGTCGTTGGCGGTCGGGAAGCGGGCCAGCAGGTCGTTGCGCAGCGAGGAGCGGCCGGTGGCCAGTGCGCGAAGCGCGCCGACGGTGTTGCGCTGAGCGTCGCCACCCGCGCCGTTGGCGGCGGCGGTCAGCGAGAGCAGGCCGGACAGGCCGGCGGCGTCACGGGTCGGCTCGACGATCCCGGTGCGCAGCGGCGCGCTCGTGTTGTTCACCTGCTTGAGCAGGTCGGTCCAGTTGAACTTCTTGTCCGGCCAACCCAGCCGGGTGGCGATCGGCTCGGGCATCGCGACCACGATGGGGCTGCGCGCGATGGACGCGCCGTTGGTCGGAGCGAACGCTGTCGCGTCCTTCTTCAACCGCAGCAGCCAGGTCGAGGAGTCCGGCACCCAGACGTCCGGGCTGACGGCGGTGCCGCTGGCCTGCCCCACACCGGCGAGGACCGCGCCGTGCTTGGCCGCCACCACGGCCGCCACGTCGACCGGGTCGGACGCGGAGACGTCGACCCGGATGCAGGTGGGGCCCACCGCGGCGCCGTCCTTGACCCACTGGGACGCGGCGGCGTCCACCGCGGGGGCGAGCTCGGAGGCGACCGCCACCGCGAGTCGGATCTCGCCCGAGCAGTTGGACTGGACCAACTCCCGATAGCCGAACCACACGCCGGTCGTGACGACGAGCACCGTCGCCGTCGCGGCGGCAGCTGCTAGGTGGAGTTTCGAACGCATGCGATGGCGGCCTGCTGACACGGTGACCATCTTGCGTACAAGGTGCCGTCTCTGCCACATCCGTTCGGACTAAAGTTACAGAGGAGAAACAGTTGACCACCATTTCGCAACACAGCGTGACGCAGCGGCCCCGAGGTGTTGTCGAATCAGCGTCAGCCTCGCGTCTGCGTGTCGGCGCTCACGGCAGCACACACGTCGGGCTCGGCACCGGCACCGGCTCTCCGACTGCCTGCGGAACGCCGGTCTCGACGTCGCGCCGGAAGACCCGCACCATGTCGGCCCGTTCGTCGGCGACGTAGAGGTGCTCCCCGATCAGCGCGAAGTGGCGGGGCCACTCCCCACCGGTGTCCACTTCGGCCACCAGCTCGGGCAGCTCCCCGGCCAGGGTGAAGGCAGACAGGGTCCCCACTCCCCGGTTGGCGACGTAGAGAAACCGGCCGTCCGGGCTGACCGCGACCTCCGAGGGCTGAACGTGACCGGGCCGCTCGCTCGCCTCGACCCGACCCCGCTGGCGCAACGCGCCGTCGTCGGTCAGCTCGTACGCGGTGACGGAGGCGTCCAGCTCGCCGACGAGGTAGCAACGCCGCCCGTCCGGGTGGCGGGCCAGGTGCCGGGGCCCGGTGCCGGGCCTCGTGCGGATGCGAGGCGCACGGGGCACCAGTCGCCCGCTCGCCTCGTCCAGGTCGTACCGGTAGACCGAGTCGGTGCCGAGATCCACAGCGAGGAGCGGCCCCCGGCCCGCCCCCGGCGAGACCATGTGGGCGTGCGCGTGGTCCTGCCGCTGCGGGTCGGGGCCGTGCCCCTCGTGCACCACCAGGTCGGTGCGTTCGCCGGGCACCCCCTGCGGGTCGAGCGCGAAGACCGCCACGCTGCCGCTGCCGTAGTTGGCCACCACCAGGTGGTCGCCGCCGGGCAGCACCGCCAGGTGACAGGGCTCGGCGCCACCGGTCGACCGGCTGCCCAGCGGATCCAGCGCGCCGTCCGGCCCGACCCGCCAGGCGCTGATCTCCCCGGCCGTCAACTCGTTGACCGCGTACAGCACCGGTTGGGCGGGGTGCCGCGCCAGGAAGGAGGGGGACGGTGTGACCGCCACCGTGCCGAGCGGGGTCAGCGCCCCGGTCGTCGGGTCGCGATGGGCGGCGACGATGCCGCTGCCCCGCCCGCCACTCTGCGCGGTGTAGCCCCCGATGTGGACGACCTCACAGTGACCGCTCACGTCCCACTCCTCCGCCGGCATCCTCCGCTGATCCAACCAGAGGCTGCCCGCATCGCCCGCCGGTTAACCGGCTTTGCCGGCCGGATCTCAGGCCGTCGGCACCGGCTCCCCGCGCTGCCGGGCGACATGCTCGACCAAGGAGATCAACACCATCTTTCCGGACTGCCGGTCCCGGGCGTCGCAGAGCACCATCGGCACGTCCGGGTCCAGGTCGAGTGCCCGGCGTACGGTCTCCAGGTTGAACCGGCGGGAGTCGTCGAAGCAGTTCACGCCCACCACGAACGGGATGCCACGCTGCTCGAAGTAGTCGATGGACGGGAAACAGTCGGCCAGCCGACGGGTGTCGGCGAGCACCACCGCGCCGAGCGCGCCGAAGGCCAACTCGTCCCACAGGAACCAGAACCGATCCTGGCCCGGGGTGCCGAACAGGTAGACCTGCAGGTCGTCGTTGATGGTGATCCGGCCGAAGTCCATCGCCACCGTGGTGGTCGACTTACCCTCCACCCCGGAGACGTCGTCGGTGCCGATACCGGCGCCGGTCAACACCTCCTCCGTCTGCAACGGACGCACCTCGCTCAGGGCACTGACCAGCGTCGTCTTGCCAGCCCCGAAGCCTCCCGCGATGAGGATCTTCAATGCCAGCGGGATGGTGGTGCTGGTGCCCGCATGGTCATAGCGCACGGAGTCCACTGACCACCGCCTTGAGGATGTCGTCGTCGGGAAGAATTCCGGCGGCCGGCGGCTCGTGCACCGCGACCAGGCCCTCGGCCAGGAGATCACCGAGTAGTACCCGGACCACACCAACCGCGAGGTCCAGTTCGGCTGCCAACTCGGCCACCGACACCGGCCGGAGGGCCAACGCGATCAGCCGTCGATGCTCCGGGAGCAGGTGGGGATGGGCCGCCGCGTCGACGTCCGATCCCGCCAGCACGAACGCGACAAGGTCGAAATCGTCGACGGCGGAGCGTACCCGGCCTCCGGTCAGGGTGTACGGGCGCACCACCGGGCCGGCCTCGCCGTCCAGCCACTCGTGCTGCGGCCCGGGCGGCTCAGCCCGCATCACCGGCTCCGGCCGACGATCGGGCCGGCACGGCGAGGCTCTCCCCCACCCGGATGACAAGCATCGCCATCTCGTACGCGACCAACCCGATGTCCGCGTCGGCGTCGCTCACCACCGCCAGGCAGGCGCCCTGCCCGGCGGCGGTGACGAAGAGGTACGCCGACTCCATCTCCACCACCGTCTGCCGGACCGGGCCGCCGTCCACGTGCCGGCTGGCGCCCCGCGCCAGGCTGGAGAAGCCCGCGGCGAGCGCACACAGGTGCTCCGCGTCGGAGCGTTCCAACTCGGCCGAGCAGCCGAGCAACAGACCGTCGGCGGACAGCACCACCGCCTCCCGGGCGGCCGGCACCCGTTGCACCAGCTCGTCGAGCAACCAGTCCAGGCCGGCGCTCTGCTTCGTCGAATGCCGCACTAGGCGTCCCTCTCAGTCGCGGTCGGGGGTTCGGGGGGCGTCGCCGCGCCGGTCGGGGCGGCCGGGGCCGCCGGACCGGTTGGTGCTGCCGGCGCCGCCGGACCGGTTGGTGCTGCCGGCGCCGCCGGGGTGATGACGGTGGCGCGTCCGCGCGCCGTGCCGGCCTGCAGGGCCGCCATCACCCGGCGCACCTCCTCGGGAGACCGGGGCGTCGGGGTGTCGGTGACTGTCGACCGGGGCTGGGCGGCGGGGGTACGACGGCGTACCCGGCGGGGCAGCCCGTCCAGCTCGTCGTCCGCTGCCGACCCCGCGTCGCCCGGTCCCTCAGCCGGGGTCGGTGCGCCGGTGGGTGGGGCGGGCGGTGCGGCGACGGCGCGTGGTGCCGTGGGTGGGCGGTTGCGGGGCACGGCGCCCCGACGAGCCGTGCGGGCCAGCCGTCGGGCCGGGTCGGCCGAGGCGGCAGGCAGCGTGGCGGGATCGGGGCCGGCCGGCGGCTCGGCGGTGACCAGGTCGGCGGGGATCAACACCACAGCGGTCACCCCGCCCTGCTCGGAGGGGCGCAACTGCACCCGTACGCCGTGCCGGGCCGCCAGCCGGGCCACGACGAACAGGCCGAGTCGGGCGCTCTGCGCCGGGTCGAACTCCGGCGAGCTGGCCAGCCGGGTGTTGGCGGTCTCCAGGGCCGTGGCGGACATGCCCAACCCCTGGTCGGTGATCTGCAGGGCGTACCCGTTGGCCACCTGTTCCCCGGTGACGGTGACCCGGGTGTCCGGCGGGGAGAAGGCGGTGGCGTTCTCGACAAGCTCGGCGAGCAGGTGGATGACGTCGCCGACCGCCCGACCCAACACGCCGGCGGGCTGCGCGGCGGTGATGTCCACCCGGTCGTACGCCTCGACCTCGGAGATCGCGCCGCGGATCAGGTCGACCATCGCGACCGGGTTTCGCCAACCGCGGCCGGGTGCGGAGCCGGCAAGGATGACCAGGTCCTCGGCGTGCCGACGGAGCCGGGTCGCCAGGTGGTCGACCTGGAAGAGCTCGGCCAGCTCGTCCGGGTCCTCGGCGCGGCGCTCCATCCGGTCCAGCAGGTGCAGCTGACGGTGCACCAGGCTCTGGCTCCGGCGGGCGATGTTGAGGAAGACCTCGTTGAGCCCCCGACGCAGGGTGACCTCGTCCACGGCGGCCTGGACGGCGGTGCGCTGCACCTCGGTGAAGGCGCGGCCGACCTCGCCGATCTCGTCGTAGCCGTACTCCAGTGGCGGGGCCTCCCGGGCGACGTCGACCTGCTCGCCACGACGCAACCGGGTCACCACGTCCGGGAGACGGTGCTCGGCCAACTCGAGCGCGGCGGTGCGGACGCCACTGAGGCGCTGGACCAGCGTGCGGCCGAGCCGCAGCGCCACCAGCACCGAGACCACCACGGCGACGAGCCCGAGCAGACCGGCGGCGGCGAGCCGCACCAGGATGCGTACCGCCATCGGCACGGACCGGTCGGTGAGACCGTCGGCCTCGGCCAGCTCGAAGTCACGCAACTGCTGCTGCACCGCGTCATGGCTGGTCTGCCAGGCCGCCGCGTCGACCGGCGGTCGGCCGGACCGGTTGGCCACGACAAGCGCGTCCTGCATCGTGCGCAGCCGGGCGAACGCTTCGCCCTCGGTCAACCGTTGGTACGCGACCCGGCCGGCCTCGGGCAGGTCGGCCACGGCGCTCTCGGTGAGCCACCGTTGGTTGCCGATGGCCTGCACGAGTTGGACGTGCTCCCCCTCGGCGAACCGTCCGGCGCTCAGCGCCCCGGCCAGCAGCGCGTCGCTCTGGCCGAGCAGCTCCCGGGAGCGGCCCAACGCGGTGAGCGCCAGTGCCTGCCGGTTGAGGTCCGGGTCGTTGAGGGTCGCCATCGCCGAGAACGCCTGGAACGCCGCGGAGACCATGCCGCTGTACAGGCCGATCGCGCCGCTCCGGTCCACCTTGCGGTCGTCGATGAACTTCCGGCCGGCCGGCAGCGCCGCCAGGGCGGTGACCAGCTGGTCGACCCGGGCCTCCAGCGGGTCGTCCGCGGCGTCGCGCAGGGCATCCCCGTCGACGCGGCGGCGCAACTCGGCGACGGCCCGGTCGGTGCGCTCCCGCTGCTCGGCCAGGACGGGCAGCTGGGCGGTGCCCGCGAGCTGCACCACCGAGAGTCGGCGCTCCCGTTGCAGCTCGGTGACCACGACCTCGCCGGGGCGGCCCAGGTCGTACAGCAGGGTGCGGGCGGAGAGCAGGTCCAGGGCGGGACCGAAGGTCAGCGTGGTCGCGAAGATCCACAGCGCCAGGAGCGCGGTCACCGGCGCGACGACCAACGCGGTCAGCTTCGAGCGGATCGGCCAGTCGCGGGTTCTCATCAGACCTCGCCCGTACAGGGGTGGCAGGAGGGGTGCCGGCACCGCCGGGCAACGCGTCGGCCGGCTGCGCGCCCGGCGTGACACCGGGCACCGGCGCGGGCGCCTTGGGCAGGATACGTAATCGGGGGCCGTTGCACTACTGCCCGTCGCGCCGACATCGACGCTCCGAGATGCGCGACGGCGGATCCGCTCCCGGTCGACCTGAGCGGGCGCGCTTTCTGGACTCGGTCAGGTTGGCGGCGCCGCGGGCCTGGACAGCGCTTCTCTCGTCCCCGGACACAAGCCGGCCAGAAAGTGCCCCGGATCGGGATTGGCGATCAGTACGCGGAGGGAATACCAGGTGACGAAGGAGGAGCCCATGTCGCCCACGCAGGTAATCGTCATCGTGCTCGTCGTGCTCGTGATCGTCGCGGTGCTGGCCGTGGCCGTCCGGTCGCTCGGCCGCCGTCGCGCGCTGCGCGACCGGTTCGGGCCGGAGTACGACCGGGTGGTGGAGGAGCAGGACAGCCGATCCGCCGCCGAGCGCGAACTGCGCGACCGGGAACGCCGGCACGCCGAGCTCACGCTCACCCCGCTCAGCCCGGAGTCCCGGGCCCGCTACAGCGCCGCCTGGGAGGAACTCCAGGTGCGCTTCATCGACTCACCCGGCGAAACGGTTGGCGACGCCGACGCTCTGGTCACCCGGCTCATCGAGGAGCAGGGCTACCCGACCGGGGACTTCTCCGACCAGATCGCCCATCTCTCCGTCGAGCACGCTCGCACGCTGACCAACTACCGCGACGCGCACGAAATCCACCTGCGCAACTCCCGGGGCGAGGCCAGCACCGAGGAGCTGCGCCAGGCGGTCGTGCACTACCGGGCACTCTTCGCCGATCTGCTCGGCGAGGAGCCGGTCGGCCACCGTACGCCCGAACAGCGCCACCACCCGGACCACGACTCCACGAGCCGCTGAGGAGGCCACCGATGCGCCAGGAAGAGCAACAGGTGAGCAACGACCACCCGGAGGCCGTCCGGTCCGCGCCCGTCCCGGTACCGCCGACCGGCGACCGGGCCGGCCGCTCGGACGTCCCTGAGGATGCCCTGGACGACCGGGGATCCGACGACATCGAGCGGGCCGACGCGACCGAGCGGGATGCCGCGTACGACCCGGTCGACGACGAGCGCGCCGACGACTCCGACCCGCGCCACCGGCGGGACGACCGGTCCGCCGACGAGGGCGGTTTCCACGAGCCGGGGCCGCTGCCGACGGCGTTCGGCGCCACCACGGTGGCCGACGCGGTGGCGGCATCGGCACTGGCCAGCCCCAATCCGCAGGATCAGCCGGACGCCAGGGCCGAGCGGACGGCCCAGCCGGGCGACGGTGCCGAGGACGGCGAGCGTGAGGGCCTGCGGGCCGACCCCACGGCCGAGTTGCACCGCCGGGACGCCGACCCGGACGCGGTGGCCGCCGGTGCGGCCGGTTACGGCAGCGCGACACCGGAGATGGTCGATCCGGACGCGGACGGCGAGCCGGTCGACACCGAGACCGACGGCACGTCGTTGGGGGCCGCCGGGACATCGCGGCCCGCCGGGTCGACCGTCGCGGCCGAGCCGGCCACACTCCTGGACACCGACACCGCGCAGGGCTTCCGGGACCGCTGGCGGGACGTGCAGCTGCGTTTCGTCGATGATCCGCACGCGGCGGCCGGCGAGGCGCAGTCGCTGGTGGAGGAGGCCATCCAGGCTCTCTCCTCGGCGCTGGCCGCGCAGAAGAACACGCTGGGCGGGTGGCAGGACGCCGGCTCGGCCGACACCGAGCAACTGCGGATGGCGGTGCGCAACTACCGGGACTTCCTGGACCGCGTACTGGGTCGCTGAGCGACGCACCACGGGGCGCCCCGGCCGGTCGGCCGGGGCGCCCCTTGCGTTGCGCGGTGGCTGACGCGCTCTCGGCGGCGACCGACCGGCCCGCGCGACCCCCGAAATTCGCCCGAACCCAGCTCAACCTGCGTCGAGGCGTGAAAAAGGCCACACGGGGTAATAGGGCGCGCGCGCACCAACCAGCGCAGACGTCGGGACGAGGGGTGACGGGATGGACGGCGACGGTCTTCGGCTCAACATGAACGGCCTGGACTACCTGATTCTGGCGCTGTACTTCGTCACCGTCCTCGGGGTCGGCATCGCCGCGCGCCGGGCGATCCGGACCAGCGTCGACTTCTTCCTCTCCGGCCGGTCCCTGCCGGCCTGGGTGACCGGGCTCGCCTTCGTCTCGGCGAACCTGGGCGCGCTGGAGATCATCGGTATGGCCGCGAACGGCGCCCAGTACGGCGTCATGACGGTCCACTACTACTGGATCGGCGCGGTGCCGGCGATGGTCTTCCTCGGCATCGTGATGATGCCCTTCTACTACGGCTCCAAGGTCCGCAGCGTGCCGGAGTACCTGCGGCTGCGGTTCAACCGCCCCACCCACCTGCTCAACGCGCTCAGCTTCGCCGTCGCCCAGGTGCTCATCGCCGGCGTGAACCTCTACGCGCTGGCCCTGGTGATGCAGGCACTGCTCGGCTGGCCGCTCTGGACCGCGATCGTGGTCGGCGCGGCGATCGTGCTGGCGTACATCACCATCGGTGGTCTGACCGGAGCGATCTACAACGAGGTGCTCCAGTTCTTCGTCATCCTGGCCGGCCTCATCCCGGTCACCGTGATCGGCCTGGTCAAGGTCGGCGGGGTGAACGGTCTGATGGACGCGGTACGCGACTCCAAGCTCGGCGAGGCGGGCCTGCACGCCTGGCAGGACACCGGCAGCACCGCCAACCCGCTCGGCGCGCAGTGGATCGGCATCGTCTTCGGCCTCGGTTTCGTGCTGTCGTTCGGCTACTGGACGACGAACTTCGCCGAGGTGCAGCGCGCCCTCTCGGCCAAGAACATGAGCGCCGCCCGGCGTACGCCGATCATCGCCGCGTACCCGAAGCTGTTCATCCCCCTGGTCACGATTATCCCCGGCCTGGTGGCCCTGGTCACGGTCAAGGGTCTCGGCGCGGAGAGCGGCGACCTGCAGTACAACAACGCGATCCCGCTGCTGATGCGCGACCTGCTCCCCAACGGCGTGCTCGGCGTCGCGGTCACCGGCCTGCTGGCCTCGTTCATGGCCGGCATGGCTGCCAACGTGAGCGGTTTCAACACCGTCTTCACCTACGACATCTGGCAGGCGTACATCCGCCGCGACCGGCCGGACGACTACTACGTGCGGGTCGGTCGGTGGGCGACGGTCGCCGCCGTGGTGGTCGGCATCGGCACGGCGTTCATCGCGGCGGGGTTCAGCAACATCATGAACTACATCCAGGCGCTCTTCTCCGTCTTCAACGCACCGCTCTTCGCCACCTTCATCATCGGCATGTTCTGGAAGCGGATGAGCGCGCTGGCCGGCTTCTGGTCGCTGCTGCTGGGCACCCTGGTGTCGCTCAGTCTCTACCTGCTCTACAAGGGTGGCGTCATCGACTTCAACTCCGACCTGGAGGAGAGCTTCTGGGGCGCCGGTCTCGCATTCGTCACGGCGGTGGTGGTCGCCGCGATCATCACCCCGCTCACCGCGCCGAAGCGCGACGAGGAGCTGCGCGGGCTGGTCTACGGCATGGGTGGCGTCGACCTGAAGGGGGACGTGCTCGCCGGAGACGCCGTCTGGTACCGCTCCCCGGTGCTGCTCGGCGTGATCGCGGTCGCGCTGGCCGCCCTCTTCTACATCCCGGTCTTCTAGGAAAGGAGTCGGCAGATGAGCAACGACGGCCAGCCGGCACAGGACCCGCTGATCGACGAGTCGCAGGAGGAGCAGCGCCGCTCCGCCGCCGCCCGGTTGTTCGACATCCGTCGGGTGATCGGTGGCCTCTTCGTGGCGTACGGGGTCATCGTGACGTTGATCGGCATCTTCGACAGCGCCGCCGAGATCGACAAGGCCCAGGGGGTCCGGATCAACCTGTGGGCCGGGTTGGTGATGCTCGTCTTCGGCCTGCTCATGCTGCTCTGGCAGTGGCGGCGCCCGGCGGAGCCGCCGGCCCCCAACGAGAAGCAGCCCGGCACCTGACGGCTGGCCCTTCGGCATGAGCCCGGCACGAGGGGGTACGCCGGGGCAACCAGGCACCGTGTCGGACACAGGAGGCGCCACCATGACCGATCGCGATCGCCAACCGCCGTTGGAGGACAGCCCGGAGGTGGCCTCGGCGGTGGACGATGACGTCACTGTCGTGCAGTTTCGGACCGGCGGCGGCCCCGACCAGGACACCCCCGGCTTCACCGAGCCGCGCGGCCGGCCGGACGACCTCGCGCCGGACACCGACGAGCTGATCGGCGACCCGTACGCCGCCGGCACCGGGGCGACCGGGACGGGCACCGGTGCCGGCGGCGACAACATCCGTACCGGCGCGGAGCAACAGTGGGAGCCGGAGGATCTGGTGATGGCCCGCGGGCAGGACCTCACCCCGGAGAACCTGGACAAGGCCCGCCGCGATCTGGCCGAGCAGGGTCGGGCGGCGATCGAGCGCACAGTGCCCTGATCGGGCACGAGGGGGGGTCCCCGACCCGACCTCAACGGTCGGGCCGGGGACCCGGGGGACCTGCCGCCGGCAGTGCCTCACCTACTGCCGGCGGCGGGTGGTTACGGGCGCGATCCGGTCAGAGCGCCGGGTACGCGTTGCGCATGAGCTCCTGGAACTGGGCGGAGAACCACGCACCCGAGATCGGCGCGCCTCCCAGCGCCCCGGTCGGGTTGTTGCCGTTGCGGGCGTTACCGCCGTACGTCGGGTCGCACATCCGGTCGAAGCCCTTGCCCTCGTTGTTCGGGATCTCCGAGCTGGAGCCGTCCGACTCGCCCGGCGGCTTCACCCAGACGTAGGCGTCGATGCCCGTCGCCGGGTTCGCCCGGGGCCGCTCGCCGAGACCCGCGCCGGACTGGTTGCACCAGTTGCCGGCGTGCGCCCGGCGGTCGACCCGACCACCGTTGACGTACGTGTCGACGCTTGTGGTCGCGCCCGGGCCGGTGGGCCGGTTGGCGCCGCCCCAGCCGTTGCGGGACGTGTCGATAAGCATGCCGATGTTGGAGTTGAAGCCCAACGAGACCAGCTTGGTCCGGAACGCCTGGGCGAACGACAGCTCGTCGACGTAGTAGTTCCAGTCGACCCACTTGGACTGGCGCACCGTCTGGCCGTTGACGTTGTCGGTGACCTTGAAGTACGGCTCGGTGAGCGCCGAGTAGTTCGCGGTGTTGGTGATGAAGCCGTGCACGTTGTTGACGGTGCTGCCGGAGGCGACAGCGGCGGTCTTCAGGATCTCGGCGGACGGGTTGAAGTTGCTGTCCCAACCGAGCCAGCCGTGGTGCCCGGCGTCGATGTAGTTGTAGACGTTGCCGATCGCGCCCAGCTTGGCCAGGGCGTAGCCGACACCGTTGACGTACGCGCCGTTGGCCTTGACCGTGTCACACATGACAGTGCCACCGGCCTGACCGGACGTGTTGGTGACCAGGTTCGGCAGCGAGTCGATCTCGATGATGTTGATGATCCGGATGTTCCGGTACTTCGAGTCGCTCTGGATCGCGGCGATCGGGTCGATGTACTCGGACTTGTACCTGGGCAGCTCGTTCGGGCCCAGCTCACCGTTGGAGGCGAGCGCCGAGCAGTCGCGGCCGGGCAGGTTGTAGATCACGAACTGGATGTAGCCGGCGCCCTGGCGCAGCGCCTCGTCCAGGTGGTCCTTCACCCCGAAGGCGCCGTTGGAGCTGCTGTTCGGCGTGCCGTTGATCGCGGCGATCCGGTCCAGCCAGACGGCTGTGGGGTTGTTCGAGACCCGGCTGCCGCCCGTCTCGGCGTCCGCCTTGGCCTTCCACTCCGGGTTCACGTAGCCCGGGACCCCGGCGTAGGGGTTGTCCACCTTCACTCCCGGCGGGGGCGTGGTGGGCGGCGGACCAGTGGTCGGCGGGGCCGAGGTCGGCGGGGCCGTGGTCGGCGGGGCCGAGGTGGGCGGGGCCGAGGTCGGCGGTGCCGTGGTCGGGTTGGTGCCACCGCCGCAGACCACGCCGTTGAGGGTGAACGAGGTCGGCTTCGGGTTGCTGCCGCTCCACGCGCCGTTGAAGCCGATGCTTGTCGACGCACCGGTGGCGAGGGTGCCGTTGTAGGACATGCTGCGGGCGGTGACCTGGCTGCCGGACTGGGCGAACGTCGCCGACCAGCCCTGCTGCACCCGCTGGCTGGAGTTGGGGAAGGTCCAGCCGAGCGTCCAGCCGTTGACCGGGTCGCCGAGGTTCTTGATGGTGATGTTGGCGGTGAAGCCGCCCTGCCAGTCATTGCTCGTGTACGCGATGTCGCACTGCGTCGCAGCCTGCGCCGCGGTGACCGGGATCGTCACCAGCCCGCCGGCGACCAGGGCACCCGCGCCGGCGAGCGCGAGGGCCCGGCGTTGGCCGGACAGCCTTCTCCACACATTCATGCCACTGATCTCCTTGGGCGAGACCGGGCCCACGTACGGCCCGGCGAGACGGCCCGGTGGGCGTCCTGCACGGACGGCCGCCGGCGCCAACGGGATTTTTCGGGGATGCCCGACCCGGACGGGCGATTTGGTGGTGGTGATGCACGACCAGCGCGGTGGCGGGTCGATCGACGGCGGGATGTCGCCCCGGTGAACCGGGTGCCCTCGACTGCCTGCCTGCGCGGTGTGGCTCCCCGAACCGCGTGCGCCGATTCTTACATGGGAGCGCTTCCATGGCAATGGCTCGATGCGTGACGGGCGCGGCTCACCCCCGGATCCGTTTCGGACGATACCTGCGTGCACGCCCGAGCGGCACGTCCGAGACCGCCGCCGGCACTACCGGATGGCCAAGGCGGTCCGACACGACGAGCGCCGAACGCCGCGGGTCGCCCGGAAAGCGCCGCGCCGCCAGAGATGGCGCGGGGCGCGCCGAAAGCCGCGTAGCACCCCTTCACCTCTTACTTTGACCAAAGGTCAAAACGCGAATCTTTCACTTCATAAGTCATGAAACGGTCTAACGTCGGTCTTAGCTCGGTTGTCGCCGGGCACAGGACAACAGGGATGGAGTGACGCAGGTCATGGCTAAGAAGATGCTCGGGAAGGTCGTTGCGGGCGCCGCGCTCGGCGGCGCGTCGCTCCTGGTGTTCGCACCGGGGATCGCCTACGCCAACGGCCACGACGACGGCCGGGACCAGGACGGCAAGGTCTACGCCAAGCCGCACGTCGTCAAGGCCGGCGAAGAGATCAAGCTCCTCGAGATCTGCCCGGATCGGCAGGAGCACGCGTTCGTGTGGTCCAAGGTCACCGGCAAGGTCAAGCTCAAGCCGGCCCAGGAAGACCGGGGCGAGGACCGCGAGTGGGGCGAGGAGGAGGACTCCTACGACCACGAGAACGGCAAGGACGACGAGGGCAAGGACGAGAACGGCAAGGACGAGAACGGCAAGGACGACAAGGGCAAGGACCACGAGGGCAAGGACGAGAACGGCAAGGACGACAAGGGCAAGGACCACGAGGGCAAGGACGAGAACGGCAAGGACGAGAACGGCAAGGACGACGAGGGCAAG